>CAZZIG010000017.1:0-17409 GCA_964653975.1 uncultured Acidimicrobiaceae bacterium
CGCGGCCCGCACCGTCGACCTGGTGCCGGTCTTCCTCGAGGCACTCCACGAGGCCGGGGAGAGACGGGGAGCCACCTCGAAGTTGCATAACACCGAGAACGTCGCGCATCTGATCCCTCCGGGCTGGCACGAGCCCGCCTCGATCGTGCGTGCCGGGGGAGCCGTGACGGAGCCCCGCGCCGAGCTCATCGGCGAGGCGGATCTCGGAGTGGAGTGGGAGTGGGAGTCCAGCCCCGAGGTCACTCTGACGGTCGTGCCCGACGTGGACACCGCCGTCGAGTTGTTCAACACTCAGAGCCCCCGGTTCGCCGCCAGTCTCATCTCCGGTGACGAGGAGGAGCACCGCAGGTTCTTCGAGATGATCGACGCCCCGTTCGTGGGCAATGGGTTCACCCGTTGGGTGGACGGTCAATACGCGATGAACCGTCCCGAGCTGGGACTCTCCAACTGGCAGTTCGGCCGGCTCTTCGGCCGTGGTGGCGTCCTGTCCGGCGACTCGGTGTTCACCATCCGCTCTCGAGCACGTCAGAGTGATCCCGACCTCTCCCGCTGAGTCGACCGGCTAGCGTCGCCACCGCAGGCAAGAAACGAGGAGTCTCATGAACTGGGCCCGAGCCTTCTTCGGGATCGTCATCGTCTCTGTCGGGGCAGTTCTCCTGGTCGGCAATCTCGACATGGTCGACGCCGGGGAGATATTCAGGCAGTGGTGGCCGGTCGTGATCGTCGTGGGTGGGGTCCTGGCGCTGGCTGCTAACCCGCGACATTGGCTGGTCCCCGTGATCCTCATTCTCGGAGGCGGAGCAGTGCTGCTGCGGACCACAGGTGTGGTCGACACCGTCGGTGTCCTTCTTCCCGTGGGGCTGATCGTGATCGGGCTCCTCGTGATCTTTGGCCGACTCGGATCGAAGACCACCACGTCGGACTCCATCATCAACAGCTTCAACCTCTTCTCGGGCAGCTCGTTGGCTTCCGACTCGAAGCACTTCGAGGGGGGTCGGATAGGGGCGATCTTCGGCGGGGCGGAGGTGGACCTACGTCATGCGGAGCTGGCCCCTGACGCCGCCTTGGACGTCTTCACGGCTTTTGGCGGCGTCGAGATCACGGTGCCCCGGGGTTGGCGGGTGGACATCCGCGGCTTCCCGATCTTCGGTGGCTACGAGAACGCCACCAGCAAGGATGGTCTCGCCGGCGACGCCCCCTCACTCCGCATCGACGCAACGATGCTGTTCGGTGGGCTGGAGGTCAAGCACTGACCGAGTCTGGTTGAGTGCCCCGCCCGCCGTACCATCGGCGGGTGATCGAACCTGACGACCGGGAGGAGTCCCTGTTCGAGGAGTGGGATCTCGACGAGGACGATCTAGAGCCAATGCCGGAGCCGGCGTGGCGAAGGCCATTGCTGATCGTCGTCGCCGCCATCACCGCCCTGGCCCTGGCCGCGGTCCCGCTCTACAACGTCGTGTTCACCGACACCACTGCAGAGAACGGTCTCGACGTTTGCGGGTTCGACTACTGCGTGGTCCAGGAGGGTGTCCGGGCCGCCGGCCTCGACCTCGTCATGAGCCGGCTCGCCAACACCTTCCTCACCGAGGAGGAAGCCCGCGCCCTCGCCGACGAGCTCACGGGCCACCTCGGGGTCGAGCCGGTGGGGTTGGTGGTCGTCCAGGAGATCGACGGCCGCATAGGTGGCGTCTACGACCCCCAGGCCCGGAGGGTCACCATCGAGAGCCCCGCCCGGGCTTGGACGGTCCTTCACGAGGTCGCTCATGTGGTGGCAGGCGGTCATGGAGAAGACTTCATCGCGGTCGTCGTCGACCTCGCCGTCCACATGAATACCCGCGACTGACGGTGGCGCAGTCTCGTCGGCGACTATCTTGTCGCCGACCTGAGGGAGGACATGCGCGAGTTCTTGTTGGTGTTGCACATCCTGGGGGCCGCCGGATGGATCGGCGGTGGCCTGTACGGCTGGTTCACCTACGGTAGCCTCGCCCGCAACGACGATTCGGGTCGGGCGTTGCATACCCTCTCGGAGATGAGCGGTCGCTTCTTCGGCCCGGTCGTGGCTACCACGCTGCTGTCTGGCATTGCCCTCGTCTGGACCCAAGACGCCTGGGGGTGGTCCGACACCTTCGTCCTCTTTGGGATCGGGGCGTTTGTGTTCTCCGCGGCGTATCAGCCTCTGGTCTCCTCGAAGAACGAGAAGAGGCTCTTCGAGGCGATCGAGAATGGTGAGGACGCGGGGCCGGGCCTGCAATCCTCGAACCGTTCCTTCGCCATCGAGATGACCGTCCTATTGGTGGTCCTCTGGGCGATGGTGGTCAAGCTGGGAGCCTGAGACGGCCCACGCCGAGGCCTGAGCCTACGAGCTCAGGCCTGGATCAACTCCAGGCTCATCGGATAGCGGTACAGCTCTCCCCGGGAGGCCGCGATCGTGGCGAGGAGGGCGAACACCAGCTCGAGGAGGAACAGGAGGACCAGCAGCAGCACGATGAGCACGCTGAGAAGGATCCCGATGATGGTCACCAGGGCGAGCACGGCGACGAAGCCACCGACCACGAAATAGATCAACAGGGACAGCTGGAAGTTGAGGGCGGCACGGGCGTGGGGCGCCACCACGGGGTCCTCGCGCCGCATCAGCCAGACCACCAAGGGCCCCACGACCGACGGGATCCCCACCAATTGGATGAATGCCGAGGCGTGGGCGAGCACACGCCAGGTCTGTTGATCTGCTGACACTTGGTGTTCTGAGCTCATATCTCTGAGAATAGGGACGTCTCCGCACCGGACCGCATCCGGTCGAGGAGCCCGAGGAGGACCGCGGCTTCGTAATCGTCGAGGTGGGTGCCGAACATCTCATCGATGACCGCGAGGACGTGAGGGTCGGCGGCATGTTGCATCGTCTTGCCCTCGGCGGTGAGGATCAGCTGATAGACCCGGCGATCGGCCGGATCCGGTCGCCGTTCGACGAGACCTGCGCTCTCGAGACGATCGACGAATCGGGTGGCCCCGCTCTGGGTGAGGGTCGTCTCTCGAGCGAACTGTGTCATCCGCATCGTGCCCCCGGCGAGTGCGATCTCGACCAGCGCCTCGTACCAGCTGCCGGGCAGGCCCAACTGTTCTCTGAGGGTGCGATCGATCGCGCTGGTCACCGCGGAGTGCACGTGCATGAGGGAACGCCATGCCCGCACCCTGGTCGGAGGGGTTTCTGTCACGTCTCCATCTTATCCGGAATACTTGCACACATCAATGGTTGTACATAGCAAGTAAGCACGGAGCAAACAAAGGAGATACCGTGACGACCGAGACATTGACCAACACGGACATCGTGACCGGGACGTGGGCGCTGGAGAAGCAACACACCAAGATCGGGTTCACCGCCAAGCACCTGATGGTCACCAAGGTCAGGGGACACTTCGACGAGTTCGAAGGCACGGTTGAGATCGCCGACGACCTCACCGATTCGAAGATCGAGGTGAACATCGACGCCGCCAGCATCAACACCGGCGCCTCCGACCGGGACGAGCACCTTCGCTCCGGCGACTTTCTCGATGTCGACGATCACCCGAAGTTGAGCTTCGTGTCCACCGACATCGTTCGGGATGACGACGTCTTCGAGATCACGGGCGACCTCACCATCCGTGACGTCACCCGCCCGATCACGCTCGAGGCCACCTACGAGGGCACGGTCACCGATCCCTGGGGCAACCAGCGCATCGGTTTCAGCGCTCGGGCCGAGATGAATCGCGAAGACTGGGGTCTGACCTGGAACGCCGCCCTCGAAGGCGGCGGTTGGCTCGTGTCCAAGAACGTCGTACTCGAGATCGAGGGCCAGCTGATAGCCGAGTAGACCCAGAGACCGAGTGTGGATGACAGCCCCGTCGACGACGGGGCTGTCAGACGCGGAGGTGCGACCACAGCTCCGGGTCGTTCCCCAGGAAGGTCTCCAGGTCCACCGGAGGATGGCCGGTCAGTCGTTGCACCGTGTCCGACACGGTCGAGAGCTCACCGTTGGCGATGGCGAGATATGAGCTGACCCACCCTTCGATCTCCCAGTCGGGTGCCCCCGTGGGTTGCCGCGACTCCCACGCCTCCTTCTCGGTCTCCTCGACGTAGCTGATCTCTCTTCCGGTGACACGGCTCAGGATCTCCGCGGTCTCGTGGAAGTCGAGTGCCGCAGGACCGGTGTTCTCCAGAGCTCGACCCACGTACTCGTCGGTCTGGACCGCGGCCACGACCGTGTCGGCGATGTCATCGCGGCTGATCCAGCTCACCTCTCCGTCCGCGGCAGGAGCACGGATCACCCCGTCCTCTCCGGTGAAGTAGGGGACGAAGTCGGCGTAGAGGCTGGAGCGGAGAAAGGTGTAGCCCAGTCCGGTCGACTCGATGTGCGTCTCGGTGGCGTGGTGTTGGCGCCCCAACTTGAAGGTCGAGTCGGCCGACGCTTTCAGGAACGACAGGTACACGAGACGCTCCACCCCTGCGTCCACAGCAGCGTCGACGGCACGGTGGTGTCGCTGGAGACGGTCTTCGGCCTCCCGGAACGAAGTCAGAAACAGAGTCTCCACCCCGTTCAACGCATGGCGCATCTCCTCGTAGTCGCCGTAGTCGGATGCTCCCACGGCGACCGCCCCCTCGAGCTCGGGCGCCGTCGCCGGGTCCCGGACAATCAATCTCTGCGGGATCCCGGCGGCCGCGAGACGACGGGCCACGCGACCTCCGACGGCACCGGTGGACCCGGTGATCGCCAGTCTGGGTAGTCCTGTCATACGAGTTTCAACGGCCAGCGAGGCGAGGTAATCCCGGTTCGACCGTTCTGTGCGGGTTTGTCACCGCCGTGTCGTGACAAACCCGCACTGAATTGTCCTATCTCCCCCTGCCCGACCGACCCGGCGGGTCGATGGACACGACCACCGGATCGTGGTCGCTGGAGGCGTACGGGGTGGCGTCATCCGGGGTCTCGACTGGCTCGTTGAAGTAGAGGTAGCCGTACGGTTCCGGCGAGTTCGCCTGCCACACCGCGGCGTCCTCGAGCAGCCGCTTGGCCGATGGTGACACCATCACGTAGTCGAGCCGGCCGTAACGGCCGTCGAACTTGAAGGTGAAGGCGTCGTCGCCGTGCGACTGCACCGCGTCCTCGTAGCCGGCGTCGATGAAGATCTCTATAGGACCTTCCTCCTCGTAGGAGTTCAGGTCGCCGACGACGAAAGTGTCCGGGCTGTTCACCCCGGTGGGTTTGGTCTCGATCCACTCGATCAGCTGGTGCGCCGCGTACTCACGGGTCATGTTGCAGTTTCCGGTCAGGAAGGTCTCCACGTCCTCACCCAACTCGAAGCCAGGCCCGCCGACGTCAGTACACGGCGACCCCTTCGACTTGAAGTGGTTGACCACCACAGTCACCACCTGACCATCGATCTCGAAGCTCTGGGCCAGCGGCCAGCGGTTCTTGTTGGGGTTCTCTCCCGTCAGCTCGGCGTCGATGTCGAACGTGGCGGGTCCCCCTACGGGGCTGACACGATCCGGCTGGTAGATGATGCCCTGGGCGATAGCGTCGGGACCGAGGCCGCCACCCCCGAGACCCTCGGTGGTGAGGTCGTCCTCGTCGGGCACGATCCAGTCGTAGGTGCCCGGCCCGGCTTTTGCGTTCAGCTCCTCCACGAGGGTCTCGATCGACGGCAGCGTCGACGGGTCGTCGTCGTAGTGGTCCTCGTAGTCGTTCTCCAGCTCGATCAGACCGAGAATCGCTGCGTCCAACTCGATGATCGCCTCGACGATCTTGGCGGACTGGAGGTCGAACTGGGTCTGGTTCCGCGCCCCGCGGAGCACATCGCTGTTTCCGAACGTGTTGAAGTAGTTCAAGACGTTGAAGGCCCCGATGTCGTTACCACCTGCGAGCTGCGGTGCTGGGGGCCGCTCCTCGATCTGGACGATCTCGGGGAACGCATCCAACGGCTCGAGCAAGAAGTCGCCAAAGCTGAAGTTCAACGCTCCGACGGCCCCTGCCTCCACCACGTCACCCGCTCGGCGGCGCACGTCGTGGAACCACGGGGCGTTCTGGAATCCGAACTCGTCGCGGTCGTCGATGAACAGCAGGCTCTCGGCGTTCTCGTCGGCGAGCTCCTGGGCCCTCGGGTCATCAGGGGCGAATGCCGACGTCGGCTGGGTCAGCGGACCATCGAGGGCAACACCGAGCTCTCCGAACTGGTAGGCCGTGAACAGGCTCGACACGAATAGGTCCTGGGCCGTCTCGACCACCATGCCCTCCAAGGTCTCGCGCTGGGCGCTGTCGGCCGGCAAGACCAGCGGCGTCGGGTCGATCGTCACCGGGTCCCGTTCGCAGTCGACGACGAAATTCGCGTTGATCTGGGTGCGTTGGAACTCCTCGGACACCCCACCGGTCACCTCGACCGTGCTGCCTGTCGCGGCAGGTGCTGTGCCAGCGACGAACACGCCCTCGGAAGTGGCCGGGTTGTCGTCGACGTCCCCGGGCTCCTCCTGGATGAAGAATCCGCCGAGACTGGGGGAGACCAGAGTCACCACGGCCTGCACGGTGACCGGTTCCCCGGGGACGAACGGCGGGTCACCGGCCAGAGGTGACACAGAGCCTTCGCCCTGGACCTCGGAGATGAGGGTGAGCGGGCTCACGTCGCACTCGCGTGGCGGTTCCGCGCCGAGGGCGACACCCGGCGTTGGCGATGCTGTGGTCCATGTGACCGATAAGTTCTCGGATGTCTCGTCGGCGCCACCGAATCCGTTGCCGCCATTGGTGGTTTCGGTGCCCTCGGTGGGATCGATCCGCTGAAAACTCGAACCTGATGCATGCGACCCCGTTGCGATCACATCCTGTTCGGCGATCGGGGTGTCTGGTGCGTAGGACGTCGGCTCGCTGTCGGCGTCCGGCCCATCCCTGCTCACACCGGTCTTGTCGACTGCCTCGTCCTTGTCCCCCCAGAGGGCGTAGTCGAGGTCCGTGACCAAGTCGGTGGCGCCGTCCCAGTGGTAGAGGACGACCACCTCTCCGTCGTTGGTCAGCCCTCCCTGGTCGTTGATCGACCCGCTGACCGCCTCACGCATGTCGGGTACGTCGTCGGGCGTCTCGCCGTCCTCGAACAACTCGTAGTCCGGGTTGGCCCCGTACACGGAGGCGTATGCGCCGGAGCCGGCGAGGGCGATGGTCTGATAGGCGCCTCCCTCGATGGAGGCCCCGTCGGGGAAGCGGGCGTGGAAGTCGGCGAAACCGCCTCCGCCCGCGTTGGAGCCGGTCACGATGTTGTAGTAGTACGTGCCGCCCCCGGCGAAGGTGGCATCGGTCACGTAGACGTCGGAGAGGGCCACCGCCTCGGTCCCCGGGTTGTGGATCTCGATGAACTCGGCTCCCGTGGGCGTGACCACCAACTCGGTCAGGAGGAGCAAGGCGGTCACCTCACCCGGTTCCCCGGGGTCGCTACCACCATCGCATTCGACGCTGTGTGCGCCGAGCCCGTCGAACGTGTCCGAGGGGAACCCGTCCCACTCGTCGGCCGGATCGAAGGCATCGTCGGGGTTGGTGTCCCCGGTGCAGATGGACGCCATCCGACGGAGGGTGGCGTCCGCGGCACCTGTGGTTCCGCTGCCCCACTGGCTGCCGGGGTCGACACCGATCTGGCCGAACACGTCGACGATGTCGTCACCGCTCCTCAAGACGATGACGTCGTCGCCGTTCCAGAGATTCGACGTGGTGGTCTGATCGGTCTCGGCCAGGATCGCGGGATCGGCCCCGTCGTCAGCGAGGACGAAGACATCGCCAGACGCAATGGTTCCCCCGAGAGGGATCACGGTGGTCGTGGTCGCGGCGCCGTTGAAGTAGACCGCGATGGTGTAGCCGGTGAGGTCCACGGTGGACCCGGTGCCGTTGAACAACTCCACCGCTTTGTTGACGGAGCTGCCCTCGACGTATTCGGAGATGAACAAGTCGTCGGGCTGGGTGCCGTTGGCGGCGAGAGCGGTGGCGGGGACCAAGCCGGCCAACATGGCCAGAGCGATCAACGAGACGAGGCTGCGGTGCTTCACGGGATCTCCTTGTCGGTGGTTGCCGGTCACAATACGTGACCAGAGGTCGACCCGCGTCTCCCATGAGGACTGACCCACGGATGGATTTTGGGCCGACGCTCCCAGGACCTGAGTAGCTCCCCTTGTAACGTCCGGGCGGATGAAGCCGAGGGAGGCTGCCGAGATCCGCCCGGAACCTGCGAGCAAGCATTGGAGCATCCCGTCCCGGCTGGCCCTCATGGTCCTGCCGCTGGCAACGGTCACGTTGGTGGCAGGGCTTCTCCTGGTCTGGAGCCTGTTGTCGAACGATGGCTCCGGCCTGTCGTGGATGGATGTCCTGGCAATCGCAGCCGGGGTCGTGGTTCTCGCCACGGCGGCCGGGACGGTCTACGTCTATCACCGCGCCGGCAGATCGCTGGCGACGCGGATCGGTGAGGTTTCGGCCGCGGCGAGAAGGGTGGCCTACAAGGACCTCGTCGATCTTCTCGACGCGTTGCGCAACCCCGAACGCGACCCTTCCTCCATCGTTCCCCTGCCTCTCGACACCGAGGCCGGTGACGAGTTGGGCGATCTGGCCCGATCCTTCGCGGAGCTCCACGACTCTCTGGTCGAAGTGGGTGCCCGACAGATGGAGACGATGCGTGCCGGGGTGTCGTCGATTTTCGTCACTCTGGCCCGACGCAACAGCACTCTCGTCGACCGCCAGCTGGCTCTGCTCGACGAGCTGGAGTCGCGCGAGGAGGATCCGGTCGTGCTCGGGGGTTTCTACCAGCTCGACCATCTCGCGACCCGCATGAGACGCAACGCCGAGAGCCTGCTCGTCCTGGCAGGCTCGGAGTCTCCCCGGGTCTGGGCCAAGGCCACCGACATGTCTGACGTCGTGCGCGCCGCCGTCAGCGAGATCGACGAATACCAGCGGATCGAGGTGCTCGCGCTGGAGCCGGCTCGACTTTCCGGAGGGGCGGTCTCGGACGTGACCCATCTCGTCGCCGAGCTCTTGGAGAACGCCATCCAGTTCTCGCCACCTTCCGAGGTGATCCGGGTGACGGGGCTGTTCGACATGGATGGCTACCAGCTCACCGTGTCTGACCGCGGTGTGGGGATGTCCGATGCCCGCATCGCCGAGATGAACCGGATCCTGGCCCGACCCCCCGCCCTCGGGTTGTCGGTCGAGCCCACCCTCGGGATGTACGTCGTGGCCAAGCTGGCTCATCGTCACGGTCTGGCCGTCGAGCTGATCAGGGGTGTCCCGGGTCTCAGCGCCCGGATCACCATCGGTCGAGACCATCTCGAGGTCGACGAGAAGCCGGGTCCTCGTCCCTTCGACGCCGCCCACACGGAGCGGCTGGCCGTGGAACGAGCCCGCGTCGAGCCCGAAGTCGAGTTCTCAGACCCCGAGACCCGGGAGTATGTGGAACGAGGCCGCGAGGCCGTCGTGTCCGACCCACCCGAGCAGGTGATCGACCTCACCGAATCCCGATGGGTCGAGCCCGGGCTCGACGAGCCGGCCCGCGGTCTCCCGGTGCGAACCCCGGGTCTGTCTTTCAGCGACGACGACGAGGAAGATCGGGCGGTGTCTGCCGGTGAGGGAGCATCACAGATCAGGGCAGCTCTCTCGGAGTACGACCGGGGGAGGAAGTCGGCGGCCGACTCCGCAGACGCAGACGAAGCCCGGATGTGGGATGATTCCGACCGGGAGGCATCCGATTGACGAATCCGGCCGAGAATCTGAACTGGCTGCTGGAGCGGCTGTGCAACACCGTGCCGGGAATCAGGCAGGCTGTCGTGGTTTCCTCCGACGGGCTGGCCCTGGCCAAGTCGGAGGCCGTCGACCGGGATACCGCCGAGCGTCTCGCCGCGGTGTCCTCGGGAATGATCGGCCTCGCCTACGGCTCGGCAGGCCGATTCGGTGCCGGCCCGGTGTCCAACGTGATCGTCGAGATGCAGAACGGGTGGCTGTTCGTCACGGGGATCCGGGACGGGTCGTTGATATGTTGTCTCACCGAGAAGGACATCGACATGGGGGCGATCGCATTCGAGATGTCGATCTTCGTCCAACGTGTCGGTGACACACTCACTCCCGACGTTCGTCAGGAGCTCAAGGCACTCATAACCCAGGCGGAATGAGCAAGCCGGACACGCCCGAGACCCGGGTCGGGGGACGCATCGTCCGGCCCTACACGATGACAGGGGGACGCGCCGGCACCGACATCCCGGCGATCGCGCTGGAGGCACTGATATCGGCGACCCCGGAGGGGATGCGTCGACGACGCCGATTCCGTTGGGAGTCTGCAGAGATCATCACCCGCAGCCGACAGGAGACCGCCGTGGTCGAGCTGGCCGCACTCCTCGATGTCCCGATCGGTGTGATCAGGGTGCTCGCCGATGATCTCCGCGCTCAGGGCGCCATCACCATCATCCATCCTCCCTCCTCGATAGGTGAGGACGAGTCGGGTCCTGGGTACACCGACCTACTACAGAAGGTTCTCGATGGAATCAAATCCCTCTGAGCAGACGGGTCTGATCCCGGTCAAGATCGTGGTGGCCGGTGGCTTCGGCGTGGGCAAGACCACCTTCGTCGGGGCGATCTCGGAGATCGAGCCGTTACGCAGCGAGGCGATCATCACCGAGGCGAGCTCTGGCGTGGACGAACTGTTCGCCGACGGCACGAAGACCGAGACGACGGTGGCGATGGACTTCGGGCGGATCAGCCTCAAGCACCAGCTGGTCCTCTACCTGTTCGGCACTCCCGGCCAGGATCGGTTCCACTTCATGTGGAACGAACTGGCCAGGGGGGCCATCGGGGCGGTCGTCCTGGTCGACACCAGACGCATCGAAGCCAGTTTCGCTGCCATCGACTTCTTCGAGAAGCGAGGCACCCCGTTCGTGGTGGGGATCAACACATTCCACGGACGCAGACTGCACTCGGCCGACGAGGTGCGCAACGCGCTACAAATCGAGTCGGGCATCCCCATCGTCTACTGCGACGCGCGGGTCCGCGTCGACGTGCAGCGGGTCCTCGTCACCCTCGTCGAACACGCTCTGAATCGGGCGACGACCAGCGCCTCCGCCTGACCTATGCCTGCGCCGGAGCGGAGGTGGTCCTGGTCAGACGGTTAGACCCAAACCACGCATGCTGGCCCGTCGCCTCGGAATCTGGCCGATCTCCTCGGCCGGGAGCCGGAGCTCGAACAGGTTCTCGCCGCTGGCGGTGCGTCGGTAGACCAGGTCGCCCTCCATCAGACGGGCCAGCTGTCGTCCCACGGTCAGACGGAGGCCGACGGCGGCGGGGCGGGTCACCGGCTCGCCGTCGCCCAGCCCACCGTTGAAGATCCGCTCCCGTTCCGTAGTGGGGATCTCTGGCCCGTTGTCGAAGACCTGGATGACCGTGTCCGGTCCCGAGTTGATCGTCCGCAGCGAGACCTCGGGACCTCCGTACCGGACCGCGTTCAACACGAGGTTGTTGACGATCTGCCTGGTGAGCGCAGGATCTCCCCACAACTCGTTGGCGGAGAAAATCATGCTGACGTGGCCGGTTCCCGGTATGCGGCCCACCACGTCGCGGCACATGACCTCCACGTCGAGCATGTGGGACACGACCGAGACCGGGGCCGTCTCCACCCGGGCGGACACGACGAGGTCGTCGACGATGGACGCGATCTCCTTGGCCTGGGACTCGATTCGGGTCAGGGATTCCCTGATGTCGACGTGTGCGTGGGCTGCGGTGTCGGTGAGATCGACGAGCAGGGCCAGCGGCTCACGGATCTCGTCGCCGACCGCCGCCACGAACTCGTCCTTGCCCCGCAGGAGACTTTCGAGTCGGCGCTGCTCTTCGTAGCTCTGGGTGACGTCCTCCAACTGGAGGATGACCATCGCCGCATGGTGCGGGGTGCGGGGGACGAGGGAGAGCGAGACCCGCCCCCAAATCGGATGACCATCCGCGGTGAGGAAACGCATCCACTCGCTCGCGGTGTGCGACGGGCTGTTTCCCATCTGCTCCCACGCCTGACCCAGGTCGTCTTGATCGTCCACGTGGACCAGTCCGTTGATATTGGCACCGACGAGCGATGTCCTGGCGTGCCCGAGGATGTCGGCAAAGGACTGATTGACCTCCAGGAACTCTCCCGACGGCTTGAGGACGGCCATGCCGATCGGGGCCGCCTCGAAACCCATGCGGAACCGGTCGCCGGAGACGTCGGCGCGGGGTGTGGCCGCTTCGTCGACACGCCAGCCGATCACCAGCAGCAGGGCCATGGCCAGGATGCCATCCGACTGCAGGAGCGCGGCGGTTGCAGGCTGGCCACTGATCAGAGCCGACACGATCAGATAGGCCGACGGTGCCACCACCGCAAGGGCCAGAGGGAGCCACCTCCTGTAGAACGAGATCGCGCAGACCATGAGGAGGAGATGGAAATAGGCGAGGGGACGCTGGCCGAAGTTGTAGGCGAACGCAGCGGAGGTCGCCAGGAGCCCGAGTGAGACGGTCACTGCGGCCAGAGACTGCGACCTCACCACCGTTCCCGCTCCGGCCACCACCACCAGCCCGAGGGCGGTGAGGGTGGTCTGTGCCGTCGATCTCCCCATTGCAAGGGCAACGACGGCGAGTACAGGGACCTGGGCCCAGAGCAACACGAGGAGAAGACGATGACGGGGAGCGAATCCTCCGCCATCCTGGGTCGGGCTCGGCCCCACTGACATCGGGGAACCTTATCGTCGCAGGGCCCGCCTCGGGTGTTCGGGTGACAATTCGTTTGCCCCAACACTCATTTGGTCCTTGGCCGCATCGCCCGGGGGCCGGTAGTCTCCCCAGGAATGAACATCGCCGAGATCGTCGAGATCGCACTAGCCGGCTCGGACGAACGGCGTGTCGAGTTGGCCGCACTGGAGCCGGCCGACGTCTCGATGGAGGTGGTCAGCAGCCTGGCCTCACTTCTCGCCGAGTTGGTCGACAACGCCATCGCCCTCTCCGGTCCCGAGGACGTCGTCAGGGTGACCGGTCTCCACGAACGGGGTGACTACCTCATCTCGATCTCCGACCGTGGGGTGGGCCTACCCGAGCATCTCCTGGCGGAGTTGAACCGTCTCCTCCAGGACCCGGACGCCTCCAGGCTGACCGACCCCAAGCCGGGCATCTCCCTCGTGGCCCGGCTGGCATCGCGTCACGGGCTCGGGGTGAAGCTCGTACCGGGTGCCCCCGGTACCACCGCCCGGGTCACCATCCCCGGCCGTCTGGTCAGCGGCGGCCCCGATCGGACCGCGCCAAGCCGACCCGTGACACGGCCCGAACCGACGTCGACCGGCCATCTCCCGTCCGCCGACATCGCCGATCGCCCCGTCGTCGAGCCGACCGTCGATCTCACCCGATTCGAGCGGGACCATCGGGTCGGCTCCGGAGTCGTCGCCATGACCGATGAGGCGCGACGTGAGGCGGAGTCGTTCCTCGAGAAGGTGTTTCGCCCCCTCGTCGAGAACCCGGGAGTGACCGAGCGTCCCGCGGCCGAGAGGATGACGCCCCCCGAACCGGACGAGGAGGAGCCCGTCACCGGTGAGGATCCGGGACGGGTCGGGACCGTGACCGATCTCCGGGTCCGGGTACCCGGCGAGAACTTCTCGCTCGTCGAGGACGATCCCTCCACCATGGCCGCGGAGGGCGCCATCGACATCAGGTCGGCGTTGTCCCGATATCAGCAGGGGAAACGCTCCGCAGAGGAGACCCGCTACCACAACTAGAGGCCGTGGCGGCCCACCGTTCCCGTCTTCTCGGTCAACGTCATCTACTCATTTCGAACCACTCGGTGAGGACGTCGTCCCAATCTTCTTCGCTGACCGGATGCTCGTCCCACTGTCCGTCACGACGGACCTTGAGACGGTCGGTGAGCAAGGTCACCCGATCCGGTCCGCCATCGAGCAGTCGTGTTGCGAACCGGAACTCGGTCCACCGCAACCCGGGATGGGTCTGGAGGTAGGTGGATGCCTCGTCGAAGTCCGACGGCTGACGGGGCTCCCGGTCGAAGCGGAAGTGGGGCAGGACCGAGCCGTCGTCCTCCCAGGAGACCAGGGTGGTCATATCCCGGTCGAATTCGAACCCGAACTCGGCTATCCCGCCGTCGTGGGGTCCCGGATCGTCGAGGGGGAGGGGCCTGATGAACGAGTCCCCGAACCCGACATCGACCAGATAGGGCCGGTCGAGTGTCACCTCGAGCGTCAGATGTGTCGGTATCGGGGAGATCTCGTTTCCCAGGACCGTCGCCGCCAGACGTCGCACGTCGAACCCGAGACTGGTCAAGAGCGATGCGAACGCCCCGTTGAGCTCGAAACACCACCCGCCTCGTCTCCGGGTGACGATCTTGTCCACCGTCCAATTGTCGTCGGTCCTCACGCCGCGGCGGTGGTAGATGTCGAGGTTCTCGAACGGCACCGCGGTGAGGTGGGCTCGCTGCAACCGTTCCAACGTGGCGAGATCGGGTTGCACGTGTCCCGACAAGCCCAGTCGATGGAGATACCCGGTCTGATCCACCCGGCGATTCTGGCAGAGGCGGAGACGACGGACGCCGCCCTCGCAGACCCCGGCCCGCCCCGGCCAGTGTCCTCGGGCTCAAGCGCTCCGTCTCAGGGCGGGGATGGTTCAAGAATGGGTCGAACCGGGCCGATGGGCATATCAATCATGTTGCTCCGGCTGCTGCTCTCCGTGGCCTCTTCGGCCGTGGGTCTGGCCGGGGGCGCGGTCGTCGACTGCGTCAACCCGGTGCTACCGATTTTTCGTGACGACCCGACCGGTCTGTGCGCCGTTGTCGGCCCCCTGGGCGGGAAGACCGGCACATGGGTGGGGGCGGGACTGGTCCTCTTCGCACTGATCGCCCTCATCCTGGTCTGGGCCCCGGCGGCACGCCGGCGCAGCCGTCGTCAAATGCGGCCCGTGATCTCGCTTCAGGACAATCTCAGTCGTCTCCGCGAGGCGGAGGAGACTTCAGATCCCGAGTCTTCCACGATTCGGTCGAGTGCTGACGTGCTCCACGTGGCACGACTGCAGCGGAGGCTCGAAGCGATAGAGACGTCGCTGGCTTCCAGCGAGGTTGCCACCCGTGAGGTGACCGAGCAGTGGATGCGTCTGCTCCGCGAAGCCAACGACCTGCACAACGAGGAGCTGATCCCCACCGAGGACTTCAGACTCTTGAACACCAGACTCCTCGACCTGTTCTCGCCACCGAGGGAGAGGCCCGGGGAATCCAGTCAGACGTCGGCGAGATCGACGACTTCGACTCGTGTCTGATCAACCGGTCGTGTCGTTCAAGTCTGCCAGGACCTCTTCGAGTTGCTCCCCGACCGATGTGATCCGACTCCGGCAGAACTCGAGCAGTTCCGAGGCGCGTCGGACGTCTTCCAGGAGCCGGTCGACATCGACATCGTCGGCGCTGAGCCGAGCATGGATGGCGCGCAGCTCTTGCAACGCCTGGCTGTAGCTGAGGTCCTCGGTGCTCATTCTTCGCTCACCCGGACCGCCACCGTACCGTCGGCCAGCCGGATAGACAGTCGATCCCCCACAGCGACCTGAGTCACCGATTTGATCACCGACCTGCCCGTCTCGTCGGTGACGACGGCGAAACCGCGTTGCAGTGTCCGGTCGAGGTCGACAGCCGAGAACCATTCGCCCAGCGAGGTGATGATCGTCCGCTGGTCGGCGATCACCCTCCGCGCCGTCTGGCCGATGTCGGTGCCGAGTCGATCGAGATAGTCCCGTTGGCGACGCAGCGTCGTCGCACCGCCGGCGATCTCAGAGGCCGTCCGGCTCAGCGCATGCCGATGTCGGGTCAGGGCGTTGCGGACCTCACGGCCGATGTGGGAGCGGGCACTGTCGATCCTGTCGGCGAAGTCCTTCACCCTGCCGACCAGCCACTCACCGGCTGCGCTCGGCGTCTTCTCGGCCACGGCAGCCGCCTCGTCGGCAACGGTCCGATCCATGTCGTGGCCGATCCCGGTCAACACCGGCACCCGGCAGCGGGCGATGGCTCGGGCCACCGACTCGGCGTCGAACACCGAGAGATCTAGCTTCGATCCGCCACCACGGACCAGGGCCACCATGTCGACCAGGTCGGAGTCGAATCGGGCCAGGGCAGTGGAGACGCCTTCGGGTGCGTTCTCGCCCTGGACGGTGGTGTGGACGGTCTTGACCGCGAACCGGTACCCGGAACGACGGAGTTGGTCGGTGAAGTCTCCATGAGCCGCGGAGCCACGGGACGTGACGAGACCGACCCGAAGAGGGACCAGCGGGATCGAGAGGCGTGAGTTTGCGGCCAACGACCCGTCGGCGGTCAGCCTCTTGATCGCTTCGGCCCGCTCGATCGCCAGCCGACCCGCAGTGAATGCCGGGTCTATCTCCAGTAGGGCCAGTCGGATGATCGAGCTCCTCTGTGCCAATCCGAGTGTGCCCCTCACCCTGATCTCGACCCCGTCCCGCAATCCTCCCAGCCCGGTGTGACCGAGGGTCTGGTCGATGTCGGCCATGACACGACCTCTCGCGATCACTTCCACGGCGGCCTCGTCGACCTCGGGGTCGGCGAGCCGGAAGAACGCCGCCCCGCCGCTGGTCCTCCGATACCCAATGACCTCACCTCTGACCCAGACGGGTGTCGGGAACTCGGCCACGACCACCTGCTGGACCTTGGCCAGGAGGTCGGAGACGGTGAGGGTGGGCTGGTCGTTCATATTCGGGCAGCCTCTCGTGCGTCGCACAGGATCTGCCGATGGTCGAAGGCGAGTCCTTCTTCTTCGAGCGCCTGGTCGACTGCCACCAATCGGCTGGCAGCCGCATCGCTTCCTGCAACGGGATCGGGGAGGTCGTCGACGACGGCCCAGTAGACGATGGAGACCACACGCATTCTCGGGTCGCGTCCCGGCGCTCCGTAAGCCCCCAGTTGCCTCAGCGCCCTGGCCGGAACTTCGAGACCGGTCTCCTCGGCTAGCTCGCGGGCGGCGGCTTCGGGAAGGTCCTCGTCGAGCTCGACGAATCCTCCCGGTAGGGCGATCCGACCTCGGAACGGCTCGTTGGCCCTCTCGATCAACACCACCATGGCGACCCCGTCTCGTTTGGTGAAGACGACCGCGTCTGCCGTGACGCCGATCAGGGGGAGGTTGGTGTTGGCTGAAGTCACCCGCCGACGTTAGGGCGTGGACGGCCCCGCGTCCTCGTTGCGTAGCGGACGGCCTGGCCCGTCTCGTCTGGGCTGCACCGCGTGTCGGTGGACGCGACCGGACGCAGCTCGGTGGGGGGACGGTCTGGCCCGTCTGGTCTGGGCTGCACCGCGTGTCGGTTGGCGCGACCCGGTGCAGCGCGGTCGACCAACCACCGAACCGGTCTCGTCTCGGCTGCACAGTGTGACGGTGGGCGCG
>CAZZIG010000018.1:0-13511 GCA_964653975.1 uncultured Acidimicrobiaceae bacterium
TGAGCGCAGGCAGAGGGGCCCATGAAATCTGGTTCGAACCCAACACTCGGGATGGTGTCGACTTTCCCGCCGACAGTCTGTGGAATCGCCACCTACTCCGCCTCACTCGTCGAGTCCATCGCAGTCGGTACGGGGGAACCTTTCGGACGGATCGGCGTCGTCCGACTCACTGACGGGCTGACCCGAGACGCCGGAGCGCCAGTGGTCTTCAATCACCGGACCGGCGACGCCGACTCGCTTCGCAGCGCGGCAGCGCTACTCAACACATACGACGTGGTGTCGATTCAGCACGAGTTCGGGATATATGGAGGGCCCGACGGTACGGAGGTGCTCGATCTCATGGCGAGGGTGGAGGCGCCGACAGTCGCCACGCTCCATACCGTCCTGAGCCAACCGACCCGACACCAGCGGGAGATCATGGACGGAATCTGCAACCTCGCCGAGCGGATCGTCGTGATGAGCGAGACCGCCTCCAACCGCCTGACCGACCGTTACGGAGTCGACGAGAACCGGATTCAGGTCATCGCCCACGGAGCAGACCCCGACTTTGGGGGCCCATCGCTGGTCGGGGGCGACCGCCCCTTGATCCTGACCTGGGGCCTCATCGGACCGGGCAAGGGACTGGAATGGGCGATAGAAGCCTTCGCCCATCTCACGGACATGAGCCCGCTTCCCCGTTATCTGGTGGCCGGGGCAACCCATCCCCACGTGCGCCGGGACTCAGGGGAGAGCTATCGCCAGAGCCTGATGGCGCTCACTGAGAGAATGGGGTTGGAGCAGATCATCGAGTTCGACGACCGATATCTCAGCCGCGGTGACCTCGCTCGTCTGGTCCGCACCTCGGATCTCGTGGTCCTTCCATACGAGTCGGTGGAGCAGGTGACGTCGGGAGTCCTCGTCGAGGCGATCGCCGCCTCGAAGCCGGTGGTGGCGACAGCGTTTCCTCACGCCGTAGAACTGCTCTCGGACGGGGCGGGAGCGGTCGTCCCCTTCGGCGATCCCCCTCGTCTCGCAGCAGAACTGCGGCGAATCCTCTCCGATCCTGGAACCTGCTCACTGATGGGCCACCGAGCTAGAAAACTCGCTGCCGACTGGTATTGGCCGACCATTGGCGGACGGTTCGCCGAATTGATGTCGGACATCGCCGCCACCCCCACGTCGTACGCGACACCAAATTCCGGGCGTCATCTTGCCGTCAGATGACCTCATGGAGGGTCATCCGTCGACGAGAGATCCACCGCTGCCGAACTTCGCCCATCTGCGAAGGATGACCGACCGATACGGTCTCTGGGAACACGCCAGCTACACGGAGCCTCGGCTCGAACACGGCTTCTGCAACGACGACAACGCTCGCGCCCTGGTGATCACCGCACACGAACCGACCGAAGACGTCGCGACTTTGGCGGGCACCTATCTCCGCTATGTCCTCGACTCCCGGCGACCCGACGGAGCGTTTCGCAACCGACGGGACGGGTCGGGGTCGTGGGTCGAGGACATCGGCAGCGATGACAGCCAGGGGAGAGCCTGGTGGGGTCTCGGGGCGATCGCGGCGCAGGCACCAGAACAGTGGATGCAGGAGTCGGCGCTCGAGGCGTTCGACTCGTGTGCGGCGTTCGAGTCCCCACATCTGAGGGCGAATGCCTACGCGGTGTTGGGCGCCGCGGAGGTCATCGAGCGTGAAGGAGGGTTCCAGCCGGCGCTGGAGCTCCTCCACAGGACCACCACAGCCATCGTCCGGGCGACGCGATCGACGATACCGTGGCCAGAAACGAGACTCAGCTACGACAACGCCCGCATCCCCGACGCCCTCCTCGCAGCCGGCCAAGCTCTCGGAGACGAGCGGCTGACGACTGTCGGGATGCGTCTGCTCGAGTGGTTCGTCGTGGGTGAAACCAACGAGCAACACTTCAGCTTCACCCCGGTCGCAGGACGGACACCCGGCGACCGGGGCCCGGCATACGACCAACAGCCCATCGAGGCTTGGGCCACTGCCGACGCCTGCTACCGAGCATTCACGTTCACCGGAGACCCCCACTGGCGTGAGTTGGCTCTCCGTGCGGTGCGATGGCTGTTCGGCGCGAACGACACGAGTGCCGTCATGTACGACGATGAGACCGGTGCCACCTACGACGGTTTGACGGCCTCGGGTGTCAATCTCAACCTGGGGGCGGAGTCGACTTTGGCCGGTCTAGGGGCTCTCCAGGTCGCGGCGAAACTCCGGCGCTACTCACTCTGAACAGGCCGATGCGGAACCCCGCCGATCGGAGTCGCGATCGGCGGGGATACCCGCGGAATCCGAATGACTCGTCGCCGTTGCGAACAACCCCTCAGACCACGTCATCGCGGTCCACGTCGCCGCGCCACCCTCCGGTCTCCGAGCCACGCTCCTCGATGAACTCCTTGAAACGCTCCAGATCTCCCTTCGCCCTGCTGGAGACGATCCCCATCTTGTCGCCTACCTGCTCGGCGGCCCCTTCTGGCTCGAAGTCCATCTGCAGGGTCACCTTGGTGTTGTTGTCATCCAAAGGGTGAAACGTGACGACGCCACCCTGGTCCACTCCGCTCCGTGAACGCCAGGCGATCCGCTGATCGGGGCTCTGCTCGGTTATCTCGGCGTCGAACTCACGGTCGACACCCGCGATCTCGACGTGCCATTTGAGGTGACGATCGTCGAGCTGCTCGACCGACTCCACGCCTTCCATGAACTTGGGGAACTCTTCGAACTGTGTCCATTGGTTGTATGCGGTACGCACGTCCACCGCCACATCCACGCTGTGGGTCACTTCGCCCATCTTTCGACCTCCTGAGTCGTGAGCGGTGGCCATACCCGTCGCACCACCACCGCAAACCGAAGCGGTGCCGGCCCGTTCCGATGGGATGACCGTCGGGAGCCGCTAGGTTGGGTGTCGTATGAGCGACGTCATCGCCAGAGAACACCTCCGACCCGTGGAACGACGGGTTCTCGAGATGCGGCGAGGAGGAGTCGCGATCGATGAGATCGCGGCACGCCTCAACCGGAGCCCCGAGTTCGTCGAAAGGATGATCTCCTGGACGGAGATCCCCCGCAACGGGACTACGAGCCGTGGGCACCTGACTCCGCGTCAACGCCGTGTCCTGGACCTGCGAGCCGAAGGCCGGTCCCATTCAGAGATCGCCGACCGTTTCAGGAAGGGCGAGGCCTACATCCGGCAGGTCGAAGGTTTGGCCCATTTCAAGGAGAGCCAGCGCCTCCTCGCCCGAGACTGAGTCGGGCTCGGTCTCAGTGGCGCCAGTAGAACGCGTTCGACTCCTGGACTTCTTCGTGAGTCATCTCCCCGGCCCGCCCGGTGCCGCGGACGTAGCCGAGACCACGCAGGGTCGCCAGCACCACCACTGCGGAAGCCAACGCCACGACTCCGGTGAGGACCAGGAAGTAGATGGGAACGGATCGTCGCTCGGGTTCGAATAGTCGTATCTCCCCCTCGGTGACCGTGAGGAGGACGGTGCCCGATTCGACCTGGTCTCGGGTCAGCTCGAAACGGCGGACGTGACGGACACCCTCGTCGTCGGACCACGCCACATTGCCGACGAATCCTTCGTCTGTTGGTTGGACGGTCGACTCGATCACCTGCGCCCGATAGGGCTCGCCCTCCGATGACTGACCCAACCAGAGGACGAGGAGGATCGCCAGCACGGGGACGGCCAGCACGAAGAGGAGGTCCGCGGGCCGTAACCGGCTTCTCTTGGTCGGTGTGTCAGGCTCATCCATCGACCACAGCCTACTGACCCGGCGCGTCCCCGACCCTAAGGTCACGACGGTCCAGGCCTGCTGGAAGTCGTCTGCTCCGTGTCCGGTGGCCGTAACCTCCCCACCGTGCCTTGGGCCCAAGCGGTCACGAGCGGAGAGGAGGTGTGCCGATCTCGCAAAGAGACTGGTGGCGTGATGCGGTGATCTACCAGGTCTACCTGCGCTCGTTCGCCGACGGCAACGGCGACGGGACCGGCGACATAGCCGGACTGATCACGCGTCTGGACTATTTGGGAGAGCTCGGCGTCGACGCCGTCTGGGTGAACCCCTGGTATGAGTCCCCACTCAACGACGGTGGCTACGACGTCGCCGATTACCGGTCGATTCACCCTCTGTTCGGGACACTGGACGATGCCCGCCATCTGGTGGAGGAAGCACGGAGTCGCGGGATACGGCTGCTCGTCGATCTCGTGCCCAATCACACCTCGTCGGAGCACGAGTGGTTTCGGGCCGCTCTCGATTCTTCCCGTGGCAGCGCCGAGCGGGCCCGGTACCACTTCCGTAGAGGGCGGGGCCCCGACGGAGAACTGCCTCCCAACGACTGGGTGAGCGTATTCGGCGGGCCGGCGTGGACCCGTCTCCCCGATGGCGAGTGGTACCTGCACTTGTTCGACCCCACACAACCCGATCTGAACTGGTCGAATCCGGAGGTCCGTGCAGAGTTCCGGGACATCCTTCGCTTCTGGCTCGACCTCGGTGTGTCCGGCTTCCGGGTGGACGTGGCCCACGGCAAGAGCAAGAACCCCGACTATCCCGACGTCGGGGAGATGGTCGATCAGATCGACTTCGGTGACGACCATCCGACATGGGATCGCGCCGAACTCCACGAGATAGTCAGGGAATGGCGTGAGGTCGTCGACGGCTATCCGGGGGCAATGATGGTCGCCGAGGCGTGGGTGGCGAACTGGACCCGTCTGGCTCGCTACCTTCGGCCCGGCGAGTACCACCAGGTCTTCGACTTCCTCTTCCTCCAGGCTCCCTGGGACGCCACCTCGTTGGGCGGGCGAATCGACGAGGCGATCACAGCCACCTCCAAGGTGGGTGCGGCTCCTACCTGGGTCATGTCCAACCACGACGTGGTCCGTCACGCAACGAGGTACGGCCTGGCTTCGGCCGTCGATCCCGGTGAGTGGCTCCTCGACGGCGACCGATCCCTATTGGACCGCGAGCGGGGTGTCCGTCGTGCCCGGGCGGCGACCCTGATGGTGATGGCCCTTCCCGGCTCCGTTTATGTCTATCAGGGCGAGGAACTGGGTCTACATGAGGTCTATCAGCTTCCGGTGGAGGTGCTTCAGGATCCGGTCTGGCAGAGATCGGGTCGGACGCGGAAGGGTCGGGATGGTTGCCGGGTCCCCATTCCCTGGTCCAAGGAAGGGCGCTCTTTCGGCTTCGGGGCCGGCGGGTCGTGGCTTCCACAACCGGAGCGCTGGGGCGAGTTGTCGGTAGAAGCTCAACGAGGGGTCGACGGGTCGACTCTGGAGTTGTACCGGAGCGCTATCCGCCTTCGAGGTGAGTTGCTTGCAGAGAGTCTCCCCTTCCAATGGCAGGAATGGAACGGAGACGTGCTCGCCTTCTCACGGGGATCATTGCTCTGCGTGGTGAATCTGAGCGACGAACCGGTCGCCTTGCCTGCGGGTGATGTGGTGCTGGCCAGCGAGCCGACCGGGGACGAGTTGGCCCCCGACACCGCGGTCTGGCTCATGCGGGAGTCATAGAGTCACAAGTGGGTACGCGGTCGCGTCCACGGGCGTGCGACTCGTCTTGGCATGTGTGACAGCACCGCTCGCCGGGTAAGCGGGGTTCCTATGACCGGAATCATCATCGTCCTGCTGATCATCTGGTTGGTCCTCGTCGTGCTTGGCGCAGTCCTAGAAGGGCTCTTCTGGCTGACGGTGATCGGCATCGTCCTGTTCTTGGGTACCGCCGCATATGGCTGGGTGAAGCGAAAGACCGCCTGACCGTCTTGGTGGTCCCTATTGATCCAGGGGGTTCAGCGACTCTTTGACAGCTGATCGAGCTCATCGAGGAGCTCGTTCGCCTCTTCGCTCGTGCTGGCCGAGAGCGCTCCGCCGGAGAACTCCTCCCGATGGGTGACTTCGAGACCAGCCCAGTGTGGTGGGCGGAAAGCGGTTAGGTCCTCGTCGGCGTGAAATTCGACTTCGAGCATGACCAGACCCTCGAGTTTCCCTTCGAACACGTCTACGGCCGCCCGGAGCCCGTCGCTCTCAACGGTCCAGCGGACTTTGACGAGGGGGCGGCCACCAACCGCTGACAGGATCTCGTATTCGGCTTCAGTCAGATAGAGGCTCGTGTGTTCCACGATGGAGGGATCCCCCTCATCTGTTCGACGCTTGTGGCCCAGCTTGTGCTGGAGGACGACTCCATCCAGGTCCTCCACGATGCGCAGACGCAGCCCGGTTCCTTCAATGTAGAGGTCGCGTATCCGCCGAGGCTGGGAAAGCCCTGACGGCAGTTCGGACAGCAGGAACCGCCGTTCCAGTTCAGAGATGGAGTACTTCGGGTCCGGCATCGCCAACGGCACCGTACCTGTGCGAACCCACGAAGATCCTTGTGCCTGGTTGCCAAGAGAGGTCGCTCCCACGACCATTACATGGGTGAAACAAGGGTCCGGTCCGCACGGTGACATCTCTGCCCTTCCTCGACTTCTTCTCGTAGGGGGTCTCGTCCTGGCGGTGGCGTGTACGGACTCTTCGGGACCGACAACCGTGGAGAGTGCTGAGACTTCGACCACTACCTCCATCGTCGCCACGACCCAAACCACGGCCACTGAGGTAGACGAGCACGAGGCGTACGTGCAGGAAGCGTTGGAGATCGCCGAAGAGTTGTTCTTCGAGTCAGACGAGGTGGACTGGGAGCCGATCCGGGAGTGGGCGTTCGGCATCGTCGAAGACAACCCGACGACCGAAGGTGCACATGATGCTGTGGATTTCGCGTTGCGGTCGCTCGACACTCCGCACACATGGCTCATACGACCCGGCCAGGACGAAGACCGGCGCACGAGACGCCAACCACCAGCCGGAGAGCGTCTTGCCGGCGACCTGGGCTATCTAGACCTGCCGGGTATCACACACACGGATCAGGCACCCCAGTACGCCGGACAGATTCGCCACATCATGGAAGAGCTCGAGGCCGGCGGTGGTGTGTGCGGGTGGGTCCTCGACCTGCGGGAAAGCATCGGGGGCAGTTCGATCGGTGACTGGCTGGGGCTCGGACCGCTGGTCGGTGATGAACTCCTGATGCGCTTCGGGAGAAGCAGCGGCGACCCAACGTCGGTCTACTACGAGGACGGAGTCATCCGCTATGAAGATGAGTCCTTCTCCGAGGGAGAGGGTGAAGTGCAGGAGCGGGTTCGGTCAGACGCCTATGTGCCTACGAGCCTCGACGTCCCGATCGCGGTCCTCATCTCCTCGCGGACCGCAAGCGCCGGTGAGGCCATTGCCATCACCTTCGCCGGCCGGCCCGACACGCGGTTCTTCGGAGAGCGAACCGGCGGGGCGACCACATCGTCGGAGTTCCACGAGATGCCTGACGGCGCCATTCTGCGGGTGGCCGGCGGCTTGTACCAGGATCGTGCCGGACACGCATACGAAGACGGCCTGCAGCCAGATGTGACCGTTCGAGCCATCCGAGACAGCGAAGACCACGTACTGGATGCGGCCGTGGAGTGGATCGAGAGGACGAGCTCATGTCAGATCTCCCCAGGCTGACCAGTGACACGATCATCGCCGTCCCTAGACGACTGGGACCCATTGACTCCGAGAGCGGTCGAAGCCGTCTTTGTCGATGCCCCGTTCCGATGGTGGGTTAGTGGCGGTGTCGCCCTGGAGCTTCACGTCGGGCGAAGCTGGCGATCTCATGACGACCTCGACATCGGCGTCCTACGGACGGAGGCAAACGAGGTCTACTCCTGGCTGACCCACTGGGATCTGTGGGTTGCCGCCGGGGGAGAGCTGCGGCCATGGCAAGGTCAGCCTCTGGAGCAACATCACGGGGAAAACAACGTCTGGGCGAGGGAGAACTCCAAGTCGTCTTGGAGATTCGATCTCACCATCGGCAGCGGCGATGAAACCGAATGGGTCTACCGGCCGGACTGGACAATCAGACGTAGCTGGGATAGAGCGGTCCTGTGGACACCGGGCGGTCTGCCGTACCTGGCACCCGAGCTCCAACTGCTGTTCAAGAGCAGAGACCCGCGACCCAAAGACCACCTCGACGCCCGGCAAGTCATCCCGCTGCTCGACCCAGACCAGCACACGTTTCTGGCCGACCACCTCGACGATGACCATCCTTGGAGACAACAGCTAACACCGGAATGAGACTTCGTCCAGGTCGTCCGTTGAGGTTGTTGACGTCCAGGTGAACCAACTCTTGGATCGTTGCCAGACGCTCTCGACCGCGCGAGCAAAGCAGTGTGCATTGCGATCGATGGTCACAGTGCTGCTGGGCAATCCACTCTCGCCCACCACTTGCTTGCTGGTATCTAACGGGCAGGGTTCGGGAGAAGGGCCGGGTGAGGCTTCGGTGAAGCCATGACTCTTCACGCAGCTTTCAGTCGAGAGTTGCGAGAAATACATCCCACAGGCGAGGCCGCTCCCCTGTCTGGAACATCGGATCCCGTGGTTCGACGGGGGAGGGGATCCGAGAAGGGGTGCCGGGTGAAGGCTGGACCGAGGGCTTTTTCTTCCGACTGGACTTGGCTCGCTCGACACAGCCACCGTAGAAGGCCTGAGCGTCGGGGGCGAGCCAATCCGGGGCATCGGAGAGAGAAAGTTCATAATCGGGGAGGGCTGTCTTCGGATCACTGAGTCTGCGATCAACGATGGCCGCGCGGGCCCACAGCAGAATCGCACGGTCGGCCGGATCTGGAATCCAATGCCGTAGGGCCTTATCAATGGAGTAGACAGCACCCCTTGGCTGGCCGTGGAGAAGGCTGCTGATGGCGTACCCAAGCCAGGGATCGGGGGCGGTGGCGCCTCCACAGGAGATCCAGGTCTTGGACCACATGTACACCGAGTACCAATCAGCCTCCTCGGCGGCCATTCTGATGAGGTCGGAGTGCTCCGCATCGGCCGGGGGCGGGTTCTCATCCAGCTCTCGTGCCCATTGGAGCGACTTATCGCTCATTGGAAGAACTCATGGTTGGGCCAACGATAAGCATGGGGAAGGAGGTCCCACCGCATAGTCGAGGGCCCAGTACCCGAGCGGAGTTTCGGGGCTCAACTTCCATGAACAGAAACTGAAGGCGGGCTGCCACACGGGTGTGTGTGCCAGCGAGGGACAACGAGAAGCCGGTGTGAGGCCCGATTCGGACCTCAGCGCGCTACTTGGGTGGTGAACGTACTCGAGGACTTTCGTGAACAGGTTCTGGCGGAGGGGGTGGGATTCGAACCCACGAGGAGGCGTCAGCCCCCTACGGCATTTCGAGTGCCGCGCACTAGACCGGACTATGCGACCCCTCCGAGAGTTGGCGTCGGGCCGCCAACGTACTCGGTACTCTTGTACTCGGTACTCAGACCGGCGGAGGGAGAGGGATTTGAACCCTCGAGGGGGCGCAAACCCCCAACGGCATTTCCAGTGCCGCGCACTAGGCCAGACTATGCGATCCCTCCGGGTGAACCCGCCTGACCTGACGGGGAGATAAAGGATAATGCCGGTCCGTGACTGATCCCATTTCACACGAAGCAGCCATGCAGGAGGCACTCGTCCTCGCCCGGCAGGCCCGGGAGTCCGGGGACGTGCCTGTCGGCGCAGTGCTCCTCGACGGCGGGGGACAGATCGTGGCCGGTGACCACAACCGACGTGAGGAGCTATCCGACCCCACCGCGCACGCCGAGATCCTCGTCCTATCTAAGCGTGCCCGCGAGGTCGGAGACTGGCGGCTCGAAGGCCACACCCTGGTGGTCACGTTGGAGCCCTGCCCGATGTGCGCCGGAGCAGCGGTCAATGCTCGACTCGACCGAATCGTCTATGGCGCTGCCGACCCCAAGGCCGGGGCGGCATGGTCCCTCTACAACATCCCCCAGGACCGCCGGCTCAACCACCAGGTCGAACTGACGGCTGGTGTGCTCGCCGAGGAATGCGCCGAGTTGCTGGAGAGCTTCTTCCGGGCCGCTCGCCCCTGAGAGCACTCTCATCCGCGATGGAGACCAGGATCTGCAGGGCACGACGGATCCCCTCCTCCTCGCCCAACTCGGTCATCATGTGGCCGAGACCGTGGGCGAAACAGCTCACCGCCTGATCGCTGACCGAGGTTTGGACTTCCTTCATCCGCAAGGGGGTACCCAACATGGTCGTGACGGCAAACCCTCCGGTTTCCAAGCACATGGCGACGGGTAAGGGTGGGGAAGCGGGACCACCCATGGGACACGAACAGCACACAGTCGCCGTCTTCGCACCCGTCCTCTATCTGACCGTGACGATCGAGAAGACGTCATCGGACGAGGACGAGGTTCACATACACCCTGGCGGTCAGGGGTTCTGGGTGGCGCGCATGCTCAAACACCTCGACGAGCGCCCCGTGCTGTGTGGGCCGGTGGGTGGGGAGGCCGGCAAGGTGTTCAGGGGGCTGTTGGGCCAGTTCGGGATGGACCTGAGCCCCGTCGAGTCCGCCCACCGCAGCCCCGTGGTCATAAGTGACCGCCGGTCGGGCGAGCGTGAAATCATCGCCGACTCGCCGTCCATCAGGCTGGAGCGACACGAGATGGACGATGTCTACGGAAGATTTCTCGATCGGGCACTCGCCTCGGACTTGTGTGTGATCACCGGCCAGACCGACGAGATCTTCCCCCACCAGTTCTACAAGAGACTCGGTCACGATCTCGCCTCTGGTGAAGTCACCGTCGTCGCCGATCTCCACGGCCCCGAGCTGAGGTCCTTCCTCGAAGGTGGTCCCATCGACGTCCTGAAAGTCAGCGACGAAGACCTGGAGAAGGACGGAACACTGCACGCCGGTGCCGACCGCAGTTCGCAGATGTCCGCCCTGACCGAGCTGGTGTCACAGGGGGCCGGCTCGGTGGTGCTGTCCCAACAGGACCAGCCGGCTCTCGCCAGCATCGACGGCGACTGGTATGAGGCCCGCTCTCCCGAGCTCGACCCGGCCGATCATCGCGGTGCGGGAGATTCGATGACCGCCGGGCTGGCGGCTGCGCTACGCCGGGGGCTGGACCCCGTCGAGACGCTCCGGCTTGCATGTGCGGCTGGTGCAGCAAACGTGACGCGACACGGTTTGGGGAGCGCCGACTCCGAGCTCATCCCGGGCCTCACCGAGAAGGTGGAGGTCATCCGGGTGGCCCCCACAGAGGTATGACGAACGAGAGCACCAGGGTCGTGGTGACCAACGACGACGGTATCGACTCCCCCGGTCTGCGCATGTTGGCCGCGACCCTTTCCGACGACTTCGAGGTGGTGGTGGCGGCACCCTCGATCGACATGTCCGGATCGGGGACGGGCATTGGGAGGTTCGAGATGGACAAGGGCGTGGATATGGCCCAGGTGAGCATCGACGAGGCACCGATCGCATACGCCGTAGACGGTCCCCCCGGCCTCGCCGTGACCGCAGCGGCTCTCGGCGCCTTCGGCCCCAAGCCCGACATGGTCGTTTCGGGGATCAATGCCGGGATCAACACCGGGCACTCGATAATCCACTCGGGCACAGTGGGAGCGGTGCTGACTGCACACACCTTCAAGATGAAGGGACTGGCCATAAGTCTCAGCCAATCCGAACCCTGGCATTGGGACACCGCGGCCCGGTACGCCGCACCCGCCGCACACTGGCTCGCCGGCCGGCGCGAAGGGCCGCACGTCCTCAATGTCAACGTGCCCGGGGTCCCCGCCGACGAGGTGGCCGGCGTCCACTGGGCCGACCTCGACGAGTTCGGGTACATCAGGGTGGCCAGCCACGACGTCGACGGCCAGCGTCTGCAGTTCGTGGTCGGCCAGCGCGAGGGCCGGTCCGACCCCGGCTCCGACACCGTCCTCTGCTCGGAGGGCTATGTGACCGTCACCCCGCTTCGGACGGTGGAACCGGCTCCCTACCCCGACGTCGAGGCGCGCGAGGTCTTCGGGGCGCTGGTCCCCGGTGCATCCGCCTAGTCCACGATCTCCTCGGCCACCACCATCGAGGTGTCGATCCGACGGTCCCAGAATCGATAGACGACTGCCCCGACGAACAGGACGACACCGGTTCCGGCGAAGGCGGCCAGGTAGTCGAAGCCCTCGATGACGAACCCGACCGCCGGGGCGCCGGCCAGTAGAGCGAGATCGAAGATCGAGGTGAACGTGGCCATCGCCGAGCCTCGCTCGCTGACCCGTGCCCGGTTCACCACCTCGCTGGAGAGGAGCGGGAATGCCGCCCCATGGGCCGTCCCGGCGATGACTGCGGCCAGGGCGAGGACCAGGGCCGTCTGAGCCGCTCCCATGAAGACCAGACCCAGCCCGTAGGCGGCGATGGCTCCGACCAGGAGGGGGCGATGGGGGATACGGTCGTACATCTGCCCACCGGCGATGCGGGTGACCGCCGCCGTTATCCCATAGACGGCGAAGAACATCCCGGCGGTCCCCACCTGTCTCGAGTCGACGAACGTCCTCGTGAAGGTGAACAACGACTCGAGGCCGACCGAGAAGAGCAGTGTGGCGAACCAGAGGGGCAACAGGTTTCGCTGGGCGAAGGCCGCCCAGAACGACCGTCGTGGCTGGTGCCCACGTACCGGAAGCACCGGGAGGCTCCACACGATCAGCCATGACACCAGGGACGCGATCGTGGCCCCGTAGAACAGACCGTTGAACCCGATCTCGGCGATGAGAACGTCACCTGCATATCCCCCGACCGCTATAGGGAGCAGTCCGGACAGCCCGAAGATGGCCAGCCCCTGAGTGCGGCGCGCCAGTGGGATGGCGTCGGCGGCATAGGTGAGCATCGTCGTGAACAAGGCGATCTGGATCGTCCTCTGCGCCAGGAACAGAATCCAGAGGTAGGGCCCCCATTCGCTGGTGGTGGACAGCCCGATGATCACACCCATGTTGACCACGGCGGACACCAACAGCACCGTGCGCCGGCGGGTCAGGTCGAGGATCCGCCCCAGCCACGGCCGGAAGACGAGAGAGAGAACCGCGCTGGAGGCGTAGAGCACCCCGATCACCCCCTCGGTGGCCCCCAGTTGGTTGAGATAGCCAGGGAGATGGATGAGCAGGGCAAACGACAGCTCTTGGAGCAGAGCCGCCGAGAACAGTTGCGGGAAGTTCGCGCCGAAGCGCCGTGAAGCCATGCGAGCCGGTGAAGGTACCACCCCGGCGGGGTGGTCCTAGACCATGGCCACCGGTAGCCTCGGGGTTGATCGTGTAAGCGGGGCGCTAGGGGTGCCCTCTTCCCGAAACCCTCTTCATGCGGGGCCTAACCCCCCGCCCGAGGGTCACGACGCGTCGGGGCGTGAAGCCCGTGACGGCGGTGTCGGGGCGTTGACGATCGGGTCCTGCGCGGCGGGACGCCACGAATCGGGTCAGGTCCGGAAGGAAGCAGCCCTAAGTGGATCGTCCCGGGTGCTGCAGGGTGGCCTGGTCCGAGCCCACGGCCGTCGTCGACGACGCCCACCGTGTCTCGACGGCGGGGTCACGATCGTGGTTTGGCTTTCCTCAGGAAGTGGGACCCGTATCCGGGTCCCACCGCCTCCAGAAGTGTGGGTCTGGCCGCCTCGAGAACTTCTCGAGG
>CAZZIG010000019.1:0-11673 GCA_964653975.1 uncultured Acidimicrobiaceae bacterium
CGTCGGGGCGCACCCTCGCCCGGTGGGGGGGGCCGTTTTTGGAGAGGGGCGGGTCGCGTTGTACCCCCCTCGGCGCGGGCGCCCCCCCCCGCCCCAACGCCACCCGTTGCTGCTCGCCCCCGGAGAGCTCGTGGGGCAGACGATCCTTCAGGCTGGCGAGCCCCACCAGCTCCAAGGTCTCCGCGACCCGTCGCGTCCTCATCTCCTTGGGCACGCCGTAGCTGACATTTCGCTCCACCGTCAGATGGGGGAAGAGGGCATAGTCCTGGAATACCATCCCGACACGACGCTTCTCCGGGGCCACGAAGGTGTCGTCATCGGCGACCACGGCCCCTCCGATCTCGATCGAGCCGTGGTCTGGTCGGTCGAAGCCGGCGAACAGCCGCAAGGCGGTGGTCTTCCCCGACCCCGATGGCCCCAGCAGGGTCATGACATTGCCCGTGTGGACGTCCAGGTTGAAACCGTCGAGTGCCGCGACGTCACCGAACCGGCGCTCGACGTCACGGGCCCTGATGGCGAGTGTGTATCCGTCTGACATGGTCAATCGTGGAGGTCCCGGGCGACGAGGGCGTAGAGCGGGACCGCGGAGATGGCGACGAGCGCCAACGCGGCCACACTCGCCTGAGTGTAGAAGAGCTCCGACGATGCGCTCCAGATCCTCACGGCCAGAGTCTCGAACCCGGTGGGCCGGAGCAGGAGAGTGGCGGGCAGCTCCTTCATCACAGTCAAGAAGACGAGTGCCGCCCCCGCCAGCAACGACGGCCAGAGCAAGGGGAGCGTGACACGTCGCAGGGTCCCGACAAAGCCGACACCCAACCCGCGGCTTGCCTCCTCGATACTCGTTCCGACCTGTCTGAGCCCGGACTGCGCCGCCGAGAGGGCCTGAGGGAGGAACATGGCGACATAGGCGATCAGGAGCAGGGAGACAGTTTGATACAACGGCGGGGCGAAGCGCAGTGCGAGCACCAGGAAGCCGAGACCCACGGCGAGGTGGGGGAGGGAGTAGGTGGACCACGTCACGGCCTCGAGCAGACGGGTCGACTTCCCGCCATGTCGCACCGACAGGATCGCCAACGGAATCGCGGCCGCCACTGTGAGGATCGCGGCCCCTCCCGAGACCGACACCGAGCGCAGGATCTCGGGCAGAACCGAGTCGATCGGATTGCCGAGGGACAACCCCCTGACGGTCCACCAGCCCAGGGTGAGCAACGGCAACACCAGGGCCCCGATCACAACCGCGACCAGAAAGCCATAGGCCAGGAGTCTCGCCGTTCCGTGGAGACGCACCGGCTGTGCCGTCCTGGTGGGCCGGGAGGAGGCGAGCGTGGCCCGTCCCCGGCTTCGCTGCTCGGCCCAGACCAGCACAAGAGCCACGACGATCAGCACGCCGGAGAGGAAGAGCGCCGGGGTCACGTCGAGACGGCCACGGAACTGGGCGTAGATGGCGCGGGTGAACGTCTCGTAGCGGAGCAAGGAGACAGCGCCGAAGTCGGACAGCACGTAGAGCGCGACCAGCAGTGAGCCGCCGAGCAGGGCAGGCCGGAGCTGGGGGAGGGTCACCGTGCGCAACGTCCGCCATCGTGACGAGCCCAGGCCTCTCGCGGCTTCTTCGAGAGACGGGTCCATGCGGCGGATCGCGGGCACCGCGAGGAGATGGACGTAGGAGAAATTCCACAGGCTGAGTGCCCCCCAGGCGGCCCAGAAACCGGTGAACACGGGGAGGCCGGGCAGGCCGATGGCTCGCAGGGCCTCGGTCATCAGCCCGCTGTTCCCCGAAGTCCCCAGCATGGCCAGGGCACCGACGTAGGACGGGATGACCAGGGGGATGGTGACGAGGGTGGACCAGAGTCGTCGACCGCTCAGGTCGGTCCTGGTGGTCAGCCACGCAGTTGCCGTGCCCAGCACCGCCGTGGTCGCGGTGACCGTGACCACCAGCAGCGCCGTCGAGGAGAAGAGTGAGAAGAGCCGGCCCGGCGGTATGCCGCTGGTCTCGGTGACCCCGGCGCGTAGGACACTCCACAGGAGATAGAGGATCGGGGACACGGCGGGCACCACGGCGATCAGCCCGAGTGCCCACAGCGCGACCGGAGCCCTCCCCTTTCGGGTGGGGGAGGGCTTGCGCTCGGGGCGGGTACCCCTCGGTGGTGCGATCGCGGTCACGGGCTCATCGGCGGTCTCTTAGTTCAAACCCGACTCCGATATCAGAGATAGGGCCGGCTCGAGGGTGTCGGCGGTGTCGGTGAGGCTGATGTCGAAGACGGAGAGATCATCGAGCGACGGCTGGCCTTCCGGGGTCCCCACACCCTCGATGAGCGGATACTCGAACAGGCCCAGGAAATGGGTCTGGCTCTCCACCGACAGCAGATGACGGATCAGGTCGGCGGCGGCCTCGGGTTGGTCGGAAGAGGCGAGGATCCCTGCACCGGTGGCCATCACCATGCTGCCGGGGTCGTCGTCGGGGAAGTAGTGGTTGACAGCCGGCACCTCACCCAGTTCGGCGACCCTCTGCAGGAGGTAGTAGTGGTTGACCAGACCACCGGCGAGATCACCCGCTACGGTGGCGTCGACGATGGGGCCGTTGCCCTCGAAGATCAGTGGGTCGTTGGCGGCTATCCCCTCCAGCCACGCCCGTGTGGTCTCCTCACCCTCGGCGAGCAGCATCCCGGTGATGAAGGCGACGAACGACCCGTTGGTGGGGGCCACCCCGAAGCGTCCGTTCCACTCGGGCTCGACGAGGTCCCACACCGTCTCCGGTAGCTCACCCTCGCCAACCAGGTCGGTGTTGTAGACGAAGACCCGGCTCCGCCCGGTGATCCCGACCCAACGATCCTCCCCGTCGCGAAATCGGTCCGCGACCAGCCCGGTGATGTCAGAGGGGAGCTCGGCGAGGAGACCTTCCTTGGCCAACCCGCCGATGAAGGCCGGGTCCTGGGCCCAGAAAACGTCGGCGGGGGAGTCGGCCCCTTCGGCGAGGATGGTCGTCGCCAGCTCTCCCGTTCCCGCATAGCGAACGTCGACCTCGATACCGGTCTCGGCGGCGAACTCTTCGATGACCGGTTGCACGAAGTTCTCGTTTCGCCCCGAGTAGAGGACCAACGCCTGCTCCGGAGCCTCGGTGGTCACCGATGAGGTGGTCGTGGTGCTGTCTGACGTGTCGCCGTTGCCACAGGCGCCCAGTAGGGCTACTGCCGTGAGAAGCGCCACTGTCCTCTTCAACCGCATGTCATTTCGTGTCATGGACCCGCAAACTAAATTCCACTACGAAGATAGTGCAAATTGCCTTACGTGACACGTCAGGGTCCCCTGACACGATGCACGGCGACGCGCAAAGCTGATGAGCTCGCGCCAGGACCGTCGCCCCCTCGCCTAGGGTATTGTGACATCATCCAGCGGAGCGCCGGGAAGTCTGGTCGGCCATACGGACCAAGAGGTGTGATGACCAGAATCCAACTATCGGCCGACGCGGCAAGCTCCCGCCACCCGCGAGTTCCGGGGTGCGGGGACATGAACGTGATCCTGAGTCGGCTCATGACCGGCTGACCCGAATCGTCTCGTGATATTCGTCCTCGTCGTCAGCGCATTGATAGCCGCGGTTTGTGCCGCGTCGGGTGGGCGATTGGGTCGCCGGGTCTTCCTCATCGGAGCAGTTGCGCCGGCAGCCATCCTCGTCTGGCTGATCCTGGCGATATCCGGCCCGGACGCCGTCGTCGTGGAGAGGATCTCATGGCTCCCGGCGCTGGGACTGGACCTCGAGTTCAGACTCGACGGTTTGGGCACACTGATGTCAGCCCTCATCGGCGGTGTCGGTCTCCTCGTCTTCGTCTACGCATGGCGCTACTTCGGTGACCGCGAGGGTCTGGGCCGCTTCTCCGCATTCCTCGTGGTCTTCGCAGCATCCATGTTCGGCATCGTCGTCGCCGACAATCTCCTCCTCCTCTTCATCTTCTGGGAGACGACATCGGTCATGTCGTATCTGCTCATCGGATTCGACGACGAGAGCGCCGCGGCGCGGACCGGTGCCCTCCAAGCTCTCCTGGTGACGGCATTGGGCGGTCTGGCAATGCTCGGCGGGATCGTTCTGCTCGCCCAGAGTGGCGGGAGCTTCAGACTCTCCGACCTCCTCGCCGACCCGCCAACCAGCAACCTGGCGATGGTCGGGCTGGCACTGGTCCTGTTGGGGGCGTTCACCAAGTCGGCCCAGTTCCCCTTCCACTTCTGGCTGCCGGGAGCGATGAGTGCTCCGACACCCGTGAGCGCGTATCTGCATTCGGCGACCATGGTCAAAGCCGGGATCTACCTGATCGTCCGGCTCGCCCCCGTCTATGCGGGTCTGGCGGTGTGGTGGCGGCCCACTCTCGTGACCGTGGGACTGCTCACCATGCTGGTGGGAGGTTGGCGGGCCCTGGCTCAGAACGACCTCAAGCTGCTCCTCGCCCAGGGGACCGTCTCCCAACTCGGGTTCATCATGGTGCTGGTCGGTCTGGGGATCCCTGAAGCGACGTTCGCCGGCGTGGCCATGATCCTCGCCCATGCGGTCTTCAAGGCCGCTCTCTTCATGGTCGCCGGCATCGTCGATCACCAGGCTCACTCCCGGGACATGCGTCGACTCGATGGTCTCGCGAAGGTGATGCCGGCGACGTTCGCCCTCGCGGTCATCGCAGTCGCCTCGATGGCCGGTATCCCCGGGCTCCTGGGTTTCGTGAGCAAAGAGGCCGCCCTCGAGAGCCTGGTGCACGACCGGCTCTGGCTCGTCTCAGCCGGAGTCGTGCTCGGTTCCATCCTGACGGTTGCCTACGGGTTGCGTTTCCTCCGCGGCGGCTTCTCGACCAAGCCTGAAGGAGCGGTGGAGAGCCCACCGGGTCACGAGGTGACGTCACCGCGGTTCTCCTTCATCGTCGCCCCGCTGGTCCTCGTCGTCTTCACCGTCGTCTCCGGGTTGGCTCCAGCGATGGCAGACGGGTTGGTGGGCGCAGCCGCCGGTGCGGTGGACAGCCAGGCATCCGTGTACCACCTCGCCGCCTGGCACGGTCTCGGGTTGCCATTGGGTCTCTCCCTGACGGCAATCGTCCTGGGCGTTGTGCTGTGGCGGAGACCTCTGACCCGGCTCAGAGTCGTGACTAGAAGAGTCCCCGAGGCGACCCACGTCTATACCTTGACACTCACGGGTGTGAACCGCCTTGCCGACCGGGTCACCTCCTTCCTCCAGGGTGGATCGCTCCCGGTCTATCTCGGCGTGATCATGGCCGTGACCGTGGCAGCCCCCGGAGTCCTCCTGATCAGGCATTGGCTGCCGATCGGCGGTCTCGTTCCCGCCGAGTCCCCGATACAGGCTGCGACCGCAGCCCTCGTGGTGCTCGCCGCTCTCGCCACCATCCAGGCGCGGAGGAGACTCACCGCCGTCCTGTTCCTCGGGGCGGTCGGCTACGGCGTCGCCGTCCTCTTCGTGATCCAGGGAGCCCCCGACCTGGCGCTCACCCAACTCTTGATCGAGACCCTGGTGCTGACCCTGTTCATCCTCGTCCTCCGGGTCCTTCCGGAGCGCTTCGAGGTGATCCAGTCCCGAATCCGCAGATTCACCCGCATCGCGATCTCAGTGGGCATGGGACTGTTCGCCGGGGGCTTCGCGCTGATGGCGGCCACCGGAAGACGGGTCGGCCCACTGGCCGACGAGTACCTCCGCCGCGCCGAGCCGGAGGGTGGGGGCAGCAACGTGGTCAACGTGATCCTCACCGACTTCAGGGCCCTCGACACCTTGGGGGAGATCACGGTTCTCGCCGTTGTGGCGATGGGGGTGATGGCCCTCCTCGTCGAGCATCGCCGCCCCGGCGCGGTCGAGCCGGAACCCGCTTCCTCGGCCGGGAGCGAAGAGGCATGATCCACCGGTCGTTCATCCTCGAGACACTCATCGACCTGATCGTGCGGACGGCGCTCGTCTTCTCGATGTTCCTCCTCTTCTCTGGTCACAATGCGCCGGGGGGAGGTTTCGTCGCCGGTCTGGTCTATGCGATCTCCTTGATCCTCAAGTACGTGGCCGGGGGCCGGGACGAGATGAGAGAGATGATCCCGGTGAGTGCGGAGGCCCTGCTCGCGATCGGGCTCTCGATCTCGTTGCTGACCGGTCTGACCGGTTGGCTCTGGGGAGACGCATTCCTGACGAGCTCATACGTCGAGACGGAGGTACCCGTCCTCGGCATGGTCAAGCTCAGCTCGACCTTGCCCTTCGACATCGGTGTCTTCACCATCGTCGTCGGCATGGTCGCCTCCCTCATCTCATCCTTTGGAGAGAGCGAGACCCCGAGGTGATCGTGGTGATGGTCGTTGCGGTGGCCGTTCTCTACGGGACGGGTGCGTACCTGCTGTTGCAAAGGAATCTCAGCCGGATCGTCATCGGTCTCGGGCTGTTGGCTCATGGTGCCAATCTCCTGCTCCTCTTGGCCGGGGGCCGCGCCGGGGATGCACCGTTGGTGGGAGGGGAGGGTGGACCGTACGCAGATCCTCTTCCACAGGCCCTGGCGTTGACCGCCATCGTCATCACCTTCGGGGTCAGTGCCTACCTCCTCGCACTGGCCTATCGCAGTTGGACTCTGACCCGATCCGACGAGGTGGAAGACGACGTCGAAGACCGCCGCATCGCAGCGATGATCGAGACGAGAGCCACCGTCGAGGAACGGGACCAGGACCAGGATGGCGAGGTGGAGGGGTGAACCCGAATCTGGTACTCCCGCTGATCTTGCCCCTCGGCGCCGCTGCGCTGTCGATCGGTCTCGGGCGATGGCCGCTGACCCGCCGTTGGCTGGTCACGCTCACCCTCGCCGGGACCATCGTCTCCTCGATCTTCCTCCTCGTCGATGTCGCCGACGGGTCGGTGCTGGTGGGCCATGTCGGCGGTGTCGACTACCCCATCGGCATCACCCTGGTGGTGGACACCTTCTCGGCGATCTTGCTCACGATCTCGACGATCATGCTGTTCGCGGTCTTCATCTTCGCGGCAGGCAGTCCCAAGACCGACGAGACGAGGGCCTTCTTTCACCCGGTCTACCTGATACTCGCCGCGGGGGTTTCGGCTGCCTTCCTCACCGGGGACCTGTTCAACCTGTTCGTCGCCTTCGAAGTCACGTTGACCGCGAGCTATGTCCTGATCACATTTGGTGGTTCCCGGCTCCAGATCCGCCACGGCATGACCTATGTGGTCATCAGCCTGCTCGCCTCGACCCTCTTCATCACCGGTGTCGGCCTGGTCTATGCCGCCACGGGCACGGTCAACATGGCCGACCTGGCCACGAAACTCCCTGAGATCGACCCCGGGCTCAGGTCTGCGCTGGGGGTGATGTTCCTGGTGGTCTTCGGTATCAAAGCCGCCATCTTCCCACTCTTCTTCTGGCTCCCCGACTCCTATCCGGTGGCGACCTCACCGGTCACTGCGATCTTCGCCGGTCTGCTCACCAAGGTCGGGGTCTACGCGATCATCCGGAGCCACACGCTGCTCTTCGGCGAGAGCGGGCCGTCCACGCTCCTTCTCGCCGTGGCGGGTCTCACCATGGTCACCGGGGTCCTCGGTGCCATCACGCAGAACGACGTGAAGCGGATACTCAGCTTTCACATCGTCAGCCAGATCGGCTACATGATCTTCGGCTTGGGTCTCTACTCCCTCGCCGGTCTCGCCGCCACGGTCTTCTACATAGTCCACCACATCATCGTGAAGACCACTCTCTTCTTGGTGGGAGGGCTGATAGAGGAGAGGACGGGGACGGCCTCGCTTCGCCATCTCGGAGGTCTCCTCCACTCGAGCCCTCTGCTCGCTGTCCTGTTCCTCCTGCCGGCTCTGAGTCTGGCCGGCATCCCACCTCTCTCCGGCTTCGTCGCCAAGCTCGCACTCATCGAAGCCGGCTTCGCCATCGGCGCCTATCTGACCGTGGGTGTGGCCATCGCGGTCAGCGCCCTCACCCTGTTCTCGATGACCAAGATCTGGTCGGGGGTGTTCTGGGGGAAGGCAGACGAGCCGTCCCCCAACCTCGCAGACCTCGAGGGGAGATGGCCGGCCTTCCCCCGGATGATGACCGGCCCGACGGCTCTGCTCGTGGCACTCGGGATCTTCTTCGTGGTCGCTGCCGCTCCGCTCTACGAACTGGGCGAGATCGCGGCGGGCGGTCTCATCGACCCGTCGACCTACATCTCCGCGGTGAGGGCACCGTGAGACATCTCCTCATAGTGGTCTGGCTGGAGGTGGTGTGGGTCACGCTCTGGGAGGTCGTCTCCTGGGCCAATGTGCTCGGTGGGCTCGTCGTGGCGGGGCTCGTGGTGGCGATGCTCCCACCCCGTGCCGGACAGCCCCGGGGCCGGTTCCGGTCGTTGGCCACGATCCGATTGGTCGCCTACTTCAACTGGGAACTGATCGCGGCGTCTGCGTTGATGGCTTGGGAGGTGGTCACACCCCGGAACAGGATCAGGGCCGCGGTGGTCCCGGTAGGTTTGACCACCGGTGTCTCCGGTGTGCTCACGGCGGTGGCGAACATGGTGTCCTTGACCCCGGGGACGGTCACCCTCGACATCGACGAGGGCAGCCGGACCCTTTTCATACATGTGCTCCATTTCAAGAGCCTGGAGGAGACACGGAGGTCGGTGCGACGTCTGGAAGAGCTCACCCTCGCCGCATTCCCCCAAGCGGCCGAGGAACACGACACGACGGTGGAGCCGACATGATCGAAGTGGCAGCAACGATCTCATTCGGCCTGCTCGGTCTGGCCGCCTTGCTCTGCGTCGTGCGGATGATCCGGGGAGGCGGCATCGCCGACCGAATCGTCGCCCTCGACGCCCTGCTTCTCATGGTGGTGAGCGGTCTGGCGGTCCAGGCGGCGATCACCGGGGAGGACACCTACCTCGACGTCATGGTCGTGGCTGCCCTCCTCGCCTTCACCGGCACCAGCATGGTCGCCAATTTCATCGAGCGGAGAGGGTCCTGATGGAGATAGTCGCCTCCATTCTCCTGGTGGCCGGATCTCTGCTGGCGCTGCTCGCCGCGGTCGGCCTGCAGCGTTTCGACGACGTGTTCGCCCGAATGCACTCCGCCACCAAGCCGGCCACGTTGGGTCTCGTCCTCATCCTCACCGGGGCTGCCCTCGTGACCCCGGCGCCGGGGGCCGTCGCCAAGCTCTTCTTGGTGATCCTGCTCCAATTCATCACCGCACCTGTGGCGGCACACCTCGTGGGAAGGGCGGCGTTCCGCACCGGGACCGAGCTCAGCCCGGAGACTCTCGTCAGCGACGAGGTGGAGGTCCGAATGCGGCGTCCCCCCGAGCACCAGGACTAGCCATCATCGGTCCACCCCCGGAGGCAGCGGGGTCACGTCCTCGTCTGCCGCACCCGGTCCAGACCGTCCAACATCAAGTCGAGGCCGAATTCGAACTCGGCCTGGTCGTCACACCACCCGATGGTCGAGTCGGGGTCTTCGTGGGCGATCTCGGACATCATCCCCACCAGGTATGGGAGTTGGGGCGCCAGCTCCTCCATCATCACGTTGTTGGCCTCCTCCTCGGCTGCGCCGTCCGGCTGGAACAGCTCCTGGGTGAAACCGAGCGCCCTGCTGCCCAGGGCGTGAATGGCGTGATGGGCGAGGTCATAGGAGAACCCACCGCGGCGGAAGATCTCGAGGACTCCCTCGTAGTAGAAGACGATGGCCGGGCTCATCATCGAACGCTGCTCGATGATCTGGGGTGCCCAGCGATGTTGAAGCATGACCTTCCTCGCGGTCAGGATCCGCTCCCTCAGCGCGGTCTTCCAGTCGTCTTCGGGTGAAGGTGAGTCGAGTGCGCCGACCTGTTCGAAGATCTCATCGACCACGACGTCGACCATCCCATCGAGGAGGGCAGCCTTGTTGTCCACGTGGTAGTAGAGGGACATCGCCTCCACACCGAGACGCTGGGCGAGGTTGCGCATGGTGATCGCCTCGATCCCCTCCTCGTCGGCCAGCGTCACCGCGGTGGCCAGTACCCGATCCCGACTCAAGGGGATCTTCGATTCGGTTGTCTCTCGGGTAGAAGTGGTCATCTGATCCACACCCCATCGTACGCGGTAAGATCCCACTTGACAGCCTTACGCTGTATGAGGTATATCTTACGTCGTACACCTTACAGCGTATAGAGGGCAGGAGCAGATGAGACAGCACCCGGAGACCACCGAAGTCGTCGGCAGACAGACCATGAAGGCGATGGTTCAGGACCGATATGGGCCGGCCAGTGAGGTATTGAGTCTGGGGGAGATCCCCATACCCACCGTCGGAGCCGACGAAGTCCTCGTGCGGGTACGCGCCTCCTCGGTCAATGCGATGGAGTGGCACCTGATGAACGGGAAGCCCTATCTGATGCGCCTCGCCTTCGGGCTTCGGCCCCGCAATGCGGTCCTCGGCGCCGACATCGCAGGGACGGTGGTGGCCATCGGCGAGGACGTGACCCGGTTCGAGCCCGGTGACGAGGTGTTCGGCGAGATCGGCGCCGGTGCCTACGCCGAATACGCCCGGGCTCGAGTGGATCACCTCACACACAAGCCGGTGGGGGTCCCCTTCGAGGATGTCGCCGTCGTCGGGGTCGCCGGGTTGACCGCCCTCCAGGGGATCCGTGACGTGCTCGCTGTGGAAACGGGCCAGAAGGTCCTCATCAACGGTGCCTCGGGAGGTGTCGGCACCTACGCCATCCAGATCGCCAGAGATCTCGGAGCCGAGGTGACGGCGGTGTGCAGCACCCGCAACGTCGACCAGGCGCATCGACTGGGAGCAGGGACGGTCGTCGACTACACACGTGACGACATCACCGCCACCTCTACCCGGTTCGACTCCATCTTCGACCTCCCGGGGAATCATCCACTGCGTGACTGCAAACGACTGCTCGCCACCGGAGGGGTCTATGTGATGGTTGGGGGTCCCAAGGGAGACTGGACCGGGCCGCTGCCCCGTCTCCTCGCGTCGCAGTTCGTCTTCGCTCCCGGAGAGAAGAGAGCTGCCAGCTTCACGGCTACCAGCCGGGCGGCCGACCTCGCCGAACTGGGCGGGCTGCTCGCCTCCGGGCGGATGCGGTCGGTGATCGAGGACAGGTTCCCGCTGGCTGAGATCGCGGTCCCGCTCGATCGCCAGGGTCGCTTCCACGCACGTGCCAAGAACCTGGTCGACGTGGAAGGAGGGATCTGATGCCGATGCCACTGTGGTGGGGCCAGATCAACAAGCGATTGTTCAATCCACGGGCCCTGGTCAACGGCAAATGGGATGTGATCACCCACATCGGGAGGACCTCGGGTCGGGTCTACCGGACACCGCTCGCCGCCACCGAGGTCGACGGGACTTTCCTGTTCATCCTGGTCTATGGGCCCAAATCGGACTGGGTGCAGAACATCCTGGCCGGCGGGCGGGCCAGCCTGGCCACAGGTGACGAGGTGGTGGAGTTGGTCAACCCGCGCCTCATATCGTCGCGGGTGGCCCGGCCCTTGGTCGAAGGACGGGTCACCCTCCCTCCCGGGTTCCTCAATGTCGACCAGTTCCTCCAGATGGACGTCCTCTCCCGGGATCGGCTGGCGCAATCCCGATCGTGAAGACGATGGTCAGACAGATCCGGCGGTGCCGAGCTGTTCGGGCCGGGTCTCGAGACATGTGGGCCCCTCCGCCAGCTTTCCTCAGGAAGTGGGACCCGT
>CAZZIG010000020.1:0-9353 GCA_964653975.1 uncultured Acidimicrobiaceae bacterium
GTCATTGGTATCGGGATCGGCGACCACACCGTCGACCAGGCCTATCGACGCCATCAGGTTGTCGACGAGCCCGACCAATTGGCCAACGCCATGATCGAAGGCGCCCGTGGCGCGCTGAGGAGAAGCATCGCCTACTCGGGCATGGACACCTGGTGGCTGCGGGCTTCGGAGTATCAAGACAAGGAGAGATCAATTGCCTGACACAGTCGTGTTCGAAGACCCCAAGGGCGAAGGCCCCCCGATCGAGTTGGAGAGGTTCGAGATTCCCGGCGACATCGACGACGTCGAGCTCCGGAAACGCAAGATTCCCGAGCCCGACCCTCATTACGTCGATCTCGGGATGCTCTACCGCTTCGCCCTCCTCGAACAGGCCCGCCGGGCCGATGCCGAAGGTCTGGTGCCCCTCCATGTCGCGGTGAGAGGTCATATGGGGACCGGCAAGGACCACGACATCGAGCAGTTCGCCGCCGCAATGGGGCTCCCCTACTTCCGCATCCCCCTCACCGGAGAGGTCCGCGACGTGACCCTCATCGGGTCGACCCGGCTCCATGGTGACGGAAAAGGTGGCACAGAGAGCCGTTGGGAGGACGGAGACATCACGAGGGCCTTGCGGGGGCCGGCGCTGCTCAACCTGTCGGAGCTGAACGCTGCCGGTGCCGAGACGCTCTTCGCCCTGCACGGGCTGCTCGACCGTTATGCCGCCCTCGACCTCCCCAATGGCGAGACGGTCCGGCTACGTGAGGACGTCCGCATATTCGGGACCATGAATCCCACCGACATCCGGGACTATGCGGGAACTCAGACCCTCAACAAGGCCTTCGCAGACCGATGGGCCATCTGGGAGAAGAAGTTCCCGGGGGAGGATCAGGTCAGGGCGATGCTGGAGCGGCGCTACCCGAGCCTCGCGGACGTCTATGTCGAGGCGTTGTCTCGACTGACCGTGGAGATCAACGCCTCTTTCGACGAGGCAGACACCGGAACCCGTGTCGAGACCCCACTCTCACTGCGCTCGGTCCTCGACCGTCTGCCGACCGGTTTGTTGATCTATGCCGATCGGGACGATCCCCTGCGGGCGTCCTGGGAGGAGTTCGTGTTGCCTCAGATCGACCGTTTCGACCGCGACCACTACGAGACGGTGTGGAACGCGGTGGTCCGCAAGGGCCCGTCCGAGACGCCATTTGCCTCGAACTGAGCTTCCTCGGGTACGGTGCCACTGATGGCCTATGACCTCGGGAACGAGGAGTTGAACGAGCGGCTGCGCCGTCTCGTCGCAGACACCTCCGGCAACGACAACCAGGATCTCATCGAGGAGATGATCGTCACCGCCCTCAAGATGCACCGGGACGGCGCCACCCGGGGCGACCTCAAGCTGATCAACACCGCCCTCAAGGAGATGCGCTACTCGAACCTGGTGTTCAGCCGTCACCCCGAGCCAAAGGTGACCATCTACGGATCCGCTCGGATCAAAGCCGACGATCCCAACTATGTCCTCACCCACCGGCTGGCCTCCACCATGGCCTCCCACGGGTGGGGGGTGATCACCGGTGCGGGGCCCGGGCTAATGGAGGCCGGGAGCAAGGGCGCCGGCATCGAGCACTCCTATGGCGTCAACATCCGACTCCCCTTCGAAGCCACCGCCAACGAATACATCGCGGACGGCAGGACCGTGAACTTCAAGTACTTCTTCACGAGGAAACTCGGCTTCGTCAAAGAGTCACACGCCTTCGTGATCATGCCCGGCGGGTTCGGGACCCTCGACGAGGCTTTCGAGCTGATCACGCTCTTCCAAACCGGGAAGTCGGACCTCCACCCCATCGTCCTCCTGGAATCGGAAGGCACCGACTACTGGGGACCGCTCATCGGGTTCATCACCGACAAGCTCCTGACTCTGGGTCTCATATCGGAGTCCGACCTGGCCCTGTTCCTCCAAACGACGGATGTCGACGAGGCATGTGAGGAGATCTTCAAGTTCTACTCCAACTACCACTCACAGCGTTACACCGCGGGAAGACTCATCCTGAGGCTGCGCCAGGCGCCCGATGACCGAGAGCTCGAAGCGATCAACGAGGAGTTCGGCGACATCGTCGTCGAGGGCGAGATCGAGAGGACCGAGCCCAACCAGGCCGAGATCGAAGACGCCGACGCCCTGCAGATGGAACGGGTCACCTTCTACTTCGATCGTCGCCAATTCGGACGGCTTCGCCAGCTCATAGACCGTCTCAACGACCTGGCCAGCCTCCCAGAAACCACCGAGATCCCGGCCAGTATGAGCGAGGAGCAGGCCGAGCGACCCTGGTGAGGGCGTCCCCGCCTTGGGGATTTCCGCGGATTCGCTACTAGAATTGGCTGGTGCGCGACATCCTTTCAGACCTAGTAGCTGAGCAGCAGTTCCTGGATCAGTCTCTGCAGAGGATCCCGATCAAGGTCTGGGACCTCGTCACCCCCAACAAGCCCTGGACGGTCCGCGACACCATCGCACACCTGGCCGACTTCGAGGACCTGGGGGCTGACGCCATCCAGGACGGCGAGAAGATCGAGGAGTGGCAGGCAGCCCCCGACATCGAGCCCCTCCGTCAACGCCCCATCAAGAAGGGACGCCAGATGCGGCCCCAGGACGTGATCGAGTGGTGGCGGGGCGGCCGGGCCAGGGTGGTGGAGCCGCTGTCCCACATGAGTGGGGAAGACCGTCTCCCCTGGATCGCGGGAGACATGAGTGCGCGCACTTTCGCCACTTTCCGGCTCACCGAGACCTGGATGCACGGTCTCGACATCTACGCCACGCTGGGAATCGAAGTTGAGGACACGCCACGGATCCGTCACGTCTGCTGGTTCGGTTGGAAGACCCTCCCGTACGCCTTCAAACAGGCCGGCGAGCACTACGAACCGGTGCGCGTCGAGGTCATCGGCCCTGGATACTCCAAGTGGGTGTACGGGCCCGATGACACCGACCAACTGATCAAGGGATCGGCCTCCGACTGGGCCCGTCTCGCCGTTCGTCGTGTCGATCCAGGGGACACCCGGCTCAAGGTGAATGGCGAGTTCGCCGAGAAGGCGATCGAGCTAGCTCAGACCTACCTGTGACCGCGCCGCTCCCCCGGCTCGTGGGGATGGTACATCTGCGCCCGCTCCCGGGCTCGCCCCGGTTCGGCGGATCCATGGGCGAAGTGATCGAAACCGCCGTCGATGACGCCCGGGTGCTGCTGTCCGCCGGCTTCCCGGCACTCATCGTCGAGAACTTCGGTGACGTTCCGTTCTTCGCCGACGACGTCCCGCCCGAGACGATCGCCGCCATGACCCGCGCCGTCGAAGCCGTGGGCGCGACCGGAGCCCCTGTCGGTGTCAACGTACTCCGCAACGACGGGCTTGCCGCCCTCGGCGTGGCGGCGGCGACGGGCGCCCGATTCGTCAGGGTCAACATCCTGACAGGTGTGATGTACACCGACCAGGGCCCGATCGTCGGAAGAGCAGACGAGGTCTTGCGAAAGCGTGCCTCTCTCTGTCCTGAGGTCGAGGTCTGGGCCGACGTCCTCGTCAAACACGGCACCCCTCCACCCGGGACTGACCCTCGTCAAGCTGCCCTGGACACCGTGGAGCGCGGGCTCGCCGACGCGGTGATCGTATCGGGGTCGGGAACCGGTGAGGTGCCCGACATCACCGAGGCCAAGACCGTAAAGGTTGCCGTGCCCGACGGCACCAGAGTCGTGGCAGGGTCCGGAGTCACCACCTCCAACCTGGACTCACTCCTCGCCGCCGTCGACACGGTGATCGTCGGCTCCAGCATCAAAGTCGACGGCGACGCCAACAAGCGTCCCGACCCGCTGCGAGCGAGGGCTTTCGTGGAACATGCCGCGGAGAGAGGGTTGATATGAGCATCAGGACGAGAACCGACGGCGGGGTCGCGACCATCACCCTGGCCGACGCCGACACCCGCAACGCGATTACGGGCGCCGACATGATCGAGGACATCCTCGACGCCCTCGACGAGGCAGAGTCCGCACCGGAAGTGGCAGTCGTCGTTGTCGAGGCCGAGGGCCCGGCGTTCTCGTCGGGCGGCAACGTCAAGGACATGGCGGCCAGGGAAGGACTGTTCTCCGGTGCACCGGCGGAGCAGGTGGAGAGATACCGGGAGACGATCCAACAACTCACCAGACTGCTAGCCACCACCGACCTGGTGACGATCGCCTCGGTCAACGGACCAGCGGTCGGAGCCGGGTTCGACCTGGTGTTGGGCTGCGATCTGCGTTTCGGGTCGCGAAACGCCCGCTTCGCCCACACCTTCATCGAGATGGGGATCATCCCCGGTGACGGCGGAGCATGGCTACTGCCCCGGGTGGTCGGGTGGCAGCGAGCCACCGAGTTGGCCCTGACCGCCCGGTTCATCACCGCCGCTGAGGCCGAGAACTACGGAGTGTTGTTGGAGGTCGTCCCGGAGGACCAACTCGACCAACGGGTCGCTGAACTGGCCCGCTCAATCGCATCGAAGCCACGACCCGCGGTGACCTTGACCAAGCGTCTCCTCCGCCAGGCACGCAGCATGGACCTCGACGGTTTCCTCGAGCTCTCAGCAGCCCTCCAGGCGATCGCCCACACCACACCCGAGCACGAGACAGCCGTCGCGGACTATGTGGAGGGACTCGACAAGCGCCGCTGAGGTCGGCATTTCACCTGCACTTGGGTCTTTCGACTCATGCATCAGGGGTACCCAAAACGGCTCTCGGGCCGATTACTCCCTTGATGGCCCCGTCACCAACTCGATATGAGACTCACGACTTATCCACAGGTGGACTAGTCCCGACGACACTCTGGCCGGTGGGTGTTGCATGAGAGAGCTACCGGACAGTTACCTGATCAAGGTGATGGAAGATGTCATCGAAGACTTGCACGGGCACGTTCACCGCGTCTCGAACCTGGCGGTCGACCTAGGACGCGGACTGGGGCTGGGCGAGGACGATCTCGATCGCCTCGCCCTCGCCGGAGTGCTCCACGACGTCGGCAAGATCCACATGGACCCGGGCATCCTCGGCAAGCCGGGACCACTGGACCAGTCGGAACGTGATCTGATGGAGCGTCACCCCGAGCTCGGCTTTGCCATGACCCGGAATCGCCTCGATCCCAAGATCGCCGAGGCCATCCTCTATCACCACGAGCGTTTCGACGGTAACGGCTATCCGTTTGGCCTCTCCGGTCAAGGGATCCCGATTCTCAGCAGGATCGTGCTCGTGGCAGACGCCTTCGATGCGATGACCTCCACGAGGGCCTATCAGCCGGCCCTCCCTGTCGAGTTCGCAGTCGGCGAGATCCGCAGACACGCCGGAGCCCAGTTCGACCCCGCGGTGGTGGAGATCTTCGTCCAGTTGGCGGAGGTCGACGCCCTCCCCCTCGTTCTCAGCGCCTGATCTGACCCCGAGCCCCGGTTCACTCGGGATCGACGTCGATCACCTCGCCCTGGATCGGCTCACGTCTGGTCGGGAAGGTGGATGTGAACACATTGACCCGGCTGCTGAACTTCCTGGTGACGAAACGGTAGATCCGCCCTTGCACCGTCGGGAGCAAGAGGGCGAACCCGAGAGCGTCCGTGATGAACCCGGGCGAGATGAGGAACGCACCGGCGACGAGGATGGCGGCCCCGTCGCTCAACTCCCTCCCGGGGACCTGACTCTGGCCTACCTTGGCCCGCAATCGCCCCCAAACCGAAGTCCCGGCACGTTTCACCAGGTACGACCCGAGTATCGCGGTTCCCAATGCGATACCCAGGGCCCAGGTGAGCCCGATCATCGACTCCACCCAGAAGAAGGTGGCCATCTCGGCGAGGGCGATGAGGGCGAAGAACAGGAGAAGACGCATCGTCACTCACGGTAATGATGTCTGGGGAGAACGAGACCCGATCCCGCACGGAACTGTTGTTCGGATGGACGCGATGGATGCGAGGATGGAGGGATGCCGACCGACGTGCCCGCCCCGGATGTCACCGACCCCGCGGATCTCTACTCGCTTCCTCTCGACCGGTTCACCGCGAGCCGTGACCTGCTCGCCCGCTGGCTTCGGTCTGAGGGACGTGACGACGAGGCGACCACGGTGGCGAGACTCCGCAAGCCATCACTCGCCGCCTGGGGGTTGAACCGGGCATCCCGCAGCAATCCCGACCTGGTCGAGCGTCTCCGGGAGAGTCACAGGCAGCTGCGAGCTGCTGAAACGACCCACGCGATGTCGTCCGCTTCGGAGATGCGCCACCAGGCGGTCTCGGCGCTGGTGGAGGGGGCGGTGACCGAGATTCGGGCCGCGGGACGACCCGACACCTCCCAGACCCGCGACCGGATCACCTCGACCGTCCTCGCGGTCGCCACCGACCCCGAAGCTGAAGCGGCCCTGGAGGACGGACGGCTGATACGCGAGCTGGAGCCTTCCGGAGCGGGCTGGGGTGAGATGGGTTTGACGTCGGTCCCGGCCGAACCCCGGGGCGACACAGTCGATGCCGCGGAGCGGGCACGAGCGCGAGCCGACCGTCTCTCCCAAGACGCGGCCGCGGCGGAACGAAGACTCGAGATCGCCGAGCGGGCGGTCGAGGAGGCGAGACATCGAGCGGTGGTCGCCCGCTCCCTTGCCGATGAAGCCTCACGAGAAGCCATCGAGGCCGAAAAGGCAGTCGATGCGAAACCGGCCACATCGTGATTGCGCTTGGGACGGTTGACCGGCTGGGTCCTCTGGGCTCAGGTCAGGTGAATCCGAACAAGGCCGGGAGGACGACCACCACCGAGACGGCCCAGAAGGCGAACACCGGCGAATAGTCGGTTTGCCACTTCTCCATTGAGTGGAATGTGCCGTGCCCGACGAGGAACCGGCGGGACAGGAGTGCGGTCCCCGCCAGACTCACCAACAGGACGAGGTTGAGACCGAGCGCCGCGGTCCTGTTCGGGGTGAACCCGAGTTCCCCGATTCGGGTGACCATCACCGCCAGCACTATCGCGTCGAGAACGAGGGCGCTGACGACCGCGACGAACTGAATGCGGTCCATCCATCCCGGCGCCGTCGCCGGGTCCCGGGCCGAGATCCCGTAGAGGACCAGACCGAGGACGACCACGAGAAGGGCGTCGAAGATCCCGAGGAGCTCCCGGTCGAAGACGGCGCCGAGACCGGTCGCCAGGTAGGCGACTACGGCGACCACCAGCATCACCGCGAAGAGCGGTGTGAACAGCATGGTGAGCACCGGCGCCATGTTCTCGACGACCCTTTGTTTCGACTCGACCAACCAGGCGGCGATCACCACGCCTCCGGCTGCCCCGGAGGGCAGGACCCACTCGAACACCTTCTCGACGTTGACACCCGTCGGCTCCAGGATGAGCGCAGTCAATGCGAGAAGCACTCCACCGCCGAGTGCGATCAACACGTAGTAGATGAACCATTCGCCACTGAAGCGGACGAAGTCCATGCGTCGTTCGTGTGACCCCAACATCCCGTTCATGTACGGGTAGCCCACAACGAACCACAGCGCGACCGGAAGGTGGGCTGCGACCAGGAGCTCGGTTGCCGAGTTCTCCGTGTATGGATAGAGATTGATCACGATCGCCAGGGCCACGAATGGAATGGCCGTGACCAGAGCCTGGCCTCTGGGGAGCCGCCGGCGGCGGACGAAGTAGCTCGCCAGGATCGGCAACACGAACAGGCCGGCGTTCCTCACCAGCCAGGACGACTCCTGGCCCGGGAAATCGGCGAGGAGACGGGCGACCTGAACGGCGAGTGCAGCACTCACCGCGAACACGAGAGCCTCCACCCACCACCGGTCGTGCTCTTGATCAGTGCTCTGATCCGAGACGAGGAGCTGTCTCCAGAGAATGCCGCCGTTCTCCCTGGCGAACTCTCGGGACAACTCGTCGATGCTCCCCATCCGCCTCACCGCGATCAAGAACGCCTCGTCGTCGGTGAGACCTGCGTTCACCAGGTCGCCGATCTGATCACGCAGGTGGGCTTCTAGCTCCTCCACGTCGCGACCGGCCACCCCAGGGCCTTGTACCACGAAGGCTCGCCACTCCGAGATCTCGGTCTCCAGCTTCTCCATGTCAGGCCATCCCGAAGGCGAACGGCAGCGGGTCGGTTCCACCGCCCCAGATTCCACCGAGGGCCCGGGTCACCGTCGTCCACTGTCTCTTGTGGACGGCGAGAGCCGCAAGCCCGTCGTCGGTGATGGTGTAGTAGCGGCGACGGCGACCCTCCGGTGGAGTGCGCCACTCCGTGGTCACATATCCGAGACGATGTAGACGATGGAGCAACGGATAGAGCATCCCGTCGGTCCACTCCAGTTCCCCGTCGGAGAGCTCCCGAACTTGTTTCAGGATGGCATATCCATAGCTCTCGCCCTCGGCGAGGATCGCCAAGACCAACGGAGTCGCCGAAGCGGCGACGAGGTCTTTGTCGATTTGCATCCACGTCCTCCGATACCTTGCACCTAGATACATAGTAGCACAATGTATCAATCTGTTGTGGTGAGATGACGACGCAACTGAAGAGTGTGAACACAGAGCAGTAGAGGCATCGTCCGGGGGCGATGTCTGGATTTCTTGTCCCACCTGGTTTGTAGGTTTTCGGGTAGGCGGGGTTGATAGTTAGGGAATCTGTCACTGGTGTTGGATACGTTGGTGGCATGGGGAGGAAGCGATGAGTGGGGTCCGTTCCGCACTCGATGAATGGTCTTCGATAGGCGATTCCGATTTGTCGGTCGACGAGTTGGCTTCGGATCTGGTGGAGTTGGCTCATGTGGCTCAGCAGGTCGAGGTGCTTCAGGCGAGGAAGGTGAGGTCGCTCACCGACCGGGGTGGTCATCATGTTCTCGGGTATTCGTCTCCCACCGCGTTTCTGGTGGATCAGACCGGGGTGACCCCGGCTCATGCCCGCCGGGTGGTCTCGTATGGCAACACCGCCGAACGTGCCCCTCATGCTTTCCAGGCTTGGGTAGATGGCCGCCTGTCGACCGATCAGGTGAGACATTTGTTCGCTGCTGCCGAAGCCGTCCCCGACGAATACGCCGAAGCCGAACCTCGGCTGGTGGAGATCGTCGAACCACTCGACGCGGTCGACACCGGCAAAGCAGTCGCCTACTGGCGGCAGGCAGTCGAAGGGCCAGGAGACCTCGACCCGCTCACCCAACAGTCCCGGCGGGGGCTGTCCGCCACCTGGCTACACGGCATGTTGAGAGTGGATGGGACTCTCACCCAGACCGCCGGAGAAGCGTTCCTCGCCGCATTGGACGCCAACAACCCACCCCGACGAAACGGCGACACCCACACCCCACGACAAAGACGCCACGACGCCCTAGAAAACCTGAGCAGAGACTGGTTAGACAACGGCACCACCCCCACCAT
>CAZZIG010000021.1:0-33324 GCA_964653975.1 uncultured Acidimicrobiaceae bacterium
CGTCTCGGTTGAATGGTCATGATGCGGTCCGGTTGATGCAGGCTCGTGCCCGTCTTGCTGCTCATGATGAGGCGGGAAAGCTCGAAGCGATGGCAGAGGTGGCGTTTTCTCCGGCTGGTGATGCTGATTCTGGGGTGGAACGTAGTTTTTCGGAGGTGGAGTTTGCGGCGGTGGAGGTGGCGGCGGCGCTGACGCTGACTCGTCGTTGTTCTGAAGTCGAGCTTTCTCGGGCGGTGTCGTTGACCGGGAGACTGCACAGGGTGTTCGACGTTTTCGCTGCGGGGAAGATCGATCTTCCTCGGGTGCGGGTCTTGGAGATGGCCCTGGGTCATCTTCCCGACGACACTGTCGACCATGTCCTCGATGAGGTGTTGGACGACGCCGGGGAGTTGACCACTGGCCAGTTGCGGGCCCGGCTGACCAAACAGGTGTTGATAGCCGACCCTGACGGGTCGAAGTCTTGTTATGAGGCGGGGTTGGCCGACCGCAAGATTGGTGTTTACGCCAACCCTGATCTCACTGCCAATTTCGGTGTTTATTCGGGACGTCCCGAAGATGTTGCTGCGGCCCGCACCCATGTCGAAACCTTGGCGCGGGCTCTCAAAACCAGAGACGAGCCGAGGACACTGGACCAGATCCGTGCTGATGTCGCTTTGGACCTGTTGGCCGGTAGATGTGGCCACTACCGCCACCACAACAACACTGGGAGGGGTGGGGGTCGGGTCAACATCACCGTATCCGCAGAAACCCTGGCCGGGTTCTCCGACACTCCTGGGGTGTTGGACGGGTATGGGCCGGTGTTCGCTGAGATCGCCCGGAAAACCGTCCGGGACAACATCGACGGAGAATGGGTGTTCTCTGTGACCGACCAGGGGTCGGCCCGTCGCCACCGGAACATTGAGCCGACGTCCCACCGCCGGTCAACAACGTCAGATCAGAGCCACATACCCGACCTGTGTGATGGTGGGATGCCGTCAACCCGTCTACGACTGCGACCTCGACCACCGACGCCCCCACTCTCATGGTGGACCCACCCACAACGACAACCTCGGACCACTCTGCAGACACCACCACATGGTCAAACACCACACCCGGTGGCGACTACAAAAACTCCCCAACGGCGACCACCAATGGACCAGCCCACTACACCACACCTACACCCGCAAACGAGACCCACCCGACTGAAGTCGTGGGGAACCTGGCACGATATGGGAGTGAGAGTCGGCTTGCTACATCCGGGCAACATGGGGACAGCATTGGCTGCGTGCATCGATGGCGAGGTCTACTGGGCCAGTGAGGGGAGGTCCCCGGCAACGGCGGGCAGGGCCGTGGAAGCCGGGATCGTCGACGTCGAGGATCTCGAATCTCTCCTGGCCCAGATCGATGTCGTTCTCTCAGTCTGCCCACCGGCGGCAGCTGTCGACGTCGCCCAGCGGGTCCACGACTCTAGGTTCGGTGGGCTGTATGTCGACCTGAACGCGGTCGCCCCGGCCACCGTCCTCGAGATCGGTCGACTGCACGGGCGATTCGTCGACGGAGGAGTCATCGGCTCGCCTCCCCGATCGGACGGGAGCGGCCAGTCGGCGAGCACCCGGGTCTATCTCTCGGGAGAGGAAGCAGACGAGGTCGCCGCTTTGTTCGCCGGCTCGCCGGTGGACACCCGTGTGATCGGGCCCGAACCCGGTCAGGCATCGGCGCTCAAGATGTCCTATGCGGCGTGGACCAAAGGAACGTCAGCCCTGCTCCTCTCGGTCGCCGCGCTCGCCAGATCGGAGGGCGTGTTCGAGGAGCTCTCGAGTGAATGGGACCAGTCGATACCCGAGCTCAGAGATCGGGTCGAGCAGCTGTCGTCACGGATCGGATCCAAGGCGTGGCGGTTCGTCGGGGAGATGGAAGAGATCGCACGGGCATACGGCGAGGCTGGGCTGCCGGAGGGTTTTCATCTGGCGGCAGCCGACCTCTACTCACGGCTCTCCGGTCTGAAGGATGCGTCACCAGGACAGACCGTCGACGAGATATCGAGCACCCTTCTCGAGGATCCCGCAGGCCATCAGGCCTGACCACTATCCGATCAGGGTCTTCTCGATGATGTCGATGGCGTGATCGAGGTGGTCGGCGGTGGTGCGACGGTTGACGATGGCAAAGCGGAGCACGAAGCGATCGTCGACCGTCGTCGAGCTGAGGTGAACCCTGCGATCGGCGTTGACCGCCTCGAGAGCGGCCCTCCCGACGTTGTCGTCGTCGAATCGGAAGGCCACGATCGACAGGTCCGGTTTCCACGCCGCGTCGATCCCCTCGATCCCCTGCAACCGGGCGTAGGCATGTTCGGCGAGGTCGAGTGTGGTGTCGAGGGCATCCCGGAAAGCAGCCACCCCGTGGAGGTGGAGGGGCAGCCACACCTGGAGCCCCCGGAAAGGCCGGCTCAGCTCGGGGCCCAAAGACGAGATGTCCCGGATCCCGTGGTAGGAGTCCTCATCGAGGAGGTAGGCGCCCCGGCCGAGATGCGCATCGACCAACGACCCCTCGTCCCTCACCACCAGGGCACCCACACCGAAAGGCACCGAGAGACCCTTGTGCGGATCGAGTGCGATCGAGTCGGCCCGGTCGATGCCGGTCAGGGTGACCCGTCCCCTCCCGGTCAACTGATAGAACCCGCCGTAGGCGGCGTCGACGTGGAACCACATCCCGGCATGACCTGCCACCTCTGCGAGATCCTGCAACGGGTCGACGGTTCCGGTGTCCGTCGTCCCGGCGGAAGCCATCACCAGGAACGGGGATCGCCCCTGCGACTGGTCGGCGGCAATCTGTTTCTCCAGGGCGGGGACGGACATCCGTAACTCTTCGTCGACATCCACCGTCACGATCTGGTCGCTGCGAAAGCCGGCCAGTCGGGCTGCCTTGGCCGCCGAGTGATGGGTGTGGGCAGTGACATAGATCACACCGTCTGCGAAGTCGTCGCCCAACTTGGTGGTTCGGGCGGTGACGATGCCGGTGAAGTTGGCCATCGATCCCCCCGACAACAAGAGTCCCGAAGAGTCGGGTCCCAGATCGAAGATCGAGCAGAGCCAGTCGACCACGCCGTGCTCGATGGCGGAGAAACCGGGAGCCGCCCCGGCCACACCGGTGTACCGGTTGAGACCGGCGGCGAGGAACTCGGCGACAGCGGCGGTGTATTGACCGGCATTGGGGATGTAGGAGAGGTGTCCACCGGAAGGGTGATAGACGCCGCCTTCACCGGCGTGCTCGACGATCCCGAGCAACTCGGGGAGGGGGCGGCCCTCCTCGGTCGGGGGAGAACGAAAACCGGCCAGGGTCCCGGCGTCCACAGGAGGCCCGGCAGCATCCATCTCTGCGGCGCGCTCGTACCAGTCTTCGAGAATGGCGAGGACCGCCGTCGTCATCTCTGCCCGGGTCTCGGCGTTCGGCTCGAGTGGGTGGTCCATCGGCGGTCAAGCTAATACCGACGCCGCGCCACTGCGTAGTCGGAGATCCGCCATCTACGATCCGGTCGCGATGGCAATCGAATACGAACCTTCGTTCCTCTTCCCGCGGACTCCCAGCGGCAGATCGTCGCTGATCCCATCGCCACCCTGGCACTACTCCGGTGAGATGATCACCGTCGAATACCGGACCGATCCGGACCGGGTGGCCCGGTTCCTTCCCGAGGGGGCCACCCTCACCGCCGACGACCCGGGTGCGGTCGCCTTGATCTGGGCCGACTGGCAGAGCTGTGGTGACGACTTCTCCGAGATCGAAGACCCGGTGCGGAGCCAGTACAAGGAGTGTTTCGCGGTGATCCGCTGTGACTGGGAAGCCGAGACCTGGAGCCGCTGCCCGTTCATCTGGGTGGACAAGGACTTCGCCATGGTCCGCGGTTACCACCAGGGATATCCGAAGAAGCTGGGTGACATCTGGATGACCCGACCCATCACAGTGGGGCGGGCCGGGCCCAGGTTGGAGGCGGGGGGACGTCTTGGGGCCACCCTCAGCGCATCCGGGCGACGTATCGCCCACGCCCGGATCGAGCTCACCGGCCCTGTCGACTCACCTGGGTTCGTCAACGCCCATCCGATGCTCCACAACCGCTTCTGGCCGGCGATCGAATCGGACGGCTCGTCGTCGATGGACGAGTTGGTGACGATGCGTGGCTACGACGGGGAGATCGCCGACGTCTGGGCGGCGACGGCGGAACTCGACGTCTACGACTCACCGGTCGACGAGCTGGCATTGCTGGAACCGATCGAGATCATCGGCGGCTTCTACCACCGCGTGGGGGTTTCCTGGAGAGGTGGCACGACTCTCCAACCGACCAACGGCTAGTCGACGGTCCCCTCGCTGATCTGCAGCGTCTTCAGATCGCTGTGGAAGTCGAGAGCGTAGTCTCCTCCCTCCCGCCCGATCCCCGAGATGCGACAGCCCCCGAAGGGAGCGGTCAGGTCGCGGACCAGGAAAGTGTTGACCCACAGGATGCCGACACGGATGGCGGTGCCAACCCGGTGTGCCCTCTCCTCGGACCCGGTGTACACGATCCCCGAGAGGCCGTACTCCGTCGAGTTGGCCAAGGCGATGGCCTCCTGCTCGTCGGAGAAGGTCTGGAAGGTGAGCACCGGTCCGAACACCTCACGCTGCACGATCTCGGAGAAGTTGTCCTTCGGCTCGATCAACGTCGGCTCGTACCACAGCCCGTCCTCCTTCCAGCGCTCACCACCCCGAATGACGCGGTCGCCCGACTCCCGGGCCCGGCCGACGAAACCCTCCACGCGGGCGAGGTGGTCGGGATGGATCAGGGGCGAGATGGTCGTGGTGGGGTTTCGGCTGTCGCCGAGGACGTGCTTGTCGGTGTAGGTGTTGAACAGGTCGAGGAATTCGTCCGCTACCGACTCGTCGACCAACAATCGGGTTCCGGCGAGACAGACCTGTCCGGCGTCGTCGTACTGGCCGGCCGCCTTCGCTGCTGCCGCGTCGAGGTCGGAGTCGGCGAAGACCACGAACGGGCCCTTGCCACCCAATTCGGCGGTGAACGGCACGATGTTGCGTGCGGCGGCGACTCCGATGTGGCGGGCGGTCTCGGGCGATCCGGTGAACGAGATGCGACGCACCCGTCGGTCTGAGACGAGGGCTGCTCCCACCTCCTCCCCAAGCCCCTGCACCACGTTGAGGACACCAGGTGGGATCCCGGCCTCCGTGGCCAGGTCGGCCAGCAACGAGGCGGAGAGCGGTGCCCACTCGGCAGGTTTCAGGATCACCGGGTTCCCCGCGGCGAGCGCCGGCGCCAGCTTCCAGGTGGAGAGGAGCCACGGGGCGTTCCAAGGGGTGATGATCACCGCCGGGCCTGCCGGCATCCGCTGGATGAAGTTCTCGGTCCCCTTCGACGACCAATGACGTCCGACGTGCCCTGCGGCCAGGTCGGCATAGTTGCGGAAGTTCTCCGCACCACGGTGGATGACCCGCGCCTGGAGGCTCTCCAAGAGCATCGCCATGTCGGCACATTCCACGGTCGCCAGATCGTCGATGCTGTCGTCGATCAGGTCGGCCAGACGGTGCAGTTGCTCGGCTCGATGTGCCGGGCCCAGCGACGACCAGTGGGGGAAGGCGTCGATGGCTGCGGTGACGGCCCGGTCGGCGGTGAGGGCGTCGCCTTTCGCCACGTCGGCGAGCTTCCAGTCCCAGTCGAGCGGGGAGCGAACCTCGAATGTCGCATCGGAGCCGACCCGCTTCCCACCTATGAAATGGTCGGGGGAGACCGCGACGTCGGAGACCTCTGCTCTGGAAGACGGCATCACGCTGAGGATATCGTCGGTGGACCGATTCCCACGTCTGCCTACCAGGGAGACTCCCGGGGGCGTGCCACAATCAGGACGTGGTTGCATCGAGAGCGCGCGACGAGGTGGCTGCCACCCTGTCACGGTTGGCCGAGGCGCTCGACACGGTCGAGTTCGGCCCGGACACCTCCGATCTCGCCTCCGAGAGGGACCGGTTGACGGCGATCATTCGCAACTATCTGATACCGAGAGCCGACGACCCCGAACAGCCGCTTGTGGTGGTGGTCGCCGGGCCCACCGGTTCGGGGAAGTCGACCTTGGTCAACTCCCTGTCCGGCCGCGACGTGTCCGCCACCGGAGCGGTCAGGCCAACGACCCGCATCCCCGTGGTTCTGGCTTCTGGATACTCGGCGGACCGATATGGGTCGATCGGTGGGGTGGGGTGCCGCGTGGTGGCGGGTGATGCCCCGGTGCTCGAAGCGCTGGCGCTCGTGGACACACCCGATCTCGACTCCACCTCGACCGGGCATCGGGTCATGGCCGAGACACTGATCGACAATGCCGACGTAGTGGTCTTCGTCACCTCGGCCCTTCGTTACGCCGACGAGGTGCCCTGGCAGGTGCTGCGCCGGGCGGTATCCCGAGGGGCCCCGGTCATCCCGGTCCTGAACAGGGTGAGCTCGACCGCACCGGGCGCGATCGTCGACTTCAGGTCGAGACTGAGGGTGGCCGGTCTGGACGACCGGCTGGTCACCATTACCGAGCACCACCTGGCTGCGGGGGAACAACATCTTCCCCCGATGGCTGTTCTACCGCTGCGGGAGAGACTCGACCATCTGGTGGGGGAGCACGGCGAGCTCATCCGGGGGATGTCCGATCGGGTTCTCAGCGCCACCCTCACCCAGACGAGGGATCTCGCAGACGCGATGACCACGGTTGCCGACGAGATCGAGCGTTTCGACGCCGCGTTGTCGGCCGATCTGATCACGCGGTCGACGACGTTGGATTTGGCTGGCGTCGGCGATCATCTCCATCCGACGGTCCCGGAACCAGCATCCCCTCGCCGTCTCCGTCGCTGGATGAGACGTGTCGACAACTCCGACCCCACCCGCATCGAGACGTCGTTACAGCGGCTCGTCGACCACCTCGAGGCGGTCGTCCACTCCGACGTGCGGAAATGGCTCCTCGACGTGGGGGCTTCTCTCGAGACGTGGAACGTCGATGTGGCCGCGGCCATATCGGCGGTGAGACCGGTGACCCGCTCTCACCTGGACGGGTGGGTCGGATTCGTCGCCCGCATCGTGTCCGATGGAGATCATCGTCACCCCTGGCTCGCCCAAGCGGTGCTGCTCGACGGGGCGACGCGAGACGAGTCGACTACCGCTGCATCGGCTGCCTTCGGGGACGACGGTCATGTCCTGGTCGACAGGGCGCGCCGGGAGCTCGGGGCGAGACTCGGCCTGATCCATGAGGCGTTCGCTCGCATCGTCGTCGACCAGGTCAGGGAGCGGCACGGCGAGCTCGACACCGACCAGTTGAGGGTGGCCCTCGGTGCGATGACCATGCTCGCCGCCGTCGATGCGTGACGAGCTGACCGAACTGTTGGAGCGGGCAGACCTCGCCTTGGCGTCGTGCACCGGAGTCATCGAGGATCGGGTGCTCGATCCTCTCATCGTGGCCGTACGCGCCGTGCGCACGCGCCTCGCCTATCCCGATGAGGTCATGGTCGTGGCGCTCGCTGGTGGCACCGGCTCAGGGAAATCTTCACTGTTCAACGCACTGGCGGGTGATGAGCTGGTGGACGTGGGGGGAATGCGACCGACCACCTCGCACGCAGCCGCCGCCATCCCATCTTCAGCGGGAGAGTCTGTGGAGGGCTATCTCGACCGTCTCGGCATCGGCGAACGTCACGTCTACGAGGGCATAGGCCTGTGTCTCCTCGATCTGCCCGACACGGACAGCGTCGAGACCGAGCACCGGCACCGGGCCGATGTCCTGCTTCCCCTGGTGGATGTGGTCCTCTGGGTCACCGACCCGGAGAAGTACCGCGACGCACGACTCCACGAGGAGTATCTGGCACCGATGGGGCGCTACTCGGAGCAGCTGATCGTCGTTCTCAACCAGATCGACCGTCTCGACGCCACCGACCTCGACGACGTCCTCGTCGACCTCGAGACCGCCCTCGACGAGGACCGGCTCGAGGATGTCGTCGTCGTGCCCATCGCCACGGCTCCGCCCAGCGGGCCCCCCATCGGGACCGACGACCTGCGCTCCGTCGTGGAGGAGAAGCGGGCCAACCGCCACACCCTGTACTCCAAGCTGCTCACCGACCTGGCGGAGACCAGCGGGTCGCTCTCCGCGGAGGCCGGGTCAGGGCTCGACTTCGATGCCCGGGCCGACGTGGCCCTCGCGCAGGCGGTGTCCGCCCTGACCGAAGACCGCACCGGGGAGGCCGGTGACATCCTCACCGGATTCCTCGACGCCCTCGCCGACGACGCCGGAGGCCCCACAGGGGAGAAGCTGAAGTCGATCGCAGCCGACATCCCGGCCCACATGCTCCGGATCGAGAAACGATTGCCTCCCGCGCGGCCGGGTCGGCGCCGCGGTTTGTTCCGCCGTCGACGTCCCGGGCCGGACGATGCCCCCGACCGGGTGTCGTTGGCGAGGATGTCGTTGTCCGAGGCCGCGATCCGGCCTGCCCGGGCCGTGCTGGCTCGACGCGCCCTGGCAGTGGCATCGGTAGCGGAGTTCGCCGTCGAAGTGGAGGACACGAGGCGGCGCGCCGGTCTCCGACACCGAGGTTCGAGTTAGACGGGACCGGCCAGCAACCGCAGGCTATCCGGCACCCAATCGACCCGTCCCGCGTCGGCCGAGCCGAGACCCTCCCCGTCGGCCTGTGCCGACACCGGCGGGTCGGCATCGAAAGAGACCGTCTCCAGATCGTTCCACACCTCGAATCCGGCGACCGCACCGAGATCGCGTTGGAGGAGGGCGCCGAAGAAGATCTTGGGGATACGACGTCGCTTGAGCCGTTCCAGCACCAGCACCGTCATCGGATCGGGCACGGCGTCGTGGAAGCGGAGTGCGACCTTCCCGAAGTATGTGTAGACCTCACGGAATTGGAATAGGGCGGTGGTGGCCAGCATCTCCCGGTCGTCGGTGGTGAAGGTGACATGCGGCTTGACCGAGGGGTACGTCTTGATCCCGACGCCAAGGGCCGACCGAGCGTAGTGGAGCGACCCGAAACGGTACTTTCTGTACGGGTCGTCGTCGGCGACACGCACCACCTCCGCGTCGAGCCCGAGACCACAAGCGAAAACGGCGTGGTGGACGGTCTCGGTTATCCCCCGGACCAACGTGAGGCGGGCGGTGCCCACCAGGCGAGGCTCCGCGCCCTCATCTATCAACCTGGCGGCTTTGGCCGGCTTGGCCGGGATCTCGAATAGACGGGCGATGACGTTGGTGGTCCCGGCGGGGATGATGCCGAGGGAGACCTCAGTGCCGATCAGACCTTGCGCCACGTGATGGACGATGCCGTCGCCGCCCATGGCCACCACGGTCGACGCCCCATCCTCCACGGCCTGGATGGCCGCTGCGGTCGCCTCCGGGGCGGACCCCGGCCACATCGCCTCCACTTGGTGGGTGGCCGACAGCTGTGCCATCACGTCACGATGCGAACCACCGGTGAAGTGGGAGGCGACAGGGTTGGCGATGACGGCGATTCGGCGCATGGCTGGTGAAGCTACAGGGTTACCCTCTCTACCCGATGCCCGAGCTCGTCGAACACCCCAATGAGGAGGGGCCCCGACCCTCCGACGCGCTGTACACCGTCGTGGCCGGCGAGGGAGACGGGTTTCTCCTCGCCCTGGCCGCCGGCGACACCGCAGGGGGCGCCTGGGAGTTGGGGTACTCGGCAACCACCGAGCAGGCCACAATCCTGGCCTACGAGCTGATCAGCAATCGCGACGTCCACCAGGCGAACCTGGTGACGGCGTTGTTGGAGATGGACGGGGCCTACGAAGATGACCCGGTCTTCCGCGCCGAGAGCCCCGAGTTCCGGCTGTGGCTCGACCGTGCCCGGGCGGGCCCTCCCGTCGCCGGCGAGGAGCCGTCTCTCGACGCTGCCGCCCGCGCCCCCGTGCTCGGCGTGGCGTTTCGTCGAGACCCCGAAGCCCTCGTGGCTCGGGCCATCGACATCGGCCGTCTGTTCCACGCCGATGCTGGAACCGTTGCCTCGGGGTTGATCGCGGGGGCTGCGGTCGCCGCATCCTGTTTCGCCCAATCGGGTCTCGACCTCGTGGCCGGGGTCGCCGAGACGGTTCGACTGGCTCTCGACGATCTCACCACAGCCTTCATCCGCCCCGAGCGGCTCACCGACCTCCCTGAAGAGATATCCGGCCTCCTCCCTTCGGTCGGGGTCACCAGAGGCGAGGAAGCCCTCGCCGCCGTGGGTGGTGACCGCGACGATCCGATCCACATGGTGCTCGCCGGTCTCCTCCTCGCCGCCCCCGTGGCCCACCGTCACCATGTTCCGATCTCCGAGGCCGCCAGCCTCGGCGGCAGCAGGCTCGGCGCAGTCGTCGGTGCCATAGTGGGCGCCCGCGTCGGCATCCGCGCATGGCCCTGGGCCTTCGCCAACGACACCTGGTTCGCCGAGATCGGTCGTCGCCTGGTGCGAGGTCCCGACGAGGTGCGGGACCTCCCCATCCCCTACGCCGTGGAACAACACCTCATGTCGGGTGGCCGCCCCGGTTTTCACTGACATTGTGAGGGGGGACGACCCCCCCTCCGGCCCTGCGGGCCTACTCCCCGCGGGGGCTTCGCCCCCGACCGACCAGCAAAACACTCTTCTCATTCGACCGGGAGGTCTTGGGGTCTCCAGTCACGGATGGAGTCGTCGACCCGGGCCAGGATCATCCAGCCCACCGCGATCAACACGCCGAGGGCCCCCATGGCGACGGTCCTGGGGAGATCTGCGGCGTCGACGATCACCGCCCAGACCAATGGGCCGGCGATGGTGGCGAAACGGCCGACGGTGGCGTAGAGACCGTAGAACTCCCCGAGGTGCCGGGGTGGCGAGACCCTGACCATGACCACCCGGTCCGCGGACCAGGTGGCTCCCAGCGCCAGCCCTCCGAGCGGCCCGATGACCCAAGCGATGTCGGTGAGCCCGGTGACCGCCGCGGCGATGCCCGCACCGATGGCAGCGATCCAGACGATGAGCACCACACGCAGCACACGGAGGGGGCCGAAACGGGCGATCACGGCGCCGGATCCCAGCCCGCCGACGATGGCACCGGCGATGGCGACACCCATCAGGGCAGTGAAGAACCCCCGATCGAGACCGAGCTCGTCGATGACGAAGATGGCGAGGAAACCGCCGATCAGGGTGTTGATTGCATCCGTGTAGAAGAAGCGCCCCACCAGGAAGCGAACCACACCCTCGTACTTGCTCGCAGTCCGCCACGACCGGGCGAGACGGGCGGCGATGTCGGCGACCGTGGGCAGCGGCTCGTCGGTCTTCCCCGGCCTCTCATGGATGAAGAAGAATGCGGGGAGGGCGAAGAGGGCGAATGCGACGGCGATGAGACGGAATGCCCCCGGGTAACCCCAACCGAAGACGTCCAATGCCAACAACCCCAGGACCAGCCCGATCACCGACCCGAAATAGCCGACCCCCACCCCAAGCCCGGAGACATGTCCCCGGTTCTCCTCGGTGCTCACATCGACGAGGAGGGCGTCGTAGACGACCGAGCCGGTGTTCACCGACACCACCGCCACCCAGAGCATCAGCAGCGTCAGCCAGACAGGCCCGATCGCCAATAGTGCGGTGGCCGCCACCGCGAAGACGGTGGTGACGATGAGGGTGGGGACCCGTCTCCCCAGGACGTCGCTGCGCGCTCCCGCCCACGGGGCCAGGAAGATGACCACCGCCGCCGCCGTGATCTGGACCGTCGCCAGGTAGGTGTCGGGATGGCCCTCGGTCACCAGCCAGTCGGAGAAGTAGAGCCCGACCACCCCGAGGGCGAAGATGGTGTTGGCCAGGTCGTACAAGACCCAGGACGAGGTGGCCAGTCGCGTGGGGCGCGCTGACCGCCCGGCGCTGCCCATGGGACGCTTAGAAGGTGACCGCGACGGAGATCAGCTCTTCACGTCCCAACAACCCGGCCGCCGCCTGGAGGGCGCGGGGTGCCTCGGACAACGGGAACTGATGAGAGACCAGGTCGTCTATCCGGGGATCGGTCTCCAGCTGATTGGTCGCCCACTGATAGCCCACCGTGGTCGCCCCGACCGCTCCACGCAGGGTGAGCTGTTTGGCGACTATGACGTCGGAGAGGAAGTGAAAGGCGCGGTTGCCCTTGGTGGAGGCGAGGATCACCCGCCCGCCACTGCGCACCAGGTCGAGGGCGGTGAAGACGGCTTCGGGGTCGTCGGAGGTGACGTCGATCACGACATCGGGGCGTCGCCCCAGGTTGTCGGCGAGCTCGGCCACGACGTCGGTCCGTTCCACGTCGATGACGGTGTCGGCACCGAGTCGCTTGGCCAGCTCGAGACGGTCACGGTCGTGACTCAGCCCGGCGATGCCCACCCACCCGGCGCCCGCCGCCTTGGCGGCGATGAGACAAGCCAGGCCACGGGGGCCCGGGCCGAGGATGAGCACGTCCTCACCCGGCTTCAGCGACGGGAGCTCGACTGCCCAGGTGTGCCCCGAAGCCAGTGGGTGGACGAAGGTGGCCACCTCAGAGGGAACGTCGTCGGTGACCGGGTGGAGGTGGGCATTCGGGTCGAGGTACAGCAGCTCGGCGAGCCCGCCCCAGAGACCCGGCGGCTCCACCGAGGCGATCATCCCGTAGGAGTTCGACGGTTTGCGGCTCACACAGGTGGCGAGATTGTTCTGGCAGCGATGACAGCGGCCACAGCGGATCCGGGGCTCGACGACCACCCGGGTCCCCACCGGATAGGGCACGTTCGGTCCTTGCACCGCCACCCGGCCGACGACCTCGTTACCGGGGACCAGGGGATAGACCACGTCACGGGCCTCTCCCTTCCACACCTGGACGTCGGACCCGGAGACACCGGTGGCCTCGACGGCGAGCCAGCCCCCTAGCTCGCCCCCGTCGGTGGAGACCTTCGTCATCGAGAAATGTCTCGGCTCGACGAGCATCATCGCCCGAGCTGTGGAGCCTGCCTGCATCGGGGGCGAGTGTAAACCCCCCTCAGAGCCTTCCGAACATGTCCAGCATCCGGGAGACACCCTTTTCCAGGTCACTATCCGAGAGGGCGTAAGAGAGACGGATGTGGCCCGGTGCCCCGAACGATTCGCCCGGAACCACGGCGACACCGGCCTCTTCGAGAAGACTCTCGGCCAGGACTGCCGAGCTGGGGTGGGCGTCGCCGAGCAGATCTTCCACCCCCGGGAACACATAGAAGGCCCCTGCCGGCTCGGCACAGGTCAACCCCTCTGCCTGGGAGAGCATCGACACCATCGTCTGGCGCCGCTTGTCGAAGGCCTCCCGCATGGTGGCGACGCTGTCCTGAGGGCCCGTGATCGCCTCCAGAGCGGCGATCTGGGCGACGTTGTTGACGTTGCCGGTGGCGTGCGACTGGTGTCGTGCCGCCGCGGCCACGACGTCGTCCGGCCCGATCATCCAGCCCACCCGCCAGCCGGTCATGGCGAAGCTCTTCGCTACACCGTTGATCAGCACCACGTCGTCGAGACCCGGTGTCACCGCGGCTATCGACGGGGCGGTGTCCTCATCGTCGTAGACCAGCCGCTGATAGATCTCATCGGCCAGGACCCAGACATCGTTGTCCAGTGCCCACCCGCCGATGGCTGCGGCCTCGGCGGCGGTGTACACCGCGCCGGTGGGGTTGGAGGGCGAGACGAACACGAGGAGCTTCGTCTTCGCAGTGAGATGGCGCTCGAGGTCGTCGACGGTCACTTTGAAGCCGTCCTCCATGGCCGTGGGGACAGACACCGAGATTCCGCCGGCCAGTTCGATCCCGGAGGGATAGGTGACCCAATGAGGTGCCGGGAGCAGGACTTCGTCCCCCGGGTCGAGGAGAGCGGCGAACGCCTGGAATATGGCTTGTTTCGCCCCGTTGGTGACCAGGATCTGACCGTCTCCGACGTCCACAGCGGAGTGCGTCTTGGTGTATTGGGCGATCGCCGCTCGAAGCGGCGGAAGCCCGACGTTGGCCGTGTAGTGGTGGTTGGACGGGTCGCCGGCCGCCCTCACCGCGGCCGCGACGACGTGGTCTGGGGTGGGGAAGTCGGGCTCACCGGCCCCGAACGAGATCACGTCGCGTCCCGCAGCAGCCATCTCCCGGGCCCGGTTGTTGATGGCCAGAGTGGCCGAGCCCGGTAGCCGGCCGAGACGCTCCGATATCCGGGCCAAGCTCAGCCGGTGATGTCGTCGGCCGCGTCGGCGATCTTGTCGCCCGCGCTCTCCGCCGCGTCGGCGGCTGCGCTCTTCGCCTTGTCCGCCACTTCGCCGGCGGTGTCTTTGGCCTTGTCTGCCACTTCGCCGGCGGTGTCTTTGGCCTTGTCTGCCACCTCGGCGGCAACGTCCTTGGCCTTGTCAGCTGTCTCGCTGCCCGCGTTCTTTGCCTTCTCGGAGGTGTCGGCAGCCATCTCCGAGACCTTCTCCTTGGCCCTCTCGATATGAGGCTGGGCCTTCTCGGCGAGGTCGCCGGCTGTCTCCTTCGCCTTCTCCATCGCCTTCTCCACGTGTGGCTGCGCCTTCTCGGCGGCCTCCTTGGTCGCCTGGACGGCCTTGTCGACGTGTGGCTGGGCCTTCTCGGTCAGGTCGGCTGCGGTTTCCTTGGCAGTGCCGAACCATTTCTGCAACGTCTCTTTGAGTCCCATCGATCGTCCTTTCGGTTGGCCCCAGCGTAGATGACCGGCAGCGGGGAAGAATCAGTCCTCGAACCGCTCCGCCCGCCTCGTCGCCCGCCGTTTGCGACGGCGCCGCCGATAGAAGGCGGAGACCACCGAGGCGAGGACCAGTGTGATCAGGGCGGTGATCATCACGAGGAGGGCAACCGGCATGTCCCAGGACCAGCCCAGGAAGGAGACGGTGGTGACCCCGGCGTTCTGCACCGAGAAGATGATCAGAAGGACGGCCCAGACCAACAAGAGCGCGGCTGCCCAGGGAATGCCTGCTGTCTCCGCCCCCGGCCGGGACTCGGGTCGGATCTCTTCGTCGACCTCGTGGATCCCGTTGTCATCCATCTCATCAACCATACGCGTTCGAGAAAACCCGTTCTGACTTACCCTGGACGACGATGCGCCGATCCCTCCTCGCACTCTTGGCCGTGCTGGCCGTCGCCTGTGAAGACCCCCAGCAGGAAGCCGACCCCACCCCGCCGACCACGGAAGACGAGCAGACCGCCACTACCGCAGAGCCCGCGACGACGACGGCTCCCGCCATCACGAGCACCACCGTGGCTACGACCACGACGACGGTGGCTCCGCTGCAATCGCTCGCCTATGAGGAGGTGGCCGTGGCCGACTTCCCGGTGCAGATCACCGCCCGGCCCGGCGACGAGATCTCCTATGTGGCCACCAAGGACGGCAGGGTGTGGGCCTACGACGGGTCGGCTCTGTCGGAGAATCCCGTCCTCGACATCAGCGAGAATGTGCTCGATCGGGGCGAGCAGGGTCTTCTCTCCATCGTGCTCCACCCGGACGAGACGACGAGGTTCTTCGCCCACTACTCGGCGAACGATGGCGACACCGTCGTCTCCGAGTTCAGCCTCGTCTCACCGACCGAGGTCGATCCTGTCTCCGAAGAGGTGCTCCTGAGGCTCGACCAGCCGGCGCGCAATCACAACGGGGGGATGATCCAGATCCACGAAGGGGTGCTGTACGTGGGTCTCGGCGACGGCGGGGGGGCCAACGACCGGTTCGGAAACGGGCAGGACACCGGGACCCTGCTCGGTGGGCTGGTGCGCATCTCACTCGATGGCGCCCCGGAGCCGGATCTGTGGCAGTACGGTCTCCGCAACCCCTGGCGGTTCTGGATCGAAGACGATCTCATCTACATCGCGGATGTGGGCCAGAACTCGTTCGAGGAGGTCAACGTGGCGGAGTTGGCCGAGGGGCTCAACTACGGTTGGCCGATAACCGAGGCCGGGCACTGTTTCAGCCCATCCTCCGGGTGTGACACCGCCGGGTTGACCCTGCCGGTGGTCGAAGTTGCCCATGGCGATGCCGGCACCTGCTCGATCACCGGCGGGATCGTCTACAGGGGTGCCTCGATACCCGAGGTCCACGGTCACTACTTCTACTCCGACTACTGCGGCGGTTATCTGCGCAGCTTCGTCTTCGAAGACGGGGAGGCAGTCCAGCCCACCGACTGGACCGAGGAGGTCGGTGTGGCCGGCCAGGTGACCGGGTTCGGCGTCGACGGCGAAGGAGAGATGTACCTGACCACGACCGATCGAGTGTTGAAGGTCGTGGCGGTCCGCGAGTAGCCGTCGATAGTCTGGCGGAATGGCGACCATCTTCACCAGGATCATCGAGGGGGAGATCCCAGCCACCTTCGTGTGGAGGGACGATCGTTGCGTGGCGTTCATGTCGATCAATCCGCTCCGGCCCGGTCATGTCCTCGTCGTGCCGCGCGACGAGATCGACCACTGGCTCGACTGCCCCTCCGAGTTGCGGGACCACCTGATGGAGGTGTCGCAGACGCTCGGGCGCGCCATCCACCAGGTGCACGAGTCGGAGAAGGTGGGGCTCATGATCGCCGGGCTCGAGGTGCCCCACCTGCACATCCACCTGGTGCCGATCGACGGTGTGCGCGATCTCGATTTCGCCAACGCCGCCGACTCGGTGGAGCGCGACGAGCTCGAGGCGCAGGCCACCTCGATCAGGCAGGCGCTGTCCTCGATGGGAGTCGACGGAGTCACCGAGTGACGGACCGCTGAGTGGGAGTCTTCCTCGGGGGAGTCAGCTCCTTGCTCTACGGCGTCGGCGACTTCCTCGGCGGAGAGGGGGCGAAGCGGGTGTCCGCAGCCACCGTGGTCCTCTGGGCCGGGCTGGTCTCGATCCCCCTGATCACTGTCTTCGCCCTCCTCGTAGGGGGCGACGCCGCGGCTCGCGATCTCTGGATAGGCGCTATCGCTGGCTCCGCCGGTGCGTTCGGTCTGGTGACCTTGTTCGCCGGGCTCAGCAAGGGTCAGGCGGCGGCAGTGGCGCCGGCGGCTGCGGTTCTGAGTGGCATCTTCCCGTTGGCCGTGGCGCTGGTGTCGGGGGAGAGGCTGGGCGCCCTCGCATGGGTCGGTGTGGCAGTCGCCATCCCTGCGATCGTCCTCTGCTCATGGGTGGCCGATCCCGGCGAGGTGCCTCTGGGTGGCCTCTGGTACGGTCTGGCCGCCGGTCTGGGCTTCGGGGCCTACACCATCTTCATCGACATGACCTCCGACGGCTCTGGATTGGTGCCACTGATCCCGGCACGGCTGGCGACCATGATGGCGGTTGCGGTGCTGGCGTCGGCCGGCGTCTGGACGGTGTCTTCGTTTCGGCGGTCGCCTCGTTGGGTCATCGTCGGCAACGGTCTGCTCGACGTCTCCGGGAACGTGGCCTTGCTGTTGGCGCTGCGCGCCGGGACCCTCGCCCGGGTGAGCATCGCCGCCTCGTTCTATCCCGCGGTGACCGTGCTGATGGCCCGGGTGTTCAACTCGGAGCATCTCGCCCCCCGCCAAGTGGTCGGGGTAGCCCTCACGCTCGTGGCTTTGGGGGCGATCGCCGCCGGTTAGGGAGATCCCTCGAATTCTCCCACCCTTTGCTCCAGGTAGGCCATGGCCGCGTCGTATCCCGAGGGAACCTGGTTCTCGGTGTAGTTGATGACCCGTTCCACCCAGAGACGGAAGGCGACCGCTGCCCAGTCGCGCTCGGCGAGCACGAATCTCTTCATCAGGTCCGGAAAGACCTGGTGCCACCGATCACCGTCCATGACGATCCGCTCCGACGGATCAAGCCCGAGACTCTCGAGCAGGCCTCTTTCCCCGGGTCCCGGTGGGGCTGCGATCTGAGACCGGGTCGCCGAGACGTCGTAAGCCATGGTCGTCTTCAGGTCGGCGGGCACCGGGGCGGGGGAGTCGGAGTCGAGCCCTGCCCGCGGAGGAGGTCGCTCCGCGAGGGAACCGACCGCGTCGAGACATTCCAGCAGCATCTCCCTGATCTCGGATAGGGCCCCGTAGAGGGCGTGGCGCTTGCCGTCCGCGGCGTAGTGCTCGTAGATCCCCGTGTCGAGCATCGCAGTGGCGTGGGTGATCACCGTGTCGATGCCCCAGTCGGAGCGGGCCACCACGAAAGTGTCGGCTGCGAGGGCTTCGGTGACCTCACGGGTGAGGAGGATCTCGCCGCCCAGAGGCTGCCCGAGCCGGGGGAGCAGCGATCCTGGAAAGAGGAGGGCGAGACCCGGCCGGGTCACCATCCAGGTGATCATGGCGTCGGTCGCGGCTCGAGGGAAGCGGTGTCTCACCACACCGAACCCGCGGTCTGCGGCTGCCTCTGCCCCGTCGATCCAGGTCTCGTCGAAGTTGGTGATGTCGGCGTCGTAGAAATGGGTCCGCTCGAATCCTCGCTCGGCAGACAGGGCGATGGCGGTGTTCATGCCGTCACCTTTCCCCGGCCGCATCGACCCGAGCCGGCGTTGTGGGAAGACCGAGACCGGGATCCCGGCCGAGTCGGCGATCTCGGAAGCCTGTTTCGCCACCGCCGCCATCGTCCCCCCCTTCTCGGCCGCCACCGCCCAGACCTCGTCGACACGATCGTGGTGGGCGGCGACGCCCAGATTCGCTGACACCACCGCGAGGTCCTCGTCTTTGAAAGGGAAGACGACGAGGCTCACCGGATCTGTCCCTGCCCCGGTATACCCTCGGCTTCCATGGCAGAGTCCGTCGGGAGAGTCCTCGGCACACGGGACGCCACGCCACTCGAGTTCTGGGTCGGTGTCGGCGAGGGTGAGTACCTGCAGCTCGACGACGTAGTCGCCCTCGAACGTGTCCTCCCCACCGGAGAGGTGGTGCGAATGTATGGCACGGTGGGACAGATTGTGGCTCGCCACGAGGGGGCGCGGTTCGACTCCGACGTGTTTCTCATCGAAGAGGGGATCCTTCCCGCCGAGGTCACCGAGGCCGCCCATGTCACCACCACCCGATTCGAACCGGAGATATTCGTGCCACCCCGACCGGGTCAGGCGGTCCGCATCGCGGAGGACGAGGAACGTGACCGGGCCCTGTTCTTCGATCGCATGGAGCGCAAGGTACCGGTGGGTCTGGCGCGGAACGGAGAGTCGTTGTGGGTGAACTTCGAGTTCATCAATGGGGAGCGGGGCGCCCACGTCAACATCTCCGGCATCTCCGGAGTGGCTACCAAGACGAGCTATGCCACCTTCCTGCTCCACTCCCTGTTCACCTCCGACGTGCTGGGCCCCGCTGCGGTCAACACCCGGGCGCTGGTGTTCAACGTAAAGGGAGAGGACCTACTGCACCTCGACAGGGTCAACAACAGACTCGAAGACGCCGACCGCGCCCGTTACGCCGACCTGGGCCTCCCGAGCACACCGTTCGGCTCGGTCGGGCTCTTCGCCCCTCCTCGTCTCGACGATCCCCGGGCCACCGCCGACGTCGCCTCGCGGTCCGACGTCACCTCCTTCTTCTGGACCATCGAAGAGTTCTGTGGCGAGGACCTGCTCCCGTTTCTCTTCGCCGACGCCGAGGACGATCGCGCCCAATACACGACTGTGGTCTACAACGTGATGGCACAGCTCCGACACGCCGAGGCCACCGAGACCGGCGCAGTCGTCATCGACGGCACCAAGGTGAGGACCTTCCGGGAGTTGGCCGACCTCATCACCGAGAGAGTGCAGAGCGAGGATCACCGTCATCGCTGGGCCGGCCCCGCGATCGGCACCGGGACGATCAACGCATTCGTGAGACGACTGCAGGCCTCGGTTCGTCATCTCGGACGGCTCATCCGCTCCGACGTCGCCGACCCGATTCGCCATCGCATCGCACTGGAGGATCAGGTCACGGTGGTCGACCTCCACAATCTCAACGACCGAGCCAAACGGTTCGTCGTCGGGGTCACCCTCAAACGCGCCTTCGAGGACAAGGAGCGAGCGGGCCAGAGCGACGAGCTGCTGATGGTGGTCCTCGACGAGCTCAACAAGTACGCGCCACGAGAGGGTTCGAGCCCGATAAAGGAGATCCTCCTCGACATCGCAGAGCGTGGTCGCTCACTCGGCGTGATCCTCATCGGTGCCCAACAGACCGCGTCCGAGGTCGAGCGTCGCATCATCGCCAACAGCTCCATAAGGGTGGTGGGACGTCTCGACTCGGCAGAAGCCTCCCGTGAGGAGTACGGGTTCCTGCCTGGACCGCATCGGCAGAGAGCGACGATCGTCAAGCCGGGCACGATGATCTTGAGCCAGCCCGAGCTGCCCGTTCCGCTCGTCCTCGAGTTCCCCTTCCCGGCGTGGGCGACGAGGGCGTCGGAGGCGGTCCGGCCAACCGACTACGAGGGCCCGGAGGACCCTTTCGAAGGGCTCTAGGCCGGCCTCGACAGGTCAAGGACCGGCCCGGCTCTGTCGATAAGACCATCTGACCGTTCCCTGAGGTGAGAGTGTCCCCAAACCAGAGTTCCGACGCCGGCCTGGCCCGAGCCCACGCGTCTCAGACCCTGGTGAAAGTGGCGATCTGGGGAGGAGGCCTCTCCGGTCTCGGTCTCGTGGCCCTCGGGGTCCTCGACTCACAGCCCGCCCTGCTCCCGGCGGGCATCTGCGGGCTGACCATCGGTCTCGTTGCCACGATCCAGCATGTTCGGGACCGCCCAGCTCCCGTGCCGATCCTCTTGTTGGCATCCCTGACCTGTCTCGCCCTCGTTCCCTCCAGCCCCATGGCTCGTGCCATCATCCTCCCCGCGCTCATGCTCCTGGCCCTGGTCGGGATCCTGTCCCTTCCCTCACGTGAGGCCCGGTGGTATGCCTCGTTGTGTGGGTTGATCGGAGTCGCCGCCTTCCCCTGGATAGTCCCCGGTCTCGGGGTCGCCGATGCCGTGGCCGGGCTGATCCTGCTTCTCGTGCTGGCCCTCGCCGGATGGCGGTTCGTCAGCCTCGCCGGTCTCCTCCTGCAGAAGGAGGAGGAGACCCATCGGTCGCTGTTCGATCGCTCACCGGTGGCCTTGTTCGAGGAGGACTTCAGCGCCGTGGGTGATCGACTCGCCGATCTCCGGAGGGGCGGGGTCACCAGTCTCCGGGAGTATCTCGTCACCAACCCCGAGGAGCTCCGCGAGCTGGTCGGGATGATCGGGCTTCGTCGCGCCAACCGGGCGGCTCTGACCATGACCGGAGCGGAGACCTTCGATCAGTTGGTGGCCGCCTTCGCCGAGACGAGGAGAGAAGAGCACGAGCTCGACGCCTACCTCGCTCAATTCGAAGCCATCTGGGAGGGTCGTCGGGAGATCGCGGTCGACCTGGACGTGATGACCCTCACGGGTGATCCGATAGGCGCAGTGCTCCATTGGTCCGTCCCCGTCGAGAGCGGCGCCGTCGACCTGAGTCGTGTCACCGTGGCGATATCCGACATCTCGCCACGGAAGGCGGTCGAGGAGCGTCTGGCGCGAGCCTTGGATGCGAACGAGCACCTCCTCGAGTTCGAGCACGCCCTTGCTCTCTGCTCCCGGTCGTTGCTGATGGGCCAGGGCGAGGAGGGTCTCGAGGAGGCCCTGGCGACTCTCCGTGAGGCGATGGACGCCGACCGTGCCTACCTGACCGTCAACGTCGACGACCCCGAGCAGGGCTTGGCGTTTCAGGTCGTCCGTTCCGTGAGCCGGCCCGAGTTCGCGGTGGACGATTGGATGGGGAGGGTGATCCCATGGTCGAAGTACCCGATGGTCCGCGACGAGATGGTGGCCGGGCGGCCCTTCCAGCACCTCGGCACCGACGAGCCCGGTGCCGGATGGAGCCGTTCGGTGCTCACTGTGCCGATTCTCACGGATCGGCGTTGGGCGGGGTCGGTCGGCTTCATGGACATGCGGCGACGCCGACCCTGGGCGGGAGAGGCGATCCGGATGCTCGAGGTGGCCGCACCCATGCTGGGGACCTTCTGGGAGCGGGAGATGACCCGGAAGCGACTGGAGGACCTGATCACGTCGAAAGATCGCTTCGTGGCCAGCGTGTCACACGAGTTGCGCACACCCCTGTCCGCCGTCCTCGGCTTCGCCGAGGAGCTTCGGGCCAACGCCGACAGCTTCCGCGCCGAGGAGTTGAACGACATGCTGGAGCTGATCGCAGGTCAGAGCCGGGAGATGGCCGACATGGTCGAGGATCTGCTGGTGTCGGCCCGAGTCGACATCGGAATGGTGACGATCCACCCCCAGGACGTCTATCTCCGCTCGCAGACAGAGGCGGTCCTGGCCGGGCTCGGGACCGCCATCGACCATGACATCGAGGTGGTCGGTGGTCGGGGCAGGGTGTGGGCCGATCCGTCTCGAACCCGACAGATCATCAGGAACCTCCTCACCAACGCGGTGAGATATGGCGGCGACCATGTCGTCGTCGAAGCGGTCGAGGTCGCCGACAGGACCGTGCTGACGGTCAGAGACGACGGCCCCGGGCTCGACCCGACCCAGTGGGAGACCATCTTCGAGCCGTACCAGAGGGCTCACGACGTTCCCACCCAGCCGGCTTCGATCGGCTTGGGTCTGACGGTTTCACGGCAACTAGCCCGTCTCATGGGAGGAGACCTCACCTATCGAACGGGAGACGACGGCAGTGTCTTCACGCTCAGCCTGCCTTCGTCCGGGGTAGATGCGAGTGTCGCCCCCGGGCTCGTGGAGATCGGCTCCGCCGGGCCGCGTCGGCGCTCCGCCGTGGAATGATCAACTCCTGCCGGCGATGACCGCTGTCTGGTAGCCGTAATACCGTTGTCTGATCGTCTCGACGTCGTCGGGCTCGATCTGGTGCTTCTCCAGGCTCTCCACCAGTAGCCGGATCATCTCTTCGAAGTCGTCCTCGGTGATGGCGAGATGGCGGTGGGATCTTTGGATCTGATCCGGGCTGTGAGCAGCCGGCCCACCCATCACCCCACGGAGGAATGCGGCTTGATGGTCGACCAGGCCCTGGATGTCGATCCCGTCGAAATAAGTCTGGAGCCGTGGCGAGGAGAGAACCCGGTCGTAGAAGGAGGCCACGATCTGGTGGACCTTGAGTCTCCCGTACTTGTCGATCAGGTTCTCGGTCACGCGCGAAGACTAGGTCAGGTCCCCGAATCTGTCGGTGACCATTTCTACGATCGTCATGGATGAGGATCCTGCACACTTCGGACTGGCATGTCGGTCGTCGCATCAGGGGACGCGACCGTTCCGAGGAGCATCGGGAGGTTCTCACCGAGATGGTCGCCATGGCCTCCGAGCATGCCGTCGATCTCGTGGTCGTGGCCGGTGACGTCTTCGACACCGCATCCCCAACACCCCTGTCCGAGCAGATCGTCTGGCGGGCGCTTCTCGACTTCTCCGAGGTCTGCCCGGTGCTGGTCGTTGCCGGCAATCACGACAGCCCGGCCCGGCTCGACGCGGTGGCACCGCTGCTCGATCGAGCCGGTGTGGTGGTCGTCGGGTCCCCGCGGTCGCCGGGCGACGGGGGAGTGGTGGAGATCGACGGGCTCGGTGTCAAGGTCGCCATGCTCCCCTTCGTCTCCCAGCGGGCGATCGTCCGAGCCGAGGACATCATGGGCTCGGACCCGGATGAGCATGCCGGCGTCTACGAGGAGCGTCTGCGGCGGGTGATCGAGCACCTCACCTCAGGGATGACCACCGACACCGTCAACCTCCTGCTGAGTCATCTCACGGTCTACGGGGGGCTTGCCGGTGGCGGTGAGCGCACCGCTCACATCTTCGGCTACGCCATTCCCGCCAGTCACTTCCCCGGGCATCTCTCCTACGTCGCCCTCGGCCACCTCCACCGTCAACAGAAGATGCCGCACTCCTCGGCAGTGTGGTACTCGGGATCCCCGCTCCAGCTCGACTTCGGCGAGGTCGCCGACCACAAGGGTGCCCTTCTCGTCACCGCCGAGCCCGGTCGTCCCTCTTCGGTCAGCGAGCTCCCCCTCCGCTCCGGTCGCAGGCTGACTGCCGTCAGCGGGACCCTGGAACAGGTGCTGGCCCGCGCCGACGAGGTCGGGGACGCATATGTCCGGGTCGTCCTCCAGGAGCCGGCACGGGTGGGTCTCGCCGACGAGGTGAGGGCGGTGTTCCCCAACGCGGTCGAAGTCGTGCTCGACAGCCCTGCCCAACGTGAAGCCCAAACCGAGACGCGTCAGGCCCTCGAGCCCATAGAGGCTTTCTCCCGGTACCTGAAGGAGCGGGATGCGTCCGACGACAGGGTCGAGGCCCTGTTCGCCGACCTCCTCGACGAGGCGTTGACATGAGGAGGGCGGGATGAGACCGGTCCGGATCGAGGTCGAGGGCTTCTCCGCATATCGCAAGCTCGTGAGCGTCGACTTCGCCGATGTCGACTTCTTCTCGCTCGCCGGGCCCACCGGCTCGGGCAAGTCCAGCCTCATCGACGCCATGGTCTTCGCCCTCTACGGGAGGGTCCCCCGACTCGGGGGGAACGCGGTGGCTCCCGCCATCACCGCCGGAGCCGACCGGGCCCGGGTTCGCCTCGACTTCCAGGTGGGAGAGAAGCTGTACACCGCGGTGCGTCTGGCACAGCGGACTTCGACCGGAGGAGCCTCGGTCAAAGAGGCGCGGCTCGAACAAGGCGACCACGTCATCGCCGCCGGCGCCGACGACGTGACCAGCGCGGTGGAGGAGTTGCTCAAGCTGCGTTTCGAGGACTTCACCAGGACCGTGGTCCTTCCCCAAGGGGAGTTCGCCCGATTCCTCACCGCCACCAAGGCGGAGCGACAGGGTCTGCTGCGCAATCTGCTCGGGATGGATGTCTACACCAGGGTCCGGGATCTCGCCAAGACACGGGCGGCGGTGGCGGGGGAGCGGGCGGAGGGCGCGCGACGAGCCCTGGACACCCTCGACCTCGACGACGAGATCGAGATGAAAGCCGCGGTGGAACGCAGAGACGCCCTCGCTGCGCTGGCCGCGTCAATGCCGGAGCGGGAGGAGGTTCTTGGTTCCCTGCTGGCCGCGGTGGCGGAGGCCGAGTCCGAAGCGGCCAGGCTCGACGACTCGGTACGGCGTCTCACCGCCATCGAGGAGCCCGATCGCCTGACCGAGCTCGACATGTTGCTGGCTTCGGCCCGGGCTGCCTCGAGCGACGCCGCAGAGGCGCGGGAGACGGCCGAGGAGAGGTTGCGGGCCGTGGAAACGGCTCTGGGCGAGTTGCCGAGCAACGAGCAGGTCGGCGGCTGGCGACGGGCCCGGGAGCGACTCGCGGAGATCGAGGCCCGTCTCGCCGATCCCGAGATCGACGAGGCGAAGCGGCGGGCCGAGGAGGCGACACAGAGCCTCGAGGAGGGTCTGGCCGGCCTCGAAGACGTGAAGCACCGTCTCGAAGCGGCACGCACCGAGCACGCCGCCCATGTCCTCGCCGCCACGCTCACGGTGGGCGAGCCGTGCCCGGTGTGCATCCAGACAGTGACCGAGGTCCCCGAACGGCCCGTTCCGTCGGCTCTCGACCAGCTCGGGGCCGAGGAATCCCGTCTGGCCCAGATGGTCGAGGAGATGCGTGCCCGGGCAGAGGACGCTCGCAACACCCTCACCCGGGTGGAGACCACCCGGTCGGGCTTGCTGGAGCAGAAGGAGGGTCTCACCGCGGAGTTGCAGTCTGCTCCGTCACCCGAGGAGCTCGCCGCACTCGAGGAGGAGCTCGGCAGGCTCGGCAGACAACGGGACGAGGCGCGCAACGAGCTCGAAATGCGGGAGGCCGATGAGAAACTGGCCCGGTCGGTGTTGGAGGATCTCGCAGACGACTCCCGTCGGGTCTCGAGACTGCTACGTGAGGCGGAACGCTCCGTGGCGGATCTCGGCCCTCCTCTGTCAGAGAGCGACGACGTGGTCGTCCAGTGGAAGGAGCTCATCCAGTGGTGTGGTGAGACCTTCGACACCCTCGAACAGGAGCGAGCCGGGGTAGAAGAACTGATGATCGAGAGCCGTCGGGCGGCCGAGGAAGGGCGATCACAGCTCGTCGGGGTCCTCGAACAGCACGGGATCGAAGCGCGCCAGCCCTACGCGGTGCAGGTGGCAGCCACGCTTCACGAGGCTCGCTCTCTCGTCGAGTCTCGCGAGAAGGCGGCCGAGGAGGCGGCCGCATTGCATGAGCAGGTCGAGGCCGCGTCGATCGAAGCGGCCGTGTCCGAAGCCCTGGCCAACCATCTCCGCGCCAACGGCTTCGAGCAGTGGCTGATGGCAGGTGCCCTGACCGACCTGGTGTCCGGGGCGAACGACCTCCTCGGCCAGCTTTCCGGAGACGGTTACTCCCTCCACTCGGATGCGTCGGGGGGCTTCTCCATCATCGACCACCGCAACGCCGACGAGATGCGCACCGTCTCCACGCTCTCCGGTGGTGAGACCTTCCTGGTCTCGCTCGCCCTCGCCTTGTCGCTAGCCGAGACCCTGGCGGCCAAGGGAGGGTCCGGGCTGGACGCCATCATCCTCGACGAGGGTTTCGGCAGCCTCGACGACGAGTCCCTCGACACCGTTGCCTCCGTTCTCGAAGAGCTCACCGGACGAGGTCTCATGGTGGGTGTGATCACCCATGTCAAGGAGCTGGCGGCACGTGCGCCAGTCCGCTACGAGGTGCGCCGCGAGCCGGCCGGGGCCGAGGTGAGGTTGGCCTCATGAGGTTCACCGTGGAAGCCTGGGACTCCGAGTATGGAGCGCCGACCGAGGCCGAGCTCGACGACGCCACCCAGGATGTGGACGTGGCGGTCGAGTTGAGGCCAGAGGACTGGCGGCCGTTGCTCCCGGAGACGGGCCCGGTGGGGGACATACTGTTCGTGGACGGCGTACGGAGGGTGGATGCCACCCTGTGGATCGATCAGCCACCGGATTTCCCCGGGTTTGCACTCGCCGCCACCTACGCCGCAGGCACGGTGCGCTGCAATGGGAAGGCGAGTCTCGAGGAGTCAGAAGTCGAGCGCGGTCTATTCACCTCGGCGCCGGCGTCCGACATCGCCACCACGGTCGGCGCCTACGAGGTGAAAGCCACCAAGGGGACCACATCCGAGGAGCTCTGGCTCGGTATCCAACAGAGGATGGGGGCGCTCGAGGCGGCCGTGACCCGACGCGCCGGGGGAGCGGAGTTGCTCGTCGTCGACGGCCCCCTGTCCCACGCCCGCGATCTCGAGAACGCCGTCGGCTATATCAAGACCCAGAAGGTTCAGTACCTGCCGCTGGAGCTTCGTCAGGTCCTGATTTCCCTACCGGCCGGGTACCGGACGCCACTCTTCTTGACGACCACGAGTTGGAGCAGGTTCTCGTGGTATCTGCGTCTCGCCAATCACGCCGGTCCTGCGGGTGGCCTGGTCCGTTGTGAGATCGATGCCGACATGACGGCAGCCGATGCGGCCCGGGTGGCGACGAGGGTCAGTGCCACCCTCCCCCGATATGCCTCGGCCCGCCACAAGGACCCGAGGGCGCCCCAGAACCTGTATCCCATCGGGGGCCTGGAGCGCGAGTTACGGCACCGGCTCGGCGACAAGGAACTGGCGATGCGCGCCCTGCGCCGCGCCGCTCAGGCTGCTGCCTGATCCAGGGCGGGCTCACGACGTCTCTCCCGGCGTGAGGCCGCCAGCGCCCCGATGATCACGAGGAAGACGCCCGCGACCGCCACAGGCGAGATGACCTCGCCTCGGAACACCACACCCAGGATCAGCGCGACCACCGGGATGAAGTAGGTGATGAACGACGCCCGGGTGGCGCCGACACTCCCGGCGAGTGTGCCCATCAAGATGAAGGCGAGCCCCGTCCCCAGGACGCCGATGGCTGCGACGGCGAGCAACGACGACCAGGCGAAAGACGAGTCGCCCAGACCGATCAGCCCGAACGGTATGACCATCACGGTGGCCACGGCGAGGATGCGGGCCATCAGCGGAAGCGACCCGTACTTCTGTTGCAGCGGCGTGACCATGTTGAGGGACACCGCATAACAAACGGTGGCCACCACCACCAGGATGACGCCGACGGCCGCAGTGGTCCCGGTGCCCGCGGAGGGGAGGGCGATGGCCAGGATCCCGGCGAAGCCGATGAGCAAGCCGGTGATCTGCATCGGGCCCGGCAGGGAGCGGAGCAGCGCCGTGGCCAAGATCGCCGTGAAGATGGGGGTGGCTCCGTTGAGCATCCCGGCCACCGCCGAGTCGATCCACTGCTGTGCGATCGGGAACAAGGTGAACGGTATCGCCACCCAGATCAGCGAGATCAGGGTCACCTTGGAGCGATCCTCACGTTCGATCTTGACCTGACGGGTTCGGGGGATCAGGGCCAGGAACCCAGCGCCCAAACCCACTCTGAGCAATGTCACCAGACCCGGGTGGAAGGCGTCGAGACCGATGGCGATGAAGAGGAACGACGACCCCCAGATCAGGGCGAGGGAGACGAAAAGAGCCCAGTCGCCGGCCGTGAAGGCCTCGCGGTTGGTCCCGTGTGACGTTGCGAGAATACGTGGTGCTGTCATCTGTCGTAGAACCCCAATCAGTCGGGCGTGGTTGCACTCAGACCCGGGTCAACGCCGGTAGGAACGCAGATAGTCCGGGAGTTTGATCCCCGGTCGGAGTCCGGCATCGGGGATGGGCTCGCCGACCTCCATCTTCATGGGGACGACCCCTGCCCACACATCCGCGTCGAGGTCTTCGGGGTCGTCGCCCGGTCCACCCGAGCGGGTCTTGGCCGATACCTCGTTGAGAGCGAGCTCGATGACCGAGGTCTGGGCGATCTCGGTTTCGGTCGAGGGTCTGAGCTCGGCGCGACGTCCCGGGATGAGACGATCGACGATGATGTCGACGGCCGCGGCCTTCTCCTCCCGCTCGAGAAGTCTCCCATACCCGTGTATCACGACACTGCGGTAGTTCGCCGACGAGTTGAATGCGCTCCGGGCGACCACGATCCCGTCCAGGTGGGTCACCGCGACGCTCAGCGGGGATCCGGCGCGCACCGCCCTGGCGATCCCCATCGAGTTCGATCCGTGGATGAGGACGCGGTCACCGTCACGGACATAGAGGGTGGGGATCACCACCGGTCGCCCGTCGGTGGTGTAGGCGACATGGCAGACCAGCCCTTCGTCGAGGACGGCCTCGATCGCCGCCTTGTCCGTGACCTCCCTCTCCGGCAGCCGTCTGATCCGTATCTTGTCGACGCTGCTCAACTCGACTCTGCCTTGGCTTCCCTGGTCATGAGACTGAGCACACCTTCCTTCGGGCCGATCGTCCCGTCGAGCACCATGCCCACATGTTGCGCGATCGGCATGTCGACCCCCATTCGTTCGGCCAATCCGACCACACTCCTGGTGGTCTTGACACCTTCTGCCACCATCCTCATCTCGGTGACGATCTCCTCCAGCGCCTTGCCCTGGGCGAGGCCAAAGCCCACCTGGCGGTTCCGGCTCTTGTCGCTGCTGCAGGTCGCGATGAGGTCGCCCATCCCGGCGAGCCCGGAGAAGGTCTCGGCCCGTCCTCCCAGCGAGATGCCGAGGCGACTCAATTCCGCCAGTGCCCTGGTGAGGAGAGTGGCCCGGGTGTTGTCGCCGAAGCCGAGACCGTCGGACATGCCCGAGGCGATGGCCATCACGTTCTTCAGCGCCCCCGCCAGCTCACATCCGATCACGTCGTCGTTGGTGTAGACCCGGAAGACAGGGCCCATCAACACCTCCTGCAGCCTCTCCGCGGTCGGCCGGTCGCTCATGGCGATGACCGACGCCGTGGGCTGGCCGGCCGCGATCTCGGCGGCGAGGTTGGGCCCGGTCAGGACTCCGCAGAGCCGGGGGTCGCGCTCCGGCGACACCTCCGCCACCACCTCGGTCATCCTGGCGAGTGTCTCCTGCTCGATGCCTTTGGTGAGTGACACGATCGGGGTCCGCTCGTCGATGAGCGGCGCCGCCAGGCCGAAGACGGCGCGAAACCCGTGAGACGGCACTGCCATCACCACGGCCCCGGCTCCGATGATCGCCTCGCCCAGATCGGACGTGGCCCGAACGGTCTCCGGCAGGACCAGCTCGGGCAGATACTCGGGGTTCGCCCTCGATGCGTTGATCGCTTCGGAGAGTTGGGGACGCCGCGCCCATAGGGTCACATCCGACTTGGCGGCGGCGAGAGCCGCCACGGTCGTGCCCCAGGACCCGGCGCCGACGACGGCGATGCTTTCCATTGGCGGCACGGTAATCAGGTATGCCTCGATCACTCTCTAATCTGCCGCGCCCCCATGTCGCTCTCCATCGGAATCGTCGGCTTGCCCAATGTCGGTAAGTCCACCCTCTTCAACGCCCTGACCCGCGCCGGGATCCTGGCCGCCAATTACCCGTTCGCGACCATCGAGCCCAACACCGGGATAACCCCGATCCCCGACCCGAGAGTGGAGGTGTTGGCCGAGATCTTCGGGTCTGCTCGGGTGGTGCACGCCACGGTCACCTTCGTCGACATCGCCGGTCTGGTCAGTGGTGCCAGCAAAGGCGAAGGCTTGGGCAACCAGTTCCTGGCCAACATCCGCGAGGTGGATGCGATCTGCCACGTCGTCAGGGCGTTCCACTCCCAGCAGGTGGTCCACGTCTCGGAGGCTCTGGACCCGGCCCGGGACATCGAGGTGATCGAGACCGAGCTCGCTCTGGCCGACCTGGAGACGATCGATCGCCGCTTGCCCAGGCTGGAGCGGGAGGCCACCGTCGACCGAACTCTGGCACCTGCCGTCGAGACCCTCCGTGAGGTTCGCGGGATGGTCGCCTCCGGCGAGGTGTTGAGTCGGCATCCGGCCCTCGAATCGAGATACCGCCTCCACCTGGGCGATCTCCCGCTCCTCACCGCCAAGCCCGTGATCTACGTCTTCAACATGGACGAGGCCGGGTTGGGGGATGAAGGACGTCGCTCAGAGTTGGCCGGTCTCGTGGCCCCCGCTCCTGCACTCTTCCTCGATGCCCAGTTCGAAGCGGAGTTGATCGAGTTGGATCCCGAGGAGCGTCGGGAGATGCTCGACGCCGCCGGTCAGGACGAGCCGTGGCTGGACGTGGTGGTCAGGGCCGCGTACGACACACTCGGGCTACAGAGTTTCCTCACCGTCGGCGAGAAGGAAGCCCGGGCATGGACCATCCGCTCGGGAGCCACCGCACCGGAAGCCGCCGGTGTGATCCACACCGACTTCCAGCGCGGCTTCATCGCCGCCGAGGTGATCGAATACGATCGGCTGGTGGAAGCTGGATCGTGGCACCAGGCGCGGGCGAAAGGTCTGGTGAGGACCGAGGGCAAGAGCTATGTCATGCGGCCCTCCGACGTCGTCGAGTTCCGCTTCAACGTCTGAGCCGGACGCTCACCCCGATGCCCGGAACGAGGGCAGGGCCACGATGAGGAGCGGCAACGGTGACTGCTCGGTCATGTAGCTCACCCGGTGACCGAAGAATGGTCGATCCGTGACGGGCCGGCTGGCGGTCCCCAACACCACCAGGTCGATGTCCTCGCGCGTAGCGAACTCGAGGATCTCCTCTTCGGGGTGGGGCGCCACCCGGATCGTGGTCTCGATGTCGACCCCGAGCCGACGTCCGAACTCGCGCGACTCGTTGACCAGCGACTCGGCAGTCCTCCTCGCCTCGTCGATGCTGCCACCCGGGAGGAAGACCCCCTCTCCGTCGGGGCGATTGACCACATGGAGAGCCACCGCACGGCCGCCGGAGACATGGGCCACGGTATAGCCGAGCTCCTCGGCGGCACGACTCGAACGGGAGGCTGTGACCGGCACGAGCACGTTCATCGGCAACGTCTCCGGTATCTGCCCGCCAAACGGGAGCTGGACGATGACCGTCTGGATTTGTGTCTCCTGGAGGACCCGTTCGACCACACCGGAGACCGCCGAGGCCTCCCGTCCACGAGAGGCACCCATGATCAGCAGGTCGTATCCGAGCTTGCTCTCTTCGACGATGGCGTGTGCCGCGTCTTCAGCCGACCGCTCGATCAGTTGGACTTCACGGCCTTCCAACGCATCGACCACCCCGGCAGGGTCGGCCTCGTATCTGACCCAACCCCGACGCCACCTGCGTCGTCGTTGCCCTGGCTCGCTGATGGCGAGAACAGTGATCTCGGCGTCTTCGAACACCGAGGCTGCGATCCGGGCGGCATAGATGCTGTTGGTCCCGCCACGTGTCGGTAGCAGGACACGTGTCACACCGAGGATCTCCGAGTCCTTCTTCAAAGACTCCTTCTCGAGACGACTGGCCTCATCCTGTTGTGGCTCCCACCCACCCAACGCCCACCGCAGCAGGCTGGGGGCAGCCACCGAGGTCACGACCGCGGCCAACAGCAGCACCGTGTACGCAGCCTCGTTGATGACGCCGACATTGAGACCGATGATGGCGACGACGACTCCCATGACACCCAGGGGGCTCAAGCCCGTGCCGAGGGCCAGGGCCGTCCGGGAGTCCACCCCCACCATCTTTCCGCTCAGCATCGTCCCGACGATCTTCGCGGCGACGGCGAGGACGATCGCCACCACGGTCCACATCGCCGTCTCCAGGTCCGCCAGAGCGGTGATGTCGACCCGGAGACCGCTCACGGCAAAGAAGACCGGGGCGAAGAAGCTGGCCGTGATCATCTCGAGACGCTCTCGGACCTGTGGTAGTTGGTGTCTCACCCGGGAGAGGGCGAGCCCGGCCACATACGCTCCCAGGATTGCCTCTACGTGCAAGGCCTGGGTGATCGCCCCACCGGCGAGGGCCACGAGGATCGCGATCGAAAAGCCCACCTCGATTCCCGAGCCACGGGACAGCGAGAACCTGAAGAGGCGATCCAACACCCATTTCCCCACCGTCAACATCGCAATGACGAAGATCACGAGGCCGCCGAAGGAGACGCCGATTTGACTGAGTCGAACCCCTCCCACGGCGACACCGGAGAGCACGGCGAGGATCAGCCACCCGACGGCGTCTTTGGCCATCGCCGCCGCCAGGGTCACCTGGGCGAAATCACGACGCATGACCCCGAGGTCGGTCAGGATCTTGCCCACGACGGGAAGTGCCGACACGGATAGGGCGAGAGCGAAGAACGTGGCGAACAGCCAATCGGCCGGCTCGGCGGCACCGGCGAACTGATCGGCAAGGAGGTAGCCGAGCGCGCCGGTCGCCAACATCGGGGCGATGAGTGATCCCGCCGCCACCGACAGCGCCACGTTTCGGAACCGGGCGATGATCGCCAGGTCGGTCTCGAAGCCCATCACCACCAGCAGGAACACGACACCGAGCCAGGCGAGGGCGAATGTCGCCGAGTTGACTAGCGGGTCGGCGAGGAAGACCCAGTCGTGTGCACGGGGGAGGACCAGACCGAAGAGGGAGGGCCCGAGGACCACGCCGGCGAGGAGCTCACCCACTACCGGAGGCTGCCCGAGACGCTTCATCAGGGCTCCGAGAAG
>CAZZIG010000022.1:0-4995 GCA_964653975.1 uncultured Acidimicrobiaceae bacterium
CTTGAGGGTGGTCGACTTACCCGAGGCGTTGCCCCCGAGGAGACAGACCAGCTCACTGGGCCGTATCTCCATCGAGATGCCCTGGAGGATGTGGATCTGCCCGTAGTAGGTGTTGACATCTCGTAAGGCGAGCAGGGGCCCGTTCTCGCTCACTTCGACCTCGCCGCACCGTATCCGAGATAGGCCTCGATCACCGCCGGGTCCTCGGCCACCGACTCGAACGACCCTTCGGCGATCTTCACACCGTGGTCCAGGGCGATCACCCGGTCGGAGATCCCCTCCACCACGTGCATGTCGTGCTCGATCACCAGGATCGAATAGCCGGCCTCCTCCCGGAGCCGACCGATCAACTCGGTGATCTCGTGGGTCTCGACCGGGTTCATGCCCGCGGCGGGCTCGTCGAGCATCAACAAGCGCGGGTTGGTTGCCATCGCCCGGGCGATCTCGAGACGACGTCGGTTGGCGTAGGAGAGGCTGTAGGCGGGCTGGTCCCAGCGATAGCCCATGAGACGGTCGCCGAAGAAGGCCAGTTTCTCCTCGGCGAGCTCGCGGACCTCCGCCTCCTCCCGTCTCGCCGCCGGAGTGCGCAGGACCGACTGCCACATCCGGGTCTTGGTCGCACCATAAGTGGCCGCCATGACGTTCTCCCTGACGGTCATGTTGAGAAAGACACGCAGGGTCTGGAAGGTCCGGGCCACGCCCAGGCTGGCGATCTGGTCGGGTGAGGATCCGACGATGCTGGACCCGTCCAGGAGGATGTCGCCGGCATCGGGCTGGTAGATGCCGCTGATCATGTTGAACAGGGTGGTCTTGCCGGCGCCGTTGGGGCCGATCACGCTGACGATCTCTCCGGTGCCGACCGTCATCTCGAGGTCCCGGATCACGGTGAGCCCTCCAAACGTCTTGGTGAGACCACGCAGTTCGAGTATCGGTGCGCTCATGTGATCTCCACCCGCCGCGTGCCGAGGAGCCCCTGAGGCCGCACCGCCATCATGACCATCAACACCCCTCCGAAGAGGAGCTGGCGGGTGATGCTCGGTTGCAGGGCCAGCTTGTTCTCCCAGACGAAGACGGCCAGGTAGATGGTGGGGATGAGCACCACCACCCGCCACCATCCCCTGGTGACGATCACCCCCAGCACGCCCACGACGGCGAGGACGAAGGCGTAGTTGCTGGCCATGTCCTGGTGCTCGCCGAGGATCAACAGCCAGCCGTCGAGTAAACCGCCTGTGAAGGTGTCGTTGGGGACCCCGAGGATCGTCTCGCCCCAGATCCCCAGGGAGGCGGCACGCAACAGGTAGCCGAAGGCGACGACACCGCCCACCACCGCCGCCACCATCGGCCGTTTCTTCAGTGTGACGAGCAGCAGGGCGAGGAGACCGATGTAGAACAGCCATCCGGCGGCGCCGGGATTGCGGAGGATCTCCGGGGTGAAGGCCACCGCGATGGCACCGACGACGACTCCGGGTATCGAGCCGAGGCCGCCGAGGATCAGGGCGGCATAGACGGTGATCAGGAACACAAGCATGAAGTTGTTGGGGAAGACCCCGACCTGAACCGCGGCGAAGATCGTGCCGCTGAGCCCGGCGATGGCGGCCCCCACCGCGAAGGCGAGCATCTTGAGACGGTTCACGGGGGTTGTCATGTGCTCGGCGGCGAGGGTGTCCTCACGCAGCGCCCGCCATGCCCGCCCGGTGCGGGAGTCGTTGAGGCGGTACAGCCCGACGATGAGGAGGCCGAGCAGCCCCAACAGGAGATAGAAGTTCCGGTTGAACGTGTTGAAGGTGAAGCCGAACAAGGTCCAGGGGTCGACGCCGGTGATGCCATTCGGCCCGCCGGTCAGGTCGGTGGGCTCGCCGGGCAACCGTGAGAAGTTGCGCACGATCTCGACGAAGACCTGGGCGAAGAACAGGGTCATGATCGCCAGGTAGTCGCCGACGAGGCGGCGGGAAGGCAGGCTGAGCAGCACCCCGAGGAGGGCGGTCGCTGCCACCACGACCGGGATCGCCACCCAGGTCGGCCAGTGGGCCGGTAGCTGGTCGGAGGAGACGATGGCGTAGAAGTAGGCCCCGAAACCGTAGAAGGCGACATATCCGAGGTCGAGCAGACCTGCCCAGCCGACGACGATGTTCAACCCGAGGGCCAGCATCGCCAGGATCAGGACGGTGATCCCGATCCTCACCCCGCTCGGACTCACCAGGAGGGGATACAGCGCCGCCAGACCGAGGAACAGGGCCAGTCGCCAGCCCGGCCGGACCTTGTCGAACGCTCTCCGCGCCGGGGCGGTCCAGCCCGAGTACTGCTGCTGGCGGCTCTCCGACTCCTCGACCCAACGGTCAACTCCGATCTGAGACATGATCAATGCTCCTCGTGATGACGTTGGCGAGGCTCAGAGCGAGCCAGCGGCGTCATCCGGCAAGGACGCAGGACGCAGGCGCACTCGGAGCGTGCATCAAGGACGAGGACGCAGCCGGGGGTGTCGATGGCCGTTCTGAGCCCGGTAAATGTCGTCAGGAGGGGCATTACACCTTGGCCAGCTCGGGTCGGCCGAGGAATCCGTGGGGTCGGACGAGGAGGAAGACGATCAGCAGCCCGAACACGATCAGGTTCTGAAACGTGGAGGAGATGTACGAGGTGGTGTAGGCCTCCGCGAACCCGATGAGCAGACCGCCGAGCATCGCTCCGGGGATGCTCCCGATACCGCCGACGACGGCGGCCGTGAACGCCTTCAGCCCGGCGATGAAACCCATCAGGTGGAAGATCCGCCCGAAGACGAGCCCCACCATCACCCCGCCGACCCCAGCCAGCGCGGAGCCGATGATGAACGTGATCACGATGACGCGGTCGACGTCGACCCCCATCATCGCCGCGGCCTCGGTGTCGAATGAGACCGCCCTCACTGCCTTGCCCGCCCGGCTGCGGTTGACCCACAGCGTGAGCAGGATCATCAAGACCACTGCCGTGACGATCACCAGGATGCGTACGGACCAGATGTCGATGGGGCCAACCGACAACCCGGACTGAATGGGGATCAGTGTCGGAGCGTCATAGCTCCGGGAGTTGGCGGTGAACAAGAGGAGGGCCGCCGCCTGGAGGAAGAAGGAGGCGCCGATGGCGCTGATCAGCGGGGCGAGACGCGACGCCCTCCGCAGCGGGCGGTAGGCGAAACGCTCCAGACCGACACCGATGCCCGTGGCGACCGCCATGGCCGCCACGAACATGAGTGTGATCGCTAGCCAGACAGGTACCACGAGTGCTGACGGCCCGCCCAGGACCGTCAGCACTCCGTAACCGGCGAAGGCGCCGAACATGTAGACCTCGCCGTGGGCGAAGTTCAGGAACTTCAGCACCCCGTAGACCATTGTGTACCCCAAGGCGATGAGCGCGTAGACACTGCCCAGTGTCAGACCGTTGACGGTCTGTTGGAGGAAGAACTCCATGGGAGTGCTGTGCCAACCCTCGCCTTGGGATTACGCGCGCGGTGTCTACTGGACCAGTGTCTTCGACCCGTCCTCCTGGATCTGGAAGATGAAGAACCGGCCTTCGGCCAGGTCCCCATCCTCGGTGAACGAGATCGGCGAGCCGAGGATCGACTCCGCCTGATCGGTGTTGCGCACTTCGGCCTGGACGTTGGCCCGATCGGGCGTTTGCCCGGTCTGGCACACCCGGTCGATGGCCTCGAATATCACCATCGCAGCGGCGTAGACCGGGGGACCGAAGGTATTGGTGTCCTCGTACTGCTCCAGGTATCCCTCGAGCACGGTCTGTGAGCCCTCGATGGCGGCGATATCGGGCGCAAATGCGGCGATATATGAGCCGGCCTGGGTGAAGTCGTCCGAGTCCATGCCGTCCGAGCCGAAGATCACGGCTTCCTTGCCCTGCTCCGCCATCTGGTTGGCGAAGATCTGGCCGTTGGCCGCCACCTGCCACGGTAGGTAGATGAAGTCGGCCTCGTCGGGGATGGTTCCCACCAGCGCCGAAAAGTCGGTCACGTCCTGTGACACCGACTCTCTGGCCACGGTGACGTCGGCGGCTCCCAGGTTGTCCTCGACGGAGTCGGCCAAGCCGACCGAGTAAGACGACTGGTCGTCGACGATGAATACGTTCTGGGCGCCCTGGCCGATGAGGAAGTCGGCTGTGGTCGGGCCCTGGTCGTCATCGGTCGGGACCGTCCGGAACATCCCCGTGTACAGGGCAGTGATCCCAGCGCGCGTCGAGGAGGGCGAGACGAACGTGAAGTTCGGGTCGCCGGCCTCGTAGACCGCACCCGCGGCGTCGACCTGGTCGCTACCGGCAGGTCCGACGGCGGCCACCATGTCCGCATTGTCGAGGAACTGCTGGGCCAGTGTCGCGCTCTGGGCGGTGTCGAACTGGTTGTCGCCTTCGACCATCTGCAGGTCGTAGCCCGACTGCTCGTTGAACGTGTCGAGGGCGTAGTTGAACCAGTTCAGCTGGACTTCGCCGATGAAGGCCACGGGCCCGGTGACCGGCCCCATGAAGCCCACGGTCGCCTCGCAGGTGTCAACCGGCTGGGCGCCCTCGGTTGTGGTGACGTCACCTTCAGTCGTCGGTGTCGCATCCTGGGTGGTGTCGGTGGCCCCGGCCGTCGTGGTGGTGTCCCCACCCGTGTCGTCGCCGCAAGCGGCGACTACCAGGGAGAGGGCCAGCAACGTGGCCGTCAGCCTCCATATCGAGGTTCGTCTCAAGTGTCTCGTCCCTTCATTGTCCGTTGTCGGTCTCTTCGTACGCCTCGGCGGCGCTCCCCGCAGGGTGGAACACACCGAGGACTCTCAGCGGCCTGTCGCCCGTGTTCTCGACACAGTGCTCGACAGGCGGCGGGAGATGGATGCAGGTGCCGGTCGAGATCGGCGTGTCGGGGTGGCCTTCGAGGTGGAGCACACCCTCCCCGTCGAGGATGTACATGACCTCGTCGTAGAGGTGGTAGTGCGTGGGAGCCCGACCCGGGGGGATCCACCCCACGAACTGGGTGACTTC
>CAZZIG010000023.1:0-34291 GCA_964653975.1 uncultured Acidimicrobiaceae bacterium
CTACCTTCATCGTGTCCCCTTCGCCTGCTGCCCCGTCGGGGGGTGCGTCGACACTACGCCAGGCTCATCGCCGTAAAGCCAGTTGTCGGCCGACGAGGTCAGGTCAAAGGGTCGTTTAGTGGCGTCTGTTGGTGGAGGGACAGTTTCCACTCGCCACGAACCCGGGTGTAGACCGAAGAGATGAGGGCGGTGTAACGGGGGGATTCATCCTCGCGGAATGCTTCGGCCCGATAGCAGACCGCGGCCTCGTCGTCACCGAGGTCGATCGCTGTGATGTCGTGGAGCTTGAACTCGGCCCACGGCTCTGCCTGCTCGACGGCGGCGACGGTCTCGTCCTTGTCCAGAATGCCCACCGGGAGCACGCAAAGCCCTTGTGGGGCCATGTGCTCCCGGTAGAAGTTGCCGTCACCTGCTGCGCTCCAGAACCCGTCTTCGAGTTCCAGGAGACGGTCAATCACGCTCGACGATGGTGACGCCTCTGTCCTCACGAGCGGTCCTCTCAGCGTTGGCCGTCATCAGCAGCGTCAGGATGAGCCCGACGGCACCGACGATCATGAGGATCAGACCGATGGTGTTGATGTTGAAACCCTCGCCTTCGACCGTAACGGCCCAATACAGGATCGCACCGAGTGCCACGAGAAAGAGACTTCCTCCGATTCCACCAGTTCTCACAGTTCCATTCCTTTCGGACGCGGGTGGGCGTCTCCCTTACCCCGGGCCCGGGAAGCTCAAACCGTCATGATTCGGAGATGAATACGAGCCCGATGTCGCCCCGACTCCAGAAGGTGAGTCTGCGACCATCGATGTCCACCCGGAATCCGTCTCCGATTGTGTCGAGAAAGTGCTGGTCCTGGTCGGCGTATCCGGGTTCGCACTCGTGACCGTCGGCTGTGATCTCGGTGACGGCCACCTCGCGGCCCGAAACCGTGTACTGGCCGGAGAAAGGACGACATCCGGTGTCTCCCAGCACTGACCCGTCGGAGAAGAACTCGATAGTGGCCCGGGATCCCGACACCGGCGTCGAAACCGAGTCACCTCGAATCAGGCTGTCGAGAACCCACACGGTTCCGTTGAGCTCGGCATCCGGTGCCGGGTCCGAGGCGTCGAATACCAGTTCCACACCCTCCCCGCTCAGTGTCAGGTCCCCGTCGAGGGAGACAGAATCGACCCGACTGATGGCATCGGCGTACATCGCCTCCGCCCTCATCACCTGGTCCGGAAAGCAGCCCATCTCGGTCAACGCAAGAGCGTCGAAGCTGATCCGCGACTGGGACAACTCGTATCCGCCGAAGTAGGTGTTGCACGCAGCGGTGCCTCTGACCTGATCACCGTCGAATTGGATGGTGATCGGATGCGAGTCGAGGAGTGGGATCTCCTCACCGTCGACGGTGCCGGAGGCCAGCTCCCACGAACCTTGGAGACTGTCGGCGAAGTCGGAGCCGAGGCAGGCCGCGGTGACGAGCGCGAGCATTGAGAACAAGACGATTCTCCTCATGGGTTATTGGACGCCTCCCCACAGGCCTGCGGTTTCACGGTACGAAAGCCACGGCCGCGGCCAAGGCCACTCCCACCCAGAGATGGAGGCGGGCTGTGGCCTTGAGCGCTCTGATCAGGGCGGGCCCGTCGGTCTTTGCGTAGACGATTCGCACCGGGACGGTGGCGTAGGCGATCAGAAAGCATGAGAACAGGGTGGACGTGGGGGTCCATCCCACGGTGGCGAAGACGGCGATGGCGGCGAAAGCCCCGTAGACGAGGGCGGAGAACAGGGTTCTCGTTCGGTCGCGGCCGAGGAGGACGGCAAGTGTCCGTTTGCCGGTGTCGCGGTCGGTGTCGATGTCCCGGAGATTGTTGGCGACGAGGATGGCGCTGACCAGCATCCCGATCGGGATCGCCAACAACCACGCTGAGAGCGGGGCAGAACCGTCGTGCACGTAACGAGAGCCGACGGTTGCCACGAGCCCGAAGAACACGAACACGAAGACCTCGCCCAGACCTCGGTAGCCATATGGCGTCGGCCCGCCCACGTACCCGAGCATGGCCACTACGGAAGCCACACCGATGACGAGCACGATCCAGCCTGCGATCAGGGTCAGGAAGAGCCCGGCCACCGCGGCCACCACGATCGCCATCCAGGTCGCCACCCACATCCGCCGCGCACTGATGATGCCGAGAGCGACCATCCTCGGCGGTCCCAGCCGGTCCTCGTTGTCGGCGCCACGCCGGGCGTCGGAGGCGTCGTTGGCGAAGTTGGCGGCGATCTGGATCGCCACCGCCCCCAGCAGCGCCCAGATGAACGAGTCCCCGCGGAAGACCCCTTCTCCGTAGGCGAGGCCAGCCCCCACCACCACGGGGACCACTGCCGCCGGGAGGGTATGGACACGTGCCGCCGTCTTCCAGGCGTGGAGGGGGGTCAAGACCTCAATAGTGCCACGGGAAATCGCCGTAGTCGGGCCGGCGTTTCTCCAGGAACGAGTCGCGGCCCTCCTGGGCCTCGTCGGTCATGTAACCGAGTCGGGTCGCCTCCCCCGCGAAGATCTGCTGGCCGACCAGACCGTCGTCGATCATGTTGAAGGCGAATTTGAGCATCCGCTGCGCCATCGGGCTCTTGGCTACCACCGCACGTCCCCATTCCAGGGCGACCTCCTCCAACTCCTCATGGGGTACGACGGCGTTGACCATGCCCATCTCGAAGGCTTCCTGGGCCGAGTAGTCGCGACCCAGGAAGAAGACCTCCCGGGCCCGCTTTTGCCCGATCTGCCTGGCCAAATAGGCGGAGCCGTAACCGGCGTCGTAGGACGCCACATCGGCATCGGTCTGTTTGAACACGGCGTGTTCACGCGAGGCGATCGTCATGTCACACACGACGTGGAGACTGTGGCCTCCACCGACCGCCCACCCCGGGACGACACAGATCACCACCTTGGGCATGAACCGGATCAGACGCTGCACCTCCAGGATGTGGAGCCGACCCGTGCGGGCAGGGTCGATCTCGTCACCCTCGGTGTACTTGTATCCGTCTCTGCCTCTGATCCTCTGATCCCCACCCGAGCAGAAAGCCCAACCGCCGTCTTTGGGGCTGGGCCCGTTCCCGGTGAGGAGGACACAGCCGACGTCGCTGCTCTGGCGGGCGTGGTCGAGTGCCGAATAGAGCTCGTCGACGGTGTGAGGGCGGAACGCGTTGCGAACTTCCGGGCGATCGAACGCCACCCGGACCACACCGGTGTCTCGGGCGCGGTGATAGGTGATGTCGGTGAAGTCGAAGCCGGGGACCACGTCCCAGGCCGAGGGGTCGAATGTCTGAGAAACCACGACTGGGGAGCATAAGGGGCAGAATCGCCCCTGTGATCGAATGGATGCGGCAGGCCGACCCGGACCGGGTCTTCTTGAGGGCAGGCGACGAGACCTGGACCTACGGGGAGGCCGTGCGGGAAGTGGAGTCCCGGCTCGTCGACCATCCACGATCGATGCAGCTCTCGTTGTGGCCCGACTCGGTCTTCGACGTCATCGCCGGCATCTCCGGAGGGGGTGCCACCGTCGTGGGCCCCGGGTCCGAGACGACGGAGCCTGGAGACGCCGATCTGGTGGTGTTCACGTCAGGCACGACCGGGCCACCAAAGGGAGTCCGGTTGACGATGGGCAACCTGATGGCGGCGGCGTCGGCGTCGGCGGAGCATCTCGGTCACGACGCCGACGACGACTGGCTGCTGGCGATGCCGCTGCATCACGTGGGAGGTCTCTCCATCATCGTCCGTCAGGCATACACAGGCGGCTCGGTGACGTTGCTTTCTGGATTCGACTCATCCGAATTCGCATCGGCCATGCGTGGCCCGGTGACGATGGTGTCCGTCGTGCCCACCATGTTGGCCAGACTGGTCGAACACGGGCCCTTTTCCGGTTTGCGAGCTGTCCTGGTCGGAGGTGGCCCGATTCCTCCCGGCCTGCTGGAGAGGGCTGTCGATTCCGGGCTGCCCGTCCTCCCGACATACGGGATGACCGAGACCTTCGGTCAGGTGGCGACCCTGCGCCTCGATGCGCCTCTGGCTTATGAGGCCCATCCGCTGCCGGGTGTGGAGGTGCGCATCGGACCTGATGGCCGCATCGCGGTGAAGGGACCCCAGGTGTCCCCCGGATACCTTGGTCGGCCGGACCGTCCTGACCCCTGGTTCGTCACCAACGACCTCGGTGGGATCACCGACGACGGCGCATTGCGGGTGCTGGGCCGATCCGACACGATCATCGTCACCGGAGGAGAGAACGTGGCCGCCGAGCGGATCGAGTCGGTGTTACGCCAGCATCCCGGGGTGAGGGAGGTGGTGGTGGTGGGCGTTCCCGACGCGGAGTGGGGAGAGAAGGTGGTTTGTGTCTACGTGGGTGAGGCACCGACTCTCCGCGATTGGGCCTCGGCGCGACTGCCGGCGTTCCTGGTGCCGAAGCAGTGGCACGAGGTCGGAACCATCCCGACGACTTCGATTGGAAAGCCTGACCGGGTGGCGGTAGCACGGCTAGCCAAAGATCTGACCGATGGTGGAGCCGAAGAGGACGTCGAGCCCCCAACCGACCAGGACTGACACCACCAGGAACGCTCCACTCTTGGCGACGATCCCAATGATCTCGCCGAGTCGGAGCGGCACTCTCCGCCCGGCGCGGGCGTATCCCTTCGACTGCAGTTCCCGGGTCTCACCGAGGGCCACGCGAACCATGAGATTGAGCCCTATCAAGATGCCAACGATGAGGAACATGTCACAGGTGCGGGGTCGGGAACGCCGGACGGGACCTTAGGCCCCGACACCGGCAACGGACGGACCGATGCGGTCGCGACGCTCCTGGTTCATCCCCCACGCTCCGACCAGCACCGAAGCGGCCATGATCACCCCGGCCACGATGAAGGTGGTGTGAAGCCCCGCTACCTGGGCAATCGGGTCGGCCCCTGAAGCCCCCTCGGGAGGAAGCGAGCCCCCAGCGGCGGCGGCCACGCTGGTCGCCCAGATCGACCCGAGGACCGCCACCCCGGTGATCTGTCCCAGGAGACGGGTGATCGTGAGCAGGCCTCCGCCGATACCCATGTACTCGGGAGGGACCGATCCCATGATGGCGCTGTTGTTGGGGGAGTTGAAGACACCGACTCCGATCCCCAGCGGGACCGCGATGAGCAGGTAGTGGAGGGCGGTGGTGTCGACGTCGAAGGTGATGAACCCGATGTAGGAGGTCGCGATCAGTACCAGACCGAAGAGTGTGAGCCTCCTGATCCCGAGACGATCTGAAAGGGTTCCGGAGATGGGGGACACCAACCCGACCATGAGGGGGGCCGCTCCGAGCAGAAGCCCCACCTGGCCGACCTCGAACCCCAACACCCCCTCCAGGTAGAAGGGGAGCAGGAAGAACGTGGCGGCGAGACAGCTGTAGGTCAGGAAGCCACTGACGACGCTGACGGTGAGCACCGGGCTGCGGAACAGCCTGAGCTGGAGCATCGGGGACTCGACCTTCAACTCGACGAGGACGAAGGCGACTGCGGAGAGAAGCGACGCCGCAAATGCGATGAGTATCAACGGTGAGCCGAATCCGGCGTCCTGGCCGAGGGTGAGGGCGAGCGACAAGCTGAAGAGGGCGATGCTCATCAGGACTGCCCCGGCGATGTCGAACCGCTGACCCCGTGGGGGTGCGGTCTTGGGCACGAAACGCAAAGCCAGGTAGGTGCTCACGATGCCCACCGGGATGTTGATGAAGAAGATGGCACGCCAGCTGAACGAGGAGATGAGCAGCCCTCCCAGGACCGGACCGGTGATGATCCCGATGGAGACGGTGGTGCCGATCCAGCCCAACGACTTGCCGCGCTCGCTCGGTGGGAAGGCTTCGACGAGGATCGCCGCCCCCAATGCCAGGATCAGCACGGCGCCGACCGCCTGCAGCACCCTGAACCCGATCAGCCAGGAGACGTTGGGCACCAGGCCGCAGGCGGCGGAGGCCGCGGTGAAGACGACGATGCCTGTGACGAAGAGCTTCTTCTTGCCGACCACATCGCCGAGACGGCCCATACCCATGGTGAGCGTGGCGATGGTCAGCATGTAGCCGAGGGCGACCCATTGGATGATGTTGAACGACGTCCCCAATTCGTCGACGAGGGTGGGGAAGGCGACGTTGACTATCGATGCGTCGATGGTTGCCAGGATGGTGCTGGCAGCGACGGCGGCGAGGACCAGCCACTTCTGGCTGTAGTCGATTTCTGATTCCTGGGTGACCGCGGGAGGGCTCAAGACTACGAGGGGAGAACCGCCTGCAAGGGTGGGGTATTCCCCGACGCCTAGCTCTTGCGGGCGATGAGGACGCCTTCTCGCATCGGGGTCGCCACCGCTTCGAAGTCGGGGTCGGCGGCGATGAGACGGTTGAACTCGTCGGTGCCCTGCCCCTCGTCGATCCATCCGGCACCGGTGGCATACACATTGTCCGCCACGTAGAGACCGCCTGGCTTGATCAGTGGTTTGAGGAGTTGGTAATAGGCGACGTACTCGGTCTTCCTGGCATCGACGAAGGCGAAGTCCACACTTGCGTCGCCGACTGCGGCAGCGATCGCGGGCAAGACGTCGAGGGCTGCGCCACGGACGATGGTGACCCTGTCGCCCACCCCGGCCTTCTCGAACTCCGACTGCGCGAAGTCGGCGTGCGCCTCCTCGGACTCGACGGTGATCAACCGACCGTCTTCGGCCAGTCCCCGAGCTATCCAGATCCCCGAGTATCCGGCCAGCGTCCCCAACTCGATGGCGAGTCTCCCCTCCGTCATCGATACCAGGATCTTGAGGAGGCGGCCCACATCGGCCGAGACCGCGATTGGTGGCAGCCCGGCTTCCACGGCCCGACCCATCAGACCAGCCAGATGATCGTCATACCGACCGAAGACATCCTCGGCGTAGTCGCCGATGTAGCTCCAACGTTCCGGGGTCATGGGCATGGTGGTGACAATATCGGCGGCTCAGTCTTCTTGGGACGGAGGCTGGCGCAATCGCTTGGTCGCCCCCCGGGCTCGCTTCTCTTCCAGTCTGCGACGTCTCGACTTCCTCGTGGGTCGGGTTCGCTTCCGTTTCGGAGGGTCGATCATCGCCTTCTCGAGCCTCTCCTGGAGCCGCTGTCGCGCCAGCGCCCGGTTGCGGAACTGGGAGCGGGAATCGGCAGCGGACACCTCCACCGTCTCGCCGAGCCGGACGACGAGTCTCTCCCGAATCTCGTCGGGCAGCGAAGAGCCCGCGACGTGGAAACGGAGCCTGACCGCGGTTTCGGAGCGGTTGGCGTGCTGGCCACCGGGTCCGCCCGAGGTCTCGAAGACCTCCACTAGTTCGGACCCAGGGATGATCAATCGGCCGATTGCGAGGTCGTCCATCCCGGCAAGGGTAAGACGATCCGGCGTGGCGGCTCAGCCTTCGTCGTAATACTCGGTGCCCAGGTGGGTGATGAGGTCTTCGCCCATCATGTGGCGCAGATTGTTCTTCAGCTTGGTGGCCTGAACGAAGAGATCGTTCTCCGGGTAGATCGACTCTGCATGCTGCGGGCTCTTGAAATAGAACGAGAGCCACTCCTGGATGCCGCTTCTGTCGGCGCGTGCCGCCAGGTCCATGAACAGCGCCAGGTCGAGGACGATGGGTGCGGCGAGAATCGAGTCCTTGCAGAGGAAGTCGACCTTTATCTGCATCGGGTATCCGAGCCATCCGAAGATGTCGATGTGGTCCCAACCCTCCTTGTCGTCTCCCTTGGGCGGGTAGTAGTTGATTCGGACCTTGTGATAGATGTCGCCGTAGAGGTCGGGGTACAGGTCGGGCTGGAGGATGTGCTCCAGCACCCCCAGCTTGGAGACCTCCTTCGAACGGAAGCTCTCCGGGTCGTCGAGCACCTCACCATCCCGGTTGCCCAGGATGTTCGTCGAGAACCATCCGTTGATCCCGAGCATCCGGGCCTTGAGCCCGGGGGCGATCATGGTCTTCATCAGCGTCTGGCCCGTCTTGAAGTCCTTTCCCGCGACCGGGACACTCTCCTCGGCGGCGAGTTCGAGCATCGCCGGTATGTCCACGGTCAGGTTGGGGGCACCGTTGGCGAAGGGGACTCCCATCTTCAGGCATGAGTAGGCGTATATCTGCGATGGCGTGATCGCTTCGTCGTTGTCTTTCAGCCCTCGTTCGAAGCTCTCCAGATCCATATGGACCTCGCTCGGCTCCTCATAGGCCTCGGTCGAGCCGCAGTAGACGGCCACGAGCCGGTCGACCTTCTTCTCGGCGCGGAAACGGTCGATGTCCTCCATCAGTGCCTCGGCGTTGTCCATGTGGTTGGAGCCAGTCTTCACCTGGTCGGTGTCGTGGAGGTTTCTCACCCATCTCGAGGAGAACACCGCCGGCATCGGCCTTACCGCCCGCAGTTCGTCCCCGATGCCCTCGACATGACGCGGATCGAGGACTCCGGCTTTCATCGCGGCCGTGTAGGCGTCGTCGGAGTAGGGGTCCCAACCACCGAACTCCAGGTCGTCGAGCCCGGCGAGCGGGACGAAGTCCTTGATCAGGGGGTTGCGGTCCTCGTCCCGCTTCCCCAACCGGATACGGGAGAGTTGGGTGAGAGACCCCGTCGGCTGGGCGTATCCTTTCCGGGCAGCGAGGACACCGGCCACGAAGGTGGTTGCCACGGCCCCCATACCGGGGGTGAGGATGCCGAGTTTGCCGTCGGCGGGGGCGATTTGAGTTGGCTCTGTCATGTATTCGCAGCGAACGATACCGGCGGAGGGGGGTTGGGCTCAATCCTCGCCGGTTAGCCTGCGGTGGGTGATGGAGTCCCCTCCCGATGCGTTGGGCCCAACCGTCGACGTGGCGATGCTGGCGGACGCGGTTCAGGCCGTCCGGGGCAAGTTGTTCATCCTCGGGGGTGGTTGGGACACCCTCTGGGTGCGTCAGTTCCCGGCCAGGCACCCGAGTTTGGCGATCGGGCTGCGTCTCCGGGTGCCCGTATCGTGGAAATCTGAGAGTCTCAGGCTGTCGGTCGAGTTACAGGACGCCGATGGCAAACCCATGCTGCCCTCGCCACTGTCACACGACATCAGATTGCCGTCGAGCCCGCCGCGGTCGATGGGCACCTCGGACTTCGGGCTGATCCGTTCCTTCACCTTCAACAACCTTCGGTTCCAGCACGAGGGCGCCTACTCGTTCGTGATCTCGGTGGATGGCGAGCCGGTGTCTCGTCTCCGCTTCACGGTGAGGCAGCGGACCGAGAGAGGTCCCGAGCCCCAGTAGATCTCCGCTGTTGGCATAGCGGAGTCGTCCCCATAGGGTGACCCGCTCAATCGGGATGCCCAGTTCATCCCCCCTCCAGAATCGACATAGACAAGGAGCCCTGGTGCATTCCCGAGTCCTGACACGCTCGCTCATCCTCGTCGTCGCCGTAGCGGTCGCCGGCGTCGTCGTCCCCGCAATGTCTTCTACTGCTCGAGCCAATGACGTGCCTCCGTTCGAGATCTTCTTCCCCCAAGAGACTGCTCCCACCGAGTTTTCGAACACGTTTGGGAACGACCGCTCCGGAGGACGCAGTCACAAGGGGACCGATCTGCTGGCACCACGGATGACCGAGGTCTATGCGATCGCCGACGGTGTCGTGACCTTCATCGGCATCAACAATCTCTCCGGACGCAACGTGAAACTCGATCACGGAGACGGTTGGGAGAGCTACTACCTCCATCTCAACAACGACAACCCGGGGACCGACGATGGCAAGGCATCCTGGGACCTCACAGTTGCACCTGGTCTCGAGGAAGGGGCGAGTGTCGTGGCAGGTCAACTCATCGCCTGGGTGGGAGACTCGGGGAATGCGGAGGGGACGACGCCTCACACCCATTTCGAGTTGCGGCGGAATGGCCGCGCCCTCAATGCGTACCATCTTCTCGTCGAGGCCTATGAGCGGGCTGTTCAGGTGGAACTGGAGTCGAGGCTCATCGAACTCGACTATGAGATCGAATGAGCCTCGTCGAGGGCCAGGACCGTCTCGGCAAAACCCGGATCTGACGGATCGACGCGGGCCGTCTCCGGGACTGTGGTCGGCGGGGGCTCGACGTCGGTGACCCAGATCACCCGGGCGACCGCGGAGTTGCTCACCGCCCTCGCCCAGCCCTGCAGAACGTTTTCAGGACTGGAAGCGAAGGAGCGGTCTCTGCGATCGCTGGCCGCCTCGGCTATCAACACGGCGGAGAAACAACGGAAAGCAGCCGCCTCGACGTGGCTCTCATCGGAGACGTCGCCGGTGGCCACCTTGAAGCCGCGCTGCTTCATCTCGAGACCGGTGGCCTCGTCTGAGACGAACACCCGGATCTCTCGTTCCGGCCGATCGAACCTGCTCAGGAGTGTCTCGCCGGCCGGCGTGTCGGCTCCCACGACGATCAGAGGCATGGGTCACAAAATAGTGGTGGTGCGCTCGAACGGACCGCGGGATGGTGGATGCGTTTTACGCAACGGCGCCCACGACCTAGGATTCCCCTATCCGGATAGTGGAAATTCACCAGCCCCGATGGCTGTTGTAATGGATGTGAAACAGGTTTATTCGAGGTGATTGCCAGTGGCAACAGTTGATATCGATCTAGGCGCCTACCAGCTCGGCTGGAGAGACGAGGTCACCCTCGCCTTCGCCCCCCGCAAGGGTCTCGACGAGGACGTCATCCGTGACATGTCCGCGATGAAGGGCGAGCCGGAGTGGATGCTCGATTTCCGCCTCAAGGCCTACCAGCGCTTCCTGCGCAAGCCGATCCCGCAGTGGGGTGGTGGTGGTGCGCTGAACACCATCGACTTCGACGACATCTACTACTACGTGAAGCCCGAGGGTGAGCAGCAGAAGGACTGGGACATGGTCCCGGACTCCATCAAGGAGACATACGAGAAGCTGGGCATCCCACAGGCGGAGCGGAAGTATCTCGCCGGTGTCACAGCACAGTACGAGTCGGAGGTGGTCTACCACCGCAACCGGGAGGATCTGGAGAAGCTCGGGGTCCTCTTCACCGACATGGACACCGCTGTCCGCGAGTACCCCGAGATCGTCAAGGAGCACTTCGGGACGATCATCCCGCCCAACGACAACAAGTTCGCCGCCCTCAACTCGGCGGTCTGGTCGGGCGGGTCGTTCATCTACGTGCCTCCGGGTGTCCACGTCGACCAGCCCCTCCAGGCCTACTTCCGGATCAACTCCGAGAACATGGGCCAGTTCGAGAGGACTCTGATCATCGTCGACGAGGGTGCCTACGTGCACTACGTCGAGGGATGCTCGGCCCCGACCTACACGACTGACTCGCTGCACTCGGCGGTCGTCGAGATCATCGTCAAGGAGGGCGGGCGCTGTCGCTACACGACCATCCAGAACTGGTCGAACAACGTGTTCAACCTGGTGACCAAGCGAGCTGCCGCCTACCGAAACGCCACCATGGAATGGGTCGACGGCAACCTCGGCTCACGGCTGACCATGAAGTACCCGGCCGTGTGGCTGATGGAACCTGGTGCGCACGGTGAGGTGCTCTCGATCGCCTTCGCCGGTGACGGCCAGCATCAGGATGCCGGAGCGAAGATGGTCCACGCCGCCCCCGACACCACCTCGACCATCGTTTCCAAGTCGATCTCCAAGGGTGGGGGTCGTGCCGGCTACCGCGGTCTGGTCCGGGTCGAGCCAGGTGCGGAGAACGCCAAGAGCTTCGTTCGGTGCGACGCCTTGATCCTCGACGAGGACAGCAGGTCCGACACCTACCCATACATGGAGATCGAGGAGAACGACGCCGAGATCGGCCACGAGGCCACGGTCTCCAAGGTCGGCGAGGACCAACTGTTCTATCTCATGTCTCGGGGTTTGACCGAGGATCAGGCCACATCGATGATCGTTGCCGGTTTCATCGAGCCGATCATCAAGGAGCTGCCGATGGAATACGCGGTCGAGATGAACCGTCTCATCGAGCTGAACATGGCCGCCGCCGGCGCCATCGGATAGCAGGCCGGCGCTGCCGGCTGGACCGGTAGCTCGAACACATCCCGGATTCGAAACGAGAGCCCTGCGCGCGGTACGAGTGGGGCTCTCTCGGGTTTCGCGGAGTCACTGTGGTCAGCGGGTCCAGACGCTGGCCGTGATGTTCTCAGTGAGCGTGCCGTCTGGCTGCAGCGTGGAGACGACAGTCGTCGGCGCAGCAGGTGTGCCGTTGAGGCACTTGACGCGATAGTCGATCGTCAGATCGTCTCCGGTCACGGTACCTTCGCCGATCCCGATGACCGGGATGTCCACACTCCCGCAGGCGATGGAACCGCCATCGTCGAACAGGATTGCTCTGACCCCATTGGCGCCCTGCGCCACCAGACGAAGGATTTGGTTGCTCCCGTCGGCGGCATCGGTCGCGGTCCACTGAAGCTACTGAGCCGATTCCCGGCGTCAAGCTCCCAGATCCCCTTATGTTCGCCCTAGCTCCGGTATATCGGATCTACAGCACTAGAAAGCGGTCAGACGTTGGATCGACCGACCACGAAGCCGAGGATCAGGCCCCCGACCGCCCCCCATACCAGGGAGAAGTTCTCCGAGCCCACACCGTAGATCGCCGGGGCACCGCCGATTCGGAAGATCGCGGCGAGGGCGATACCGCCGATGATGCCCATCAACAGCGTTCCGAACAGGTTGTCGGCCGACGCGAAGAAACCGCCGATCAGACCAGCGACAGCCCCGACGCCGCCGACGATGGCGAGGGTGGTGAGGATCGAGCCTTCGAGGAACATGAGATCAGCCTATCCCTGACTCGGTCCGGGTCTAGGCAGAGATCACTCTTTCCTCGACGACCTCGCTGATCGGGAACTGCACCGAACGGCCCGCCAGGCCGAAGGGCTCGGTGAGAAGAACCACGATCGTGGAAGGTCCCCGGCTGACGACATGTCCGGTGTAAGTGTGGAACCCGTCCGGGTTCTGGGTGATGAATGTCACGACCATCGATAACTCCGACTCGTAGTCTCGGCAAGAGGTTTCAGCTCGCGTATAGGTCGAGAGTCCATACTTGCTCCGGGCATGTCGATTTCCCGGTTTATTCGCCGATTACGTTGCTGGGTCTACTTTGGAGCGTTGTGCGTCTCCTCGTAGTCGAAGACGAGCCCGACCTCGCCGACGTGATCGCCCGCGGGTTGCGGCGTGATGGTCATGCGGTTGATGTCGCACTGGGATCAGTCGAAGCCGATGTGAAGCTGCGCTCCGCCGGGTACGACGTCGTCGTCCTCGATTGGAATCTCCCTGACGGCTCGGGTCTCCAGTTGTGCCGGGATGTCGTGTCCGGGCATCTGCCGACCTTCGAAGGCGACCGACCCCGGATACTCATGCTCACTGCACGAGACGACGTCGACGACCGGGTGATGGGGCTCGACTCGGGTGCCGACGACTACCTGGTCAAGCCGTTTGCCTTTGCCGAGCTGTCGGCTCGAGTGCGGGCCCTGGTTCGCCGTGACACCCACAGCGATCCGGTGATCACCGTCGGACCGTTAGAACTCGATGATGCTCGCTTCGTCGCCAGTCGGGACGGAGAGCATCTCGATCTGACTGCCAAGGAGTTCGCTTTGCTCCACTACTTCATGGCCAACGCCGGGGCGGTGATGAGCCAGGAGCATCTGCTGGAGCACGTCTGGGACGAGATGACCGATCCCCTGACCAACGTCGTGAGGGTCACAGTCAGCAACTTGCGTAAGAAGCTGGGTGATCCACCTCTGATCACGACGGTGCCCGGGCGCGGTTACCGGCTGGAGGGGGACTGAGTTGCCGGGATGGCGTTCGATTCGGTTCCGCCTCTCCGTCCAGTACTCGGCTCTGGTCTTCGGCCTCGGCGGGGCACTGCTCGGTCTCGTCTATCTCGCCGTGCGGAGGGGTCTGTACTCGGACGAGATGATGACCCATCTCTGGGAGGGGAGGCAGGTCGTTCTCGATTCGGGGCGGGTCTTCGAGTTGCCCGCCTACCAGGAGGTCGAGATCCGAGCCATCGAGTCGATCTACGCCGACATTGTCCTCAGTCAGGTGACGACCTTCACACTGATCGCCGTCGCGGTCCTCTTTCTGCTCAGCATCGTCGTCGGCTGGATCATGTCGGGCCGTGTGCTCAAGCCGGTCGGGGAGATCACCACCGTGGCCCGCGAGATACAGGCTTCGGACCTGAGCCGACGGATCGGGCTTGTCGGCCCCGACGACGAGCTGAAACGTCTCGGTGACACCTTCGACGAGATGCTGGAGCGTCTCGACGCCGCCTTCACGAGCCAACGACGTTTCCTGGCCGACACCAGTCACGATCTGCGGACCCCGCTGGCGGTGATCCGCTCCAACGTCGAGCTCGTCGCCGACCACCCCGCCTCAGACCTCGAGGACTGGAAGCAGGCGGGCGCCGTCATCAAACGAAACGCCGAGGCGATGTCGAAGATGATCGACGATCTGCTCGCCTCCGCTCGATTGCAGACCGGTAGGGCGCAGGCAGTGACCGTGAGGCTCGGCGAGTTGACCCGGTCGAAAGCCGACGACTTCGCTCCGATCGCTGCGAGGAAGCAGGTCGAGGTCAGGGCCGTCGGTGAAGACGTGGCCGTCTCTGCGGTGGAGATCGCGCTGGATCGCGCCCTCTCCAACCTGGTGGACAACGCCATCGCGGCGGCCCCTCCGGGCTCGGTCGTCGAGGTGGGGAGCGGTTCGATCGGTGGATGGGCTTGGCTCGGTGTGCGTGATGCGGGAGCGGGGCTCCCCGACGAGCCCGGGGCGCGAATCGGGTTGGGTCTCTCGATCGTCACCCAGATCGCCGAGGGTCACGGTGGGTCGCTGGCTGCGTTTTCGGGTAAGGATGGCGTCGGTACGACGATGGTGGTCTGGTTGCCGGAGAACGGCCGAGATGGCCACCCGCCCACCTCGTCACCCTTTACCGATACTTAATAAATGTCTTAGTGGTCCATTAACGACCCGGCCGTAACCTCCGGGTCAGGAGGTCAGACCTTGACTGATGAGCGGACAATCCAGGAACGCAGTCGTCTGCCCGGCTGGCTGTCGGCACTCCTGTTCTTCGGCGCTGTTGCCCTCGTCGTCATCGGGATCATTTGGGTCTACCCCGACTCCCTCGAAGAGGCCGTGACCGACGAGAGCGGCACGACGACCCTCCCTGAGGAGGTCGACGTCGCGATGCCTTCCGGACCGGAGAGCGAGGAGCCGGTCGCCGACGCCGCTGAGATCATCCTTCCCTCGGTCGTTCACATCCAGACCCAGACTGGAGTGGGCTCGGGGGTCATCTACGAAGATGGTCTCATCATCACCGCCGCCCACGTCGTGCAGAACTCCGAGACCGTGCGCGTCAGGTTCATCGACGGTGATCAGGTGAGTGGGACGGTTCTCGGCACGACTCCCGAGGTCGATATCGCTGTCATCGCGGTGGAAAGAGAAGATCTCACTCCGGCGACCTTCGTCACCGAGAAGCCGCGTGTCGGTCAGACCGCAATAGCTGTGGGAAGCCCCTGGGGCCTCGAGTCGACCGTCACCGCCGGAATCATCTCGGCGGTGGACCAGACCAACTGCTCGGTACGTCCTGACAGTGGTGAGTTCAGCTGCTCGGCGATGGTTCAGACCGATGCCGCCATCAACCCGGGCAACTCGGGCGGTCCGCTCGTGGATCGTCAGGGACGGGTGCTGGGCATCAACGTCTCGATCTTCACCGACAGCGGCGCCAATGACGGAGTCGGGTTCGCAGTGCCGGCGGACATCGCCACGACGTATGCCGATGCCATCGTCTCCGACGAGCCGATCGAAACGGCCTTCCTCGGTGTCCAGGGCGACGACGTGAACACCGAAGGTCAGGCCGGAGCCCTCATCACGAGGGTGGTCGACGACTCCGCAGCCGCGGAAGCCGGGCTCCAAACCGACGACGTGGTCATCGGACTGGAAGGTATCCCGATCTTCGGTTGGAGGGACCTCGTGGCACAGGTGAGGACCCATCAGCCCGGTGACACGGTGGAGGTGTTGATCCTCCGCGACGGCGAAGAGATCACGATCGACATCACCCTCGGTGTGCGCACCGAAGACGTCAGCTAGCAGAGCTCGCTCCGCTCGCAGTAGAGAGCATCGAGTAGAGGGTGTGGAGACCCCGGGGTGGGGCAGGTAGGCAGTCCTCTCCTGCCTCTACCCTCTACTTTCTACGTTCTACTTGTTACTCTTCCCGTACCCGCCAAAGAGGGCGGGTGCCCGGGGTGCAGCGAAGTCGGTTGGAACCCGACGCTGTCCCGCAACTGTGAAGATCTCGGTCCACGATCGAGGTACGAGCCAGGTCGCCTGAGCCCAGGGCCACGTATACGTCTCGGATGAAGACGGACCCGTGGGCGCAAGGGTCGCCCGCAGACCCGCTTCATCCTCCAGACACGGAGGATGTTTCTTATGAGACGGAGTGCAACACTCCTGACCCTGGTGCTGATCGTTGTCTCGTGCGGTACCGCCGGCAACGATCTTGGGACGACCACGACCGGAGGTCCTGTCACGACAGAGCTGGTTGATACCGGCTCCACTACCGTCGACGATCCGGGGTTCCCGGTCGTGATCGAAGCCGACAACGGAGCTGTCACGATCGAGGAGGCACCGACGGCGATCATCTCGCTCTCCTCCACGGCAACCGAAATGCTCTTTGCCATCGGGGCCGGTCCGCTGGTAGTGGCGGTCGACGAGCAGTCCAATTACCCCGAGGAGGCGCCGATGACCGACCTCTCCGGGTTCACCCCCAACGTCGAGGCCATCCTGTCCTACGATCCGGACCTGGTGGTCATCGGGTTCGAGCCCGGCGGACTCGCCGAAGCGCTCGAAGCCGCCGGTGTTCCCGTGATCTTCTTCAACGCGGCGATGAGTCTCGAGGACACCTATCGTCAAATCGATGCACTCGGTCGGGTGACCGGCCTGGACCAGATGGCAGCGGAGGTGAACGAGGCCATCGAGTCCGGCATCGAGCGAGCTGTTGCCGACGCCCCCGAGGCTCCTGAAGGGACCGACTACTACCACGAGGTCGACAACACCTTCTATACGGCGACTTCGAGCACATTCATCGGCAGGATCTACGCGATGTTCGGCCTCGAGAACATCGCCGACCCCGCCGACGAGGATGGATCAGCCTTCGGGTACCCCCAACTCTCCAACGAGTACATCGTCGGCGCCGATCCCGACCTGATCTTCCTGGCCAACACCCTGTACGGAGAGTCGGCGGAGACGGTGGCGGCCCGACCCGGATGGGACGTCCTGACAGCGGTGCAGGAGGGCAACGTCGTCGAGCTCGACTCGGACATCGTCTCCCGTTGGGGGCCCCGGATCGTCGAGTTCGCCGAGTCGGTTTCGGAAGCCCTCGCCTCATATGTGAGTGAAGGTTGAGCGAACCGGAGACATCGCTCGAGGCGCCATCCGCCCGGATTGGGTGGATCCCGATGGGGGCCGGGGTGGTCTCGGTGCTGGCCGCCGCCGCATTCAGCTCGACTGTGGGGGCGGCGGGCCTCGACCCGGGGTCTGTCGCCCGAGCGCTGATCGACGCCTTGCCCGGTGTCTCCCTCGACTCCGGTCTCAGCGACGTGCAGACGAGCATCCTGTTCGAGATTCGGCTCCCGAGGGTCGTATTGGGAGCGATAGTGGGTGCGGTCCTGGCCGTGGCCGGAGCGTCTTATCAGGGTGTGTTCCGCAATGCTCTCGCCGACCCCTACCTGCTTGGAGTCGCCGCCGGCTCGGGTCTCGGCGCCACGATTGCCATCGGCGTATCAGGGGAGCCGGCCCTGCTCGCCCCTTTCGCTTTCGTGGGCGGAATGGCCGCCGTGGGGATCACCTATGCGTTGGGACGTTCGGTGGGAGGGCGCTCGGCAACCTCACTCATCCTCGCCGGCGTTGCGGTGTCCGCGTTCGCCACTGCGATCCAGACCTATCTCATCCAACGCAACTCGGACACCCTGCGCGAGGTGTACGCCTGGATCCTCGGGCGACTCGTCACGGTCGGCTGGCGTGACGTTCTCCAACTCCTGCCGTATGCGGTTATCGCCACCGCGGTGATGTTCGGGAGTCGGCGACTCCTCGACGTGCTCAGCATCGGTGATGACGAAGCCGGTGCCCTTGGAGTCGACGTCGGTCGTGTTCGAGCGGTGGTCGTGATCGCGGCCACCCTCGCCACAGCGGCGGCGGTCTCGGTCAGCGGGCTGATCGGGTTCGTCGGGATCATCGTCCCCCACACCGTCCGCCTCCTCTTCGGTTGGAGCTACCGGGTGATCGTCCCCCTTTCGATCCTCTTTGGATCCTCGTTCCTGATGCTGGCCGACGTCGCCGCCCGCTCCCTGGTGGCTCCGGCCGAGTTGCCCATCGGCGTGCTGACCGCCTTCTTCGGCGCTCCGTTCTTCCTTCTCGTCTTGCGGACCATGAGAGGACCGACGTGATCGTTTGGGAAGACGTCGAGGTTTCCTACGACGGCAAGACCGTCTTGGGCCCCGTCACGGTGGGAGTAGCCGATGGCGAATGGCTCGCCCTCATCGGTCCCAACGGGGCAGGGAAGACCACGCTGATCAAGACCGCAGTTGGTGTTGTCGCCTTCCAAGGAAAAGTGTCGTTCGGCGGGCGCCAGATGCGCATGGGCCTGGACGTGGCCTGGATGCCTCAACGTCCCCATCTGCCGGAGGAGATGGGGGTGGCCGACTATGTGATGTTGGGACGGACTCCACATCTCGGCTATCTGGCGGCCGAGTCCAAACACGACGTCGAGACTGTCTATCTGGCGTTGGAGAAACTCGACCTGCTCGGGTTCGCCCGCCGTCCCCTGGGAACGCTGTCCGGTGGTGAAGCCCAGCGTGCGGTTCTGGCCCGTGCCCTGGCTCAGGAGGCCCCGGTCTTGCTCCTCGACGAGCCGACGGCCAGTCTCGACATCGGTCACGCCGTTGAGGTCCTCGATGTAGTCGATCAGCTGCGGCGAGACGAGGGTCTCACGGTCGTCACCGCGGCTCATGATCTCACCCTCGCCGGGCGCTATGCCGACCGTCTCCTGCTGCTGAGTGGTGGTCGGGTGGTCGCCGACGGCGGCCCCGTAGATGTGCTGACCGAATCCCATCTGAAGGCCCATTACGGTGACGGGATAAGGGTCATCCAAGACGATGACGGGCCCATTGTCGTCCCCATGAGGTACAAGGGCACATGACCGATCGAACCCCACCCACAGAGGCTCCTCCAGTAGGCAACGTGCGCGCCCCATCTCTCCTCCTCATCAACACCGGGGACGGGAAGGGGAAGTCGACCGCCGCTTTCGGGACTGCCATGCGTGCCATCGCCCGTGGCTGGAAGGTGGCGGTCGTCCAGTTCCTCAAGTCGGGTGAGTGGACCGTCGGGGAGGAGAAGGTTGCCCGTCAGCTCGGTGTCGACTGGTGGGCTATGGGGGACGGTTTCACCTGGAACTCCGAGGACATGGACCAATCCGAGGCGATCGCGGTGGCCGGTTGGGAACGCGCCGTGGAGATCATCGAGTCAGCTGATTACCAGTTGGTCGTCCTCGACGAGATCACCTATCCGGTCAATTGGGGTTGGATCGACCTCGAAGATGTGGTGCGGGTCCTCGAGGAAAGGCCCGACAAGGTGAACGTCATCCTCACCGGACGTGACGCTCCCTCCGCCCTCATCGACATCGCCGACACGGTCACCGAGATGCGCAAGGTCAAACACGCCTACGACAGCGGGATCATGGCGAGACGGGGCATCGACTATTGATCTTTGTTCTCGGTGGGGGCCAAATGGGGTAAACCGTGTCAGCCGGGCTGCTGCAGTTGGCGGTCAGGGGCGGCGGGCGGAGGCGAGTCGGAACAGGTGCCTGGCCCCTTCGTCCAGGGTGGCGAATCGCGAGTCCTGGGTCTGGCCCCGGAGCCAGCGGATGTAGATCTGTTGCAGGATCACCGCGAGTTTCCACGCCCCGAACACCAGGTACCAGTCGACGCTGCTCAGATCGCGGCCGGACCTGGCGGCGTAACGCCCGACAGCCGAGGCCCGGTCGAGCCACCCTGGTGCCTGGGTGGGCATCATGCTCAACTCGTCCGGCGCCTCACCGGGGTCGAACCAGGAGCCCATGAGAGTCCCCAAATCGGCCAGGGGGTCACCGCGTGTCGCCATATCCCAGTCGTAGACAGCGACGCATCTTCCCGGGTCGTCTGGGGCCACTGCCATGTTGTCGAGTCGCCAGTCGTTGTGGAGCAGGGTCGGTTCGGTATCCACTGGCAACTCCGCGGCTAGCCACCGGCCCACCTCGTCGGCAAGTGGGTTGTCCTCGTGTTTGGCCTTCTCCCAGCGACGCTGCCAGCCGTCGACCTGACGGCCCAGAAAACCCGTGGGACGACCGAGATCGCCCAGATCGCAGGAGGCCGGGTCGACAGCGTGGAATTCGGCCAGGGTGTCGACGACGACCTCGGAGAGCTTCCGGTTGGCTTCGGGGTCGTCGCCTCGGCCAAACCGGTCGGGTATCACCCCACGTACCACGACCCCGTCCCGTCGCTCCATCAAGAAGAAGTCCGATCCGATCACGGACTCGTCGTCGCAGTAGGCGACGGCCCGCGGGGCCTTGTCGAAGGACTGCCAGAGACGTGACAGCACCCGATACTCCCGACTCATGTCGTGGGCACCGGGCGCGACAGGACCCAATGGGGGACGTCGGAGCACCAACTCGTCACCGTCCGGGAACCGCAAGAGATAGGTCAGATTTGCCTTGCCCCCGCCGAACTGGGTCACCTCGGGCACCCCGGAAGGAAGGTGATCCACGGTGGCCAGCCAGCCGACAAGCCGCTCCACGTCGAAACGCTCGTCCGGCCTCACATCGATGAGATCTGACACTGAGGGGGCGAGGGTATCGGAATCAGAGCGAAGGGACCGCAGTTAGCCTGCCCGTACATGACCACACCCTTCGAGATCTCCGATCGATTCACCGACGACTGGGCCGAACTGATGCCGATCGCCGCCACCGCCTACGGCATAGCCGGGTACGACGATCGCTGTACCGACTACTCCCCAGAAGCCGTAGAGCAGCGTGCAGGGTTGTATCGGAGAGTCAAGGTCCAGGTGGACGAGCATCTCGATGACCCCGACCCGGTGCAGGGTTTCGCAGCCCGGGTCCTCTCAGATTGGCTCGAGAAGCAGTTGGAGAAGTACGAGAGCTCCAGGTGGCGCCGCGATCTGAACCACATCTACAGCCCCTTTCAGAGGATGCGCGACGTGTTCGATGTCATGGGGAAGAACTCGCCCGAGGGCTGGGACAACATCGCCGCCCGATTGGAGGGCTTTGGAGGGATGCTGGCCGGTTACCGGGAGTGTCTCGAGGCGGGCATCGCCGCTGGGGACACCGTGGCGATCCGCCAAGCCGAGTCGGTGCTCGCCCAAGCCGAGGCCGCCGCGGGCGCCGACTCCCGTTTCGCCGGTTATCCAGACCAGGCCGAGGCCAGTGGCGGAGATGTGGGGCGGGTCGCCAAAGCAGTCGGCTCAGCCCGGGAGTCCATCGGCGGGTTCGCCGACTGGCTCCGGGCCAACTATCTGCCGGCGGCGCGGTCCGAGGATGCGGTCGGCCGTGAGGAGTATCTGCGAGGGGCCGACGAATACCTCGGCATGGTGATCGATCCGGAGGAGACCTATGAGTGGGGCTGGTCGGAGGTCGCCAGGCTCAGGTCCGAGATGGAGGCGACCGCGTCCGCGATCGACCCTGACAGGTCTCTGGCAGGGGTCATCGAGATGCTCGAGACCGACCCGAGCCGTGCTGCCGCCACCCGGGAGGAATTCGTCGACTTCGTCTCGGGGATCCAACAGCAGGCCATCGCCCAGCTGGCTGGGGAGCACTTCGACGTTCCCGACGAGCTCAAGGTGATCACCGTCCACATCGCACCACCGGGCGGAAGTCTCGGAGCGTGGTACATGTCACCTTCGGAGGATTCCACCCGGCCCGGGTCGATTTGGTACGCCCCGGGGGAGAGGGAGCGTCTCCCGTTCTGGCAGGAGGTCACCACGGCGTATCACGAGGGTTTCCCCGGGCATCATCTCCAGGTCGGCACTGCGGTCCTGCAGCGGGAGAAGCTATCCAGATTTCATCGGACGGTGATCTGGTACCCGGGAGCGGGTGAAGGTTGGGCCCTGTACGCGGAGCGTCTGATGGACGAGCTCGGGTTCTTCGAGAAGTCCGAATACCGGCTGGGACTTCTGGCCAGCCAGCTCTTCCGCTCCACTCGCGTGGTGGTCGACATCGGCTGCCATCTGGGGCTTCGCATTCCCGACAGCGCCCCTCTCCACCCAGGAGAGATCTGGGACTACGAACGGGCCGTCGACTACATGACTCGGATCGGTCTGCAACCACGTGACATCTCCGAGTCGGAGGTGAAGCGCTATCTCGGGTGGTGGGGCCAGGCCATCTCATACAAGGTGGGCGAGCGGGAGATCCTCGACATGAGGGCGCGGGCGAAGGGCGAGCCAGGATTCGACCTGAAAGACTTCCACCGTCGGATGCTCGAAGCTGGAGCGATCCGACTCGATCACCTTCGCGAAGTCATGTCATGACCAAGGCCAGTTTCGACCTGGCAGACACCGGGTCGCGGGACGCTTACAGGTTGCTCTCCGGGCTGGTGGTCCCGAGGCCGATCGGCTGGATCGGAACCAGGAGAGCCGATGGCTCCAACAACCTTGCGCCGTTCTCCTTCTTCAACGTGGTCTCGTCGAGCCCGCCGATGGTCGTGTTCTCCGCAGGTAGCCATAGCGACCGTCCCAAGGATTCGGCGGCCCTCGCCGAGATCTCGGGCCAGTTCACTGTGAACATCGTCTCCGAAGACGTCGTCGAGGCGATGTCGATCACCTCGGGCTCGTTCACCGCCGAGGACGACGAGTTCGCCATCGCCGGTCTCACCCCGGTGCAGGGTTCGAGGGTCGATGCCCCGCTCGTGGGGGAATCACCGGCCAACCTCGAATGCAGGGTCGACAGGATCGTCGATCTCGGGGAGGGCGCCGGCACCAGGCTCGTCGTCGGAGATGTGCTGGTGATCCATGTGGAGGGAGCGGTCCTCGATGGGACCAGGATCGACCACGAAGCCCTCCGCGCCGTCGGGCGGATGGCCGGGAATGCCTACGTCACCACCCGGGACCGATTCGAGATCTCCAGTTAACAGTTGTGCTTGACCAGGGTGGGATAGGGGTTGACCACCGATCCCTTGTAGTACATGCCGAAGTGGAGGTGGGGCCGGGTGCCGACGGCGTTGCCGGAGTTGCCCACATAGCCGATCGTATCTCCGGCGCGGACCTTGCCGTCCTTGCCGAAACGGTCCATGTGCGTGCCGATGTAGGTGACTCCGTCATCACCCATCAGTCGGAACTGGAGCCCGCCGATCGTCCCGGTCACGAACTCGACCGTGCCGCCGACGGGAGCCACCACCGGCGTGCCCTTGCTCACGAACAGGTCGTTGCCCTCGTGGTATCTGGCACCGCCGCCCCGGGGGAATCCCCAGTCGTTCATGAACGATGCTCCGCGAACCGGACACACCCAATTGGTGCCGGTCGGTATCGAGAGGACCTGACCGCTTCTGATCAAATTCGGGTTCCGGATGTCGTTCGCAGAAACGAGTGTCGAGACTGAGACATTGTGGGCATGCGCTATGTCACCCAGACGATCACCTGATCGCACCGTGTATGCCCGTGCGCCCGACGATCCCGACGCGACGTGCCCGGGACCGCCCAGATACAGGGCGGAGCCGGCGTAGATCACCCCGTTGACGATTCCGTTGGCTCTGATGATGTCGTCGGCTGTGACCCCTCTGTACTGGGCGGCGATCTGGGCCACGGTCTCGCCCCGTCTGACCACGTGATACTGCCCGGTGCGATCGGAGATCGTGTTCGAGGAGGAGCTCGTCGACCCGTCCGGAACCAGGATCTTCTGCCCGATCCGGATCAAGTTCGGGTTGGCGATGGCGTTGGCAGCCACGATCGATGGCACCGAAGACCCGTACTTGGTTGCGATTCGGGCGAGGGTCTCACCTCGTGACACGGTGTGTGTCACCCCTTGTCCGGGGATCGTGAGCACCTGACCCGGATAGATCAGGTTCGGGTTGGCGACGTTGTTGGCCTCCACCAGGGAGGACAGGGAGATGTTGTGGTCTCGGGCGATCTTGCCGAGTGTGTCGCCTCGTTCAACCGTGTAGTCGACGGAGAAGGTGGCGACCAGCAACACCAATACGGTTCCGACGATGAGTGCGCGGGAACGGCGGGATTCGGGCATGAGAAGGACAACTCCTTCAGCCCCTGACTCGCTCCGCCTGAGTGAGACTACATGGGTTTTCGCGAATTTCCAGACATAACCCGTAACTGGCCACAGGCGGCGTCGATGTCACGGCCCCTCGTGTCCCGGACCGTGACGTTGACGCCACGGTTGTCCAGCGCCTCGGCGAACTGTCGGATATGGAGGTGGGAAGGGGCTTTCTCACTGCTGAGCGGGGTCGGAGCGGTGGTGTCCCGCAGTGTCACTAGCACCTCCCTGACTCTCCAAAGCGGTGTCCAGGCGACGAGCACCACCGCGGAGCCTTCGGCCCCGCACTTACCACCGCGGGCAGGCGCTCGATCAGCCGGGCCGCCGAGTCCGCGGCTAGAACCTTGCTGATTCTCAAGCCCCGCAGCTCGGACGCGGCACGTCCCAGCATGTTGGTGGCGTCCCAGTTGACCCTCCGAATGACGGCCTTTGGTCTACGACAAGCAGGCTGTCCGGGCAGGCGTTGCCGAGCCGGGCCTTCGGACCTGGGTCTCGGTAGGTTTCGGCCATTGTCAACCGATAATCGACACCGAGTCTCCCAAATCGTACCGATTGCTACTGGTGAAGCCTGGGAAGGTGTCGAGGGGTATCGAGCCTTTCACTCGCGGCTCGCTTGTGCCGATAAGTAGACAGGATGGCTGTTTCGACATCTAGAAAACGCGGTATCCGACTCGCCCTCCCCGAGAGAGAGCCGGCTACCGCCCTCCGCGTACTTCTCATCGACGAGGACCCCGAAGATCTGCATCGGCTTGGGGACCTTCTCAACCAGGCGTCGATTGAGATTGACTGGCACACAGTGTCGAATTTCGACGAGGCTCTGACTGCGGTGAAGCTCGGAAGTCACGACGCCTACCTGGTCGACGACCGGTTGGGCGCCCGTTCGGGCCGCCAGCTGATCAGGGAGTCGGCCGCTCTTGCGACCGGACCGATGATCCTGCTCACCGGGGTCGGCGACGAGGATGTCGACGCCAAGGCGCTGGCCGGTGGGGTCGCCGACTACCTGCCAAAAGACGAGCTAACACCGTCGAACCTCCAGCGGTCCCTCCGCTACTCGGTGGAGACGTGGCGGGCTCGTCTTGAGGCCAGCGACCGCTACGAGAGATACCTGTCGCTTTTCGACGGCGTGCCGGTGGGCCTGTTCCGGATGACTCCCGACGCATGCCTGGTCGAGGTGAATGCAACTGCGGTCGAGCTGCTCGGCTACGCCAACAAGGCCGACCTTATCGGACACAAAGCCTACGAGCTGCTCGCCCGACCCGACCAGACCAGCGTCACCATGGAGGACGGAACCCTCTCCGATCTCGACGTCGAGCTGCGGAGGGCCGACGGTGGGACTCTTTGGGTCAACGTGAGCCTCCGTGAGGTGCGTGACGAGCTGGACGATCTGATCCACTACGAGGGAGCCATCCTCGACGTGTCCCTCCGCAAGGACGCCGAGTCGAGCGTCCAGATGAGAGGCACGCTCCTCGATCAGGTGCCTTCGGCGGTGATCGTCACCGACCTCGAAGGGGTCTGCACCTTCTGGAATAGTCACGCCGAGGTGATGTATGGCTGGTCGATCACCGAGGCGATAGGACGGCCCATCTACGAGCTGACCGTCATCGAAAACGAGGGGGAGGTCGCCAGGGAGATCATGGAGGCGATCTCGGCCGAGGGCCACTGGGCGGGCGAGTTCAGGGTCCGGCGCCGTGACGGTTCCGTCTTCCCCGCCCAGGTAAGCAACTCGCTTCTTCTGGACGCCGACGGCGAGCCGGTCGGGGTCGTTGGTGTTTCTCTCGACCTCACCCAGAACAAGGAGGCCGAAGCGGCCCTGAGCCACTACCAGGAGTTGGTGGCCGAGGCGTTCGACTCTTCACCGATAGGCAAGGCGATCGTTACTGTGCCCGACGGCTTGATCCATTCCACCAACCCGGCGCTGTGCCGGTTCCTGGGTTATGAGAGCGACCGGCTGGAGGGAGTTCACTTCGCCGATGTGACCCATCCTGAAGACATCGCTGTCGACATGGATCACTTCGGTCGTCTGCTCTCTGGGCAGATCCACGACTACACGATCGACAAGCGCTACATCCGAGCCGATGGGGAGGCCGTCTGGGGTCGGCTCCAGGTGAGCCTCATGCACAACCTCGCGGGGGAGGCGAACTACGTCCTCGGTGATGTGATCGACATCACCGAGAAGAAGAGAGCTGAAGACGTCCTGGCCTTCCAGGCTTCGCTTCTCGATCAGATACGCAGCCCGATCGTGGTGACCGATCGCCGAGGGCGCGTCACCTATTGGAACTCTCAGGCGGAGATCGCCTATGGATACTCCTCGTCCGAGGCAATGGGGGAGACTCTCCTCGAGCTAGTCGTCACAGACGCCGACGCGACGCTATACCGGGAGGTAAGCGAGTCATTGGCCCGTCGCGGCGTATGGGAGGGCGAGGTGACTATCACCCGCAAGGACGGAGGCCGGTTCCCGGCACTTGCCTCGGGTGCAGTAGTCACCGACGAGACCGGACGGCCCCAGGGAGTGGTCAGCGTCATCGTCGATCTGAGCGAGGTGAAGACGGCCGAGGCCGAGATCCGCATTCAGGAGGCGCTGAATCGGTCGCTGCTCGATTCGGTGGGGGTGCCTATCGCCATCTTGGACAGGGATGCCCGTGTTGTCGCCTGGAACCCTTCCTGGGATGAGCATGTCGGCTCTCATAAGACACCCCGAGACGAAGGTGGTCTGGCCAATTGCATGCCTGGGGATGCTCATCCTGAGACCGTCGCCACTGCCAGGGAAAGCGTCGGCCGACTCCTCGGCGGAGATTCCGGCGTGGTCAATATCGAGTACTCGGTGGTGCGGGATCTGGAGACCCGCCACTGGCAGATGACAGCAGTGCAAGCTGGGGAAGAGGGCGCTCTCGTTGCCCACTGGGATGTAACCGATGAGCTGTCAGCCCGCTCAGCCTTGGAGGACACAATCCGGGCGAAAGACGAGTTCATAGCATCGATCTCCCACGAGTTGCGCAGCCCTCTCAGTGTGATCGTCGGCCTCTCCGAGATAGTCCGCACCGGAGACCTCCCCGCCGTGGAACTAAGCGAGTTTCAGGGCCTGATCGCCGATCAGGCCCAGGAGATGGCTCTGATCGTCGAGGACCTCCTCGTCGCTGGGAGGTTGGAAAGTGAGACACTGACTATCCAACCTGTCCTCTTCGATGTCGCCATCGAGACGAACAACGTATTGAAGTCGTGGCAGAGCAGCCCGGACGTCGACCTCCAGATCAACTTCGAACCGGGTACTTTCAGCGCCCACGCCGACACGCTGCGGTTCCGTCAGATCGTGCGCAACCTCGTCAACAACGCCGTCCGCCATGGACAGCCACCGGTGACCATCGACGCGCGTCAGGAGCAGAAACACCTGGTTGTCGAGGTCAGCGATCATGGCACGGGTGTCCCTTTAGAGTCCGTACACCGGATGTTCCAGCCCTACGCCCATTTCGCCTCGTCCAGAAGCCAGCCCTCCTCGATCGGGCTGGGCCTGCACGTCGCCCGCCGCCTCGCCCATCTCATGGGAGGCGACCTCACCTACCGCCGAGAGGACGGCCGAACCGTCTTCGCCCTCTCCTTGCCTTTAGTGTCGGTCTAGGTTCATCGGCGGACAGTCAGCTTTCGGCGCCAACTCTACGGATGAGAGCGAGTCAGCCTTGCTCCTGTCTCGACCTCGGTCGGTGTGCGTCCGCGCTCGCTACTAACCCGCAACTGGCCACAGGCGGCGTCGATGTCACGGCCCCTCGTGTCCCGGACCGTGACGTTGACGCCACGGTTCTCCAGAGCCTCGGCGAACTGTCGGATATGGAGGCGGGAAGGGGCTTTCTCACTGCTGAGCGGGGTCGGGTTGAGGGCGATGAGGTTGACGTGAGCCCGGAGTCGCTTGGCGATCGAGGCCAGCTTGTCGGCCTGGTCGAGGGTGTCGTTGACCCCGTCCATCATCGTCCACTCGATGGAGAGCCGCCTCCCCTTCTTCTCGAAGTACTCCCACGCCGCCTTCTCCAACTCGGCGATGGGGTAACGCTTGTTGATCGGCACCAGGGAGGTGCGCAATTCGTCGTCGGCGGCGTGGAGGCTGATGGCGAGGTAGACGGGCCAGGGCTCCTCGGCGAGACGTCGGATCCCGGGGACCATGCCGACCGTCGAGACTGTGATCGAGCGTGCAGAGATGCCCATCACCTCGATCATGCGGCGGAGAGCTTCCCGCACTCTGTCGAAGTTCGCCAGGGGCTCGCCCATCCCCATGAAGACGATGTTGGTGAGATGGTCAGGAGTCCCGGGCATCCCGATCTGACGCAGATAGGCCTGGGCATATGCCACCTGGGCCACGATCTCGCCCGGCTCGAGATGACGTTCGAACCCGAATTGCCCCGTGGCGCAGAATGTGCAGGCCAATGCACATCCCGCCTGGCTCGAGATACACAAGGTCGCGCGTCGTGGATAGCCCATGAGGACCGACTCGATGGCGGCGCCGTCGGGAGCGCGGAACAGCCACTTGCGGGTCGTTCCTTCGTCGGCACTTTGTTCGATCTCCACGTCGAAGGGCCAGAGACGGTCCTCGAGATCGGCTCGAATCCCGGCCGGGAGATTTGTCATGTCCTGGGCCTGCAGGACCGGTGTCGAGTAGAGCCAGTCCCTCAACTGGTCGACCCGATACGAAGGCTCATCGCCGATCAGGGCCCCGAGATCCTCGGGAGCGCGGAGGTACGGCATCTCAGCTCGGTGCGGAGGCAATGTCGTTGGCGAGGTCGATCCACGTCCTCGCCCGCGCCGCGCTCACACCGGCGGCCTCGGCAACCCGGTCCGGGCTCGCCTTGGCGAGTGCGTCGACGGTGCCCAAACCTGCCGTGGCGAGACGTTCGGCGAAAACCGGGCCGATTCCATCGAGCGAATCGACGGTCGCTGCCTGGGTCGGTGGGGGCTCCGCTTTGAACGCCGGCGGCTCCGGTTCCCGTGAGGTGGCAACCGAGATGAAACGATCTCGCATGGCCCAGACCACCGCTACCGCGGCTGCGACGAAGCCGATGACCTTGGCAAGCCTTTTCATGTCAGCAACTCTAAGGGAACAGTGAACCCTTTGAACTCCTGGTTCCTAAGGTTCAGACGATGAAGGTCGACTACTACTTCCCACCCGGACCACCTGAGAACGCCGCGGCTGCCGCCCGGGAAGCGTCCGATATGGGTTACGAGGGGTTCTTCACGGCCGAGACCCAGTATGACCCCTTCTTTCCGTTGACCCATGCGATGGCCGCGGCGCCGGAGCTCGAGTTCGGGACCGCCATCGCCGTTGCCTTCCCCCGTTCTCCCACGGTGATGGCAATGACGGCCTGGGACTTGGCCAGGCAATCGAAAGGTCGATTCATGCTCGGTCTCGGCACCCAGGTGCGTGGTCACATCGTGCGTCGGTTCAGTTCGTTCTGGTCGGGAAAGCCCGCACCTCAACTCCGCGAGTACATCGAGGCCATGCGGGCGGTCTGGGACAGCTGGCAGAACGGGACCAAGCTGAAATATGAGGGGGAGTTCTACAACCTCTCCCTGATGACCCCTTTCTTCGATCCGGGCCCGATCAGCCACCCCGACGTGCCCGTCTACATCGCCGGTGTCGGACCGTATCTCAGTGCCCTCGCCGGGGAGATATGTGACGGATTCCATGTCCATCCGTTCCACACCGTGGCCTACCTCGATCAGGTGGTGATGCCCAACATGGCCAAGGCGGCCGGGGAGGCGGGCAGGTCTGTCGACGACGTGGAGAGGGTGACCACGGTCTTCATCATGACGGGGAGCAACGATGAGGAGATCGAGATGGCCAAGGGACCAGTTCGCCAACAGATCTCGTTCTATGCGTCCACCCCCTCGTACCGGTCGGTACTCGAGGCCAGCGACTGGGACTTCGGCGAGAAGCTCACTGCGATGTCCAAACGCGGTGAGTGGGACAAGATGGCGGAGGCGGTTCCGGACGAGGCTCTGGAGGGCGTGGGGGTGATCGCCCCGATCGACCACCTCGCCGGGGCGATCAGGGACCGTTACGGCGACCGGGTGCAGAGGGTCGGGTTCTACGGCCTGGGCTCGGTTCTCATGGACGACAAGGACGCACTCGGTCAGGTGATCGCCGAGCTCCAAAAGGACGTTCAGGGCTAGAAGAGCAATGCGGCGGCAGTGTCGACCCTCGTGTCGGCTGCGGCACGTCGCTCGGCGCCGGCCAGCTCGATGATCGACATCGGGCCCCATCCGGGTTGGCGACCGCCGGCCAGTGAGATCACGTGACCACGTCGCTTCAAGTCGTCCACCACTCCGTCGGGGGCACCCGGCTCGAAGTCGAGGCTGGATGCCGAGCCGGGCCCGAACTCTGAGATCGTCCAGCGGGAAGCCTCCTGGGCTATGTCGAGAGCCTGCCCACCGATGATCGTCCTCGCCGCCAGTTGTGCGACGAGCTGCGGTTGCACCGCTCCGCCTCTCGTGCCCACGAGCCACTTCGGCTCGTCGCCGGCAGACCACAGGGTGGGGGAGAGAGTGTGAAGCGGCCGTTTCCCCGGTCCAAGCTCGTTGGGGTGTCCGGGAGTGAGGGTGAACCCCATGCCTCGGTCCTGGAGGAGAAATCCCGAGCGGGCCGCGCCGAACGGCGAACCGGTGCCCCGGTAGTTCGACTGGATGACGGAGACCGCCAACCCCTCGGCGTCGGCGGCGCACAAGTAGGCCGTGCTCGACACCGACCCCATCGCCGCCGGCCAGACTCCCGTCCTGGCAGGGTCGACGGTGGCAGCTGCACGCTCGAGACGGGCATGGTCGAGGAGCAGGTTGGCGGGGAGGGCCAGATTATCCGGATCGGAGACCAGGTCGTCCCGCTCCCATGCGAGACAGCGGTAGGACTCGATGAGCAGGTGCCACCATGCCGGATCGGTGGAGTCGTCGGGAGGCTCCAGCATCTCGAAAACGGCCAGGGTCGCCGGGCCCAGGTACCCCTGCGAATTTGGTGGGATGGTCCACGCCGCCAATCCGGCGACTTCGACGCCGATCGGATCGACCCAGTCCGCCTGGGGAACGGCCATGTCGTCTCGATGGATCAGTCCTCCGACTGCGGCCGAGATGTCATCTCCGGGTGTTCCTCCGTAGAAGGCGTCTCTGCCTCCGCCCGCGATCGTCTCGAGAGTCCGCGCCAACTCCACTCTCTTCACGACCTCGCCCCGGCGCACCACACGACCCTCCGGATAGAAGCTGGCCACCGCCGTGTTGTCGCGATAGACCTCAGCCTGCCTGCTGAATGCGGCAGCCTGCTCGGCCGACACTTCGAAACCGTCGCGAGCCAGAGCGATCGCGGGAGCGAGCACCCGAGGAAGGTCGAGAGATCCGAGTTCGGCGAGGAGTGTCACCATTCCGTCGACACATCCCGGGATCGTGGCGGCCGCCGGGTGGTCGCTGGGGATCGACGAGAGCCCCAGGTCCCTCAGCTCCCCCGGCTTGGCCCCGGATCCAGCCCTCCCGGAGGCGTTCAGGGCCCGGGGCCGTTCCCATCCGGGAGCCTGGATGAGAGCGAACAGGTCTCCTCCGAGACCACAGGTCTCGGGGGCCACCACTCCCTGGGCGGCGACGGCAGCCACCGCCGCGTCGACCGCGTTGCCACCCTGGGCGATGATCTGACGCCCCGCTTCAGCGGATAGGCGATGTGGTGTGACGACGGCGTTGGAGGTCAAGAGCTCTCTAGATCGGGGAGGAAACGGTTGAGAGCGTCGAGCACGGAGCGGACCACGGCTTTCGATTCGTCGCCTTCCACATAGGCGGCGCCGATGAGTTGTCTCTCAGCAGACTCGGTGACCATCACCACCTGGGCGACGGCAATGGGTCGGCTTCCCAGAGTGGGCAGGTCCATCGAGTTGATGCCGAGACCGATGCCGTGATGCAGCGCCTGTCGCACGGCTTCGAGCGTTGCCTCGGCGACGAGACGCCACTTGGTGGAGGAGGCGGCCGCTCCCGTGGCCTGGCCCACCAGGAGACGGTCCTTCCATTTGAGCGTCACGGTCACCTCGGAGCGGTTGCTCTCGGTGCTGTCGGCGACGTCGACCAGGGCAGGTCGACTGCCGGCGTTGATGACCGAGTCAGCGAGTTGCACGACCGAGACGACCCGGCGGTCGATGTTGATCCCGAACAGGGCCTGGGCCAGGGACTGCACGTCGCGCACCACCTGTTTCGGGGGTTTGTGGCGACGGGCGAGCACATGGATCTCGTCGACCTTGCCATTCTCCGCAACGACTCTCGCGGCCTCGACTCCATCGATCCTGCTGATCTTCTCCTGGAGAGCGATTGCGTCCATCGAAATTCCAGCGTAAACCCTCTCTCGGACGACTGATACCCCCCGGATGACCTTTTCTCTTGTGACAGTCCCCGGGACCCTCTAGATTGGCGGGGCTGGAAGGAAATCCTGGGGCAGTGGGGCAAACGGTCACCTGACCGCTTGCCAGACCCTTGAAGGCGGGCGAAGTCAGGGACCTTTTTGACATGTAAAAGGGTTCCCGATTTCGGGAACAAAGGTGAGAACGGCGTCCTCGTTGGTCGTGATTGGTAATTACACGCCCATCAACCCAGCGGAGCGGAAAGTCATGTGCCGGCACACAACGCCAGTGCAAATAAGACATCCAGGTGGACGTGCATAGAGCTATGAGAGCCCGTTTGGTCCGAATACTCGCCGCCGCCGCCAGCCTTAGCGCCTTGATTGCTGCAGGCTCGGCCGGAACGAAGATCGGTTGACGAGAGACGCCCTCTCACCAAGTCAAGAAACACCCACGGGGTCCCCTTTGAGGTTGCTGGGAATAGACAACTTGCGACGTCGCTACTGGCGTCTCCAACCAGCGGTACAGCGCAGATTGAAGATCGCTGTGCCCTATTCGGCTGTGGGCCTGGCTGTGCTTACAGCCGCAATCTGGCTTGGCGAAGCGCCCAATTGGACCGTTTGGGCATTGTTCACGGCCCTCTACGTCATCCTGGAGTTCTTCGCTGTAGAGGTCAACGACCGACTTTTCCAATCGTCTTCGATCATGGTCGCTATGACCGCGGGGGTCATTTTCACTCTGGACGGCGGTAGCGCAACCCTGGGTATGGCTCTGATGGCAGCTCTCGGGCCATTGGTACCCGATGATCTCAGGGAGCGTAGGTGGTTTCAGCCTCTGGCGAACTTCGGACAGATGGTTGCATCTGCGGCAGCAGCCGGACTGGTCCTGGACCTGGGTCTAGGAGCTGTTGGCCGATCGGCGGAGTCAAGCCTTTGGTTGGTGGCCGCCGTAGGTGCAGTCGCATCGTTGGTCTACACCACCGTCCAGAACACACTCGTACGTAATGCTGTCAAGGTGGTCTACCCGTATGACCGCCTACAGCCCTGGTCCCACCTGGGACTGATCTATGGAAGTCAATTCGTCATGGGGTTGCTGGGCGGTCTCATTGGCGCTGCTTACGTGATTGCTGATCGACAGGCGATCCTCGTACTGATCATCGGGGTCTATGGCATCGGGCACATGTCTCTCTATGCCTTCTCCCAACTCCGTGTCTCCCACATCTCCGCAATCAAAGGGTTCGTCAAGACTCTCGAGGCCAAGGACATGTACACCCGGGGTCACACCGAGCGCGTGGCCCACTTCGCGGAGATGATCGGGGAGGAATACGGGTTCAACGGCACCCAGATCGAGACCATCAAGTGGGCCGCACTCATCCACGACCTGGGCAAGCTGGCCGTCCCCACCGAGTTGATCCGCAAACGGGGCCGTCTCGACGATGACGAGTACGCCCAGATGCAAGCCCACGCCCACCTGGTCGAGGAGATCCTCGCCGAAGTCGACTTCCTCCAGCCGATGGTCGAGATCGCATCGGGACACCACAGTCATTTCGACGGGAACGGTTATGGCGGGCGGGGCCACACCGAAGGGGAGACCCCCGGTCTGGAGACCTGCATCGTGGCCGTCGCCGACGCCTTCGACGCCATGACCTCGGCCCGGTCGTACCGGATGGCGCTGTCCC
>CAZZIG010000024.1:0-4758 GCA_964653975.1 uncultured Acidimicrobiaceae bacterium
TCGCCGAAGGCGGCGTCGAGATAGTCGAGAGCCTCCTCGAACCGACTCCACCGCTCCGGCCAGTCGGGGAACGGGATCCCGAAAGCCTCGTGCTCCAGGTCCATCCATCCGGTGCCGACCCCGAGGTCGAGCCGGCCCCCCGACATCTGGTCGATGGTGGTGGCGTTCTTCACGATCACCGCAGGGTGCCGGAAAGTGATCGGTGTCACCAGGACACAGAGACGGATGTCGGAGGTCTCCCGGGCCAGGCCGGCCAGGACCGCGAAGGCGTCACTGGACTCCGGGGTGGGGTCACCACCGGAGAGGTAGTGGTCGCAGCGGGCAAAGGAGACGAGACCTTCCGACTCGGCCCACTGCGCCGCCTCAAGTTGCTGGTCGTAGGTGCCGCCCAGATGCGGCTCGGTCATCAAGCTGAATCTCATGGAGCCAAACCTAACGACCCATGTAGGCCTCGAAGACGAGGTCGAACTGCGAAAGGTCGTCCTCCCCAACGAACACCTGGGGGTAGAAGCGCTGGCAACCCGCTTCCTCGAGTGCGGCGATCATTTCCGCCGGCTTCGATCCCGACCCGTGCGGATAGCCCCGCTCTTCCCAGACCTCTTCGATGTGCTCGGTGGTGTGGCCGGTGCGCTCCGCCATCGCCTCCAGCATCGTCCGGTAGTGGGAGCCCTTCTTGGCGGCCACGCCAGGACCCGCCGACGACCACAAGATCTCATCGGGGTCGCGTCCCGCTTCGGAGGCCAGGAGACGGGTCGCCTCCCGTATCTCCCGGTATTCATCCGGCTGACGGGCATAGAGGTTGTACTCGTCGGCGTAGAGGGCTGCGATCCGTCGCGCTTTTGGTCCCCCTGCCCCACCGCCGGCGAGTCTCAGCCCGACCGGATGGGGATGCGGATCGAATTCGTCGAGTTGATAGTGCTCTCCGTCGAAACCGTGCGCACCGGGGGTCATCGCTGCCCGGAGATAGGCCATGGCCCCCTCATACATGGCCATGCGGGTCTTCAGGTCGGGGTAGGGGAGACCGAACATCGTGAACTCCTCCTCCATCCATCCCGCCCCCAGGCCGAGTGTGAATCGGCCGCCGGAGATCTCGTCGATGGTGACCGCGATCTTGTAGAGCACCGCCGGGTGGCGAAACGTGACCGGTGAGACCATGGAGACCAACCCGATGCTCGAAGTCTCCGCGGCGAGGGCGGCGAGATGGGTCAGATGGTCCCAGGCGGGGGCATCGGGGTCGTCGCCCCGCCGCAGATAGTGGTCGGGAAGCCCGATGGTCGTCAGATCCCCACGGTCTTCCGCCCAGCGAGCGGTGGCGAGGACGTAATCCCAGTCCCCTCGGGTCTGGATCCCGAACTCCATCAGATGCCGGCGAGTGCGTCGCTGAGCAGACCCCGGGCGTGGGTGGCGACGTCGAAATCGGAGTCGACGATCTGGTGGAGGGTGATGCCATTGAGACAGATCACCAGTGTCTCGGCCCGACGCGCCGCCTCCGATGACAGCATCTCGGGATGTTCCAGGGCGATCGCCGCGGTGAACCTGGAGACACGTCCCTCGTGATGGCGCACCATCCGCCCCCGGATCTCGTCGTTGTTCCCGCTTCCCGCCACCGCGATGCGCACGTAGACCTTGGCCAGGTCTCGTTGCTCGGTGACGAAGCGGATGTAGGCGTCGATCAGGTCGGACAGTGAGTCGGGGCCCTTGTGCTCGGGGTCGGGGTCGACCGCGTCGATGGCCTGGCGGACAACCGAGAGGATGGCCTGTTCCTTCGAGTCGAACAGGTTGTAGAAGCTGCCGGGTAGGACACCCGCCTCGTCGCAGATCGCCTTGATGGTGGTGCCGTCGAGCCCTTCGGTGGCGATGAGTCGCCGGGTGGCGATGAGGATTTTGTCCCGGGTCTCGATACCCGCCTTGTAACGCATCGCGGGCCAACTTAATGGTCGACCGGTCCGGACATGGAATGTCTCCCTATTCTTGAGTGTTGACTCAAATTAGAGTGTATGCTCAAAGATCGAGGTCCACCAGGCAGAGAGAATGAGTCACTACAAGTCGAACCTCCGCGATATCGAGTTCAACCTCTTCGAGGTCAACCGGGTTCAGGATCATGTCGGATCCGGGGATTGGGAGGCTCTCGACCGCGAGACCATGGGTGACATCCTCACCGAGATCGAGCGTCTCGCCCGGGAGGACTACGCCGCCTCCTATGAGGATCAGGATCGTATCCCCCTCGAACTGGTCGACGGCGAGGTGAAGCTCCCCGAGTCGGTCAAGGCCAGCGTCCGTGCCTTCAAGGACGGCGGTTGGGACCGTCTCGGTCTGCCCGCGGAGATGGACGGGATGCCGGTGCCGCCATCGTTGATGTGGGCTGCGTCCGAGATGCTGCTCGCTGCCAACACCACCGTCCAGTTCTACGCCGGGGGCAGCCTCTTCGCCAGGGTCCTCTTCGAGGAGGGCACCGAGGAGCAGAAGGAGTTGGCCAGGCTCTGGGTGGACGAGGGCTGGGCCGGCACCATGGTGCTCACCGAGCCCGACGCCGGCTCCGACGTCGGCGCCTCCAGCACCAAGGCTGTCGACCAGGGCGACGGAACCTGGCATCTCGAAGGGGTGAAGCGGTTCATCACCGGAGGCGAGCACGACCTCACCGACAACATCGTCCACCTTGTCCTGGCCCGACCCGAAGGCGCGGGGCCCGGCACCAAGGGCCTGTCGCTGTTCGTGGTCCCCAAGTACCTGGTCAACGAGGACGGTTCGCTCGGGGAGCGCAACGGGGTGGTCGCCACCAACATCGAGAAGAAGATGGGGCTCAAAGGCTCCACCACCTGTGAGCTGACTTTCGGCGTGGACCGCCCCGCCGTCGGCTACCTGGTGGGGGAGAAGCACGACGGGATCCGTCAGATGTTCCGGGTCATCGAATACGCCCGGATGATGATCGGCACCAAGGCGATGGGGACGCTGAGCACCGGCTACCTCAACGCCCTCGACTACGCCCGGGAACGCAAGCAGGGGCCGGACCTGGCCCGGGCCACTGACAAGACCGCGCCGCGAGTGCCCATCATCGACCATCCCGACGTGCGGCGGATGCTGATGACCCAGAAGGCCCATGCCGAGGGTCTTCGTGCCCTCGTCCTCTACACGGCGTGGGTTCAGGACCAGGCGATCCTCCATCCCGACGACGATCGTTGGGAGCGACGCAGCGACCTCCTGCTGCCCCTGGTGAAGGGGTACTCGTCGGAGAAGGCCTACGAGCTGTTGTCGATGTCGCTGCAGGTGTTCGGTGGGTCGGGGTACACCATGGACTACCCAATGGAGCAGTACATCCGGGACGCCCGCATCGACACGATCTACGAGGGCACCACCGGTATCCAGGCGATGGACCTGTTCTTCCGCAAGATCGCTCGTGACCAGGGCGAGACCCTGGCCGCCCTGGCCGGGGAGATCGTCGAGTTCGTCAAGGGTGGGGCCGATGCCGACGGGCTCGCCGAGGAGCGGGAGTTGCTCGCCTCGATGCTCGACGACACCCAGGCCCATCTGGGATCGATGGTGGAGCACCTGATGGCTTCGATCGGCGGTCAGGCCGAGGAGATCTACAAGGTGGGCTTGCAGACCAACCATCTGTTGGAGTCGATGGCGGAGACGGTCATCGCCTGGCTGATGCTTCGCCAGGCCGAGGTCGCCATCGAGAAGGTCGGCGACGACCCGTTCTATCAGGGCAAGGTAGAGGCCGCCCGCTGGTTCGTCCGTCACGTCGCCCCCAAGGCCGCCACCCGCCGCGCCTCTGCCGAGGCCGAGGACGCCTCCCTCATGGACCTCCCGGTGGAGGCCTTCTAAGAGGAGACGCCTCCTAGGAAACGAGGTTTAGGCTCGGCGACATGTCTGGTGTCGAGGTCCTCACTTTCGTGGTCATCCTGGTCGGGGTCCTGTTGGTGATCGTGGCGATGATGGTGTGGCAGGAGGCGAAGAGACGGCCTTCCTACGAGCCGCTCGAATACGTGGTCAACGATGCGGTCAAGCACATCTCGGAGCGTCTCCCTGAGGGCTCGACGTTGCGCCACGCCGACATTCGACGCATCCTGGAGTGGGAGGTCTTCTATCTCCAGGGCCTCGCTCAGGACGACCGCCGGAACCCGGTGGAGACGGTGGCCGGGGGTCACGAGATCTCGATCGAATACATCGCCGACCAGATTCGCACGAAGCACGCGGTGTCCTACCCTCAGGACGAGATCGCTGAAGTACTCCGCCTCGAGGCCGACTATCTCGTCGCCATCGGGGCGGTTGGAGAGCCAGTAGGAGAAGAGGAATGAGGGTTCGCTGCGGCGCATGTCGCACACAGTTCGAAGTCGCCGGCGCAGGCCGGTTCGCCTGCCCCGTCTGTGGTTCGGTCAACGTCGTCAGGAACGGTGGGGGAGGCGCCCCCGCCGCCCAGGCCGGTGCTGCGTCCGACCAGCCGCCTCCGCCGAATTCGATCGGTGGCTACCCGGCTGCACCGGGTGCGGCGCCGCCGGGGATGGCCCCCCAGCCACCTCCGCCCAAACCGGAACAACCGATGCCGAAGATCGACTGCCCCGAATGCGGGTTCAACTTCATCGTCGGAATGGTGCCCAAGGTGACCTGTCCCATGTGCTCTGCAGAGATCGACACCGGAATCGAGGAAGACGACGTCGAGTGAGCCGTCTCTCCCGGTTCGAGCACTACCGGTTCATCGGGGCCCGGGACACGATGCGGGTCTACGACAGCGACGACCCCGACCAGTTCGAGGACCTG
>CAZZIG010000025.1:0-9933 GCA_964653975.1 uncultured Acidimicrobiaceae bacterium
CGTGACATCGACGACGCCGGGCGCCACCACCATCCCGGACACATGAACTCTCACCGTCGACTCTGGCCTCGCCGGGCTGGTCGCCTCCACCGGTGAGACCGAGGGAGAGGCATCGGGTTCGACGACATGGGCGGCGAGGACACCGACCGCGACTGCCGCGATCCCCAGGATCGCGGCGAACACGACCCTGCCCCTGAGCACACCCATGTGCCGATACCTACCGGGGCCCGAAATCGAATGGAACCCCTTCCTCGGCGGCCCCGGATGCGACCAGAATCACCCCGTGGATCGAACCAAACGGCGGAACATCGTTCGAGCTCTGCTCGAGGCTGCCCTGGCCGCGGTCGACCCCGAGGTGCTCACCCGCGACGCTCTCGCCGACCGGGAAGGGGCCAGCCTGGGCGTCATCGCCATCGGAAAGGCGTCGGCGGCCATGACACGCGGGGCGGCGCAGGTGGCGGGCACGACACGGGGAATATGTGTCTCCAACTTCACCGCCGCGGTACCCGCCGGTGTCGAGCTCGTCATCGGCGATCACCCGGTGCCCGGCCCTGCCTCGTTCCTGGCCGGCCATCGTGTGCTCGACGTGGCAGCAGAGGATGGAGACGATCTCGTCGCTCTGATCTCGGGTGGGGGCTCTGCCCTTTGCGAGTACCCGATCGTGGGTGTGAGTGAGGGCTACATCTCCGACACCAACGAGCGCCTACTCCAATGCGGAGCCTCCATCGCAGAGATCAATCTGGTGCGTCGCCATCTCTCCGCGATCAAGAACGGCGGACTGGCCCGCAGCGTCGGGCGCCCCATCGACACCTACGCCATCTCGGACGTCGGCGCCGAGCCCGCGGAAGTGATCGCATCCGGGCCCACTGCGGCCACTCCCCTCGATCCGGAGGGGGCCATCGAAGTCCTGGTGCGCAACGACATCGAGGTCCCTGAAACTGTTGGTCGGGCGATGCGGGCGCCCCGCCCGGTGATGGCGGGCTCGCCGATCACGGTCATCGCCGACGGCCACACAGCCGCCGAGGGTGTGGTCCGTGCCGCCGCCACCGAAGACATACCTGCCGCGGTTGCCGATGGCTGGCTTTCGGGCGCCCTGGTGGAAGCGCTCTCCTCATTCCTCGAACAAGCCGGGCCTGGACTGTCGGTCGCAACCGGAGAGCCCGAAGTCGTCGTCAGCGGCGACGGCCGCGGCGGACGGAACACCCATGCTGCCCTCTTGGCCGCAAGCATGCTCCAGGGGACCGACTCGGTGTTCGCCGCCTTCGCCACCGATGGAGTGGACGGGAGATCCTCCAGCGCGGGTGCCATCGTCGACTGGCACACGATCGAGCAGGGCGGCGACCCGGGATCGGCGCTGGAGAACTCCGACTCCGCCGGCTACCTCGAAGCCACCGGAGACCTCATCCGCACCGGGCCCACCGGCACCAACGTCTCCGACCTATGGGTCTTGTGGAGGTGAGGCCGGAATGCCAGGTCGTCGCCCCGTGGTTTCCGCTCGACCACCTGGCGCAAGGACTTCGACACATCTTCGAGAGGGTCTCGGGGGGGCCCATTAGGGTGCCTGGCAATGCTGGACCCGTCGATATACCGCATCCCTCCCAATGCCCGGATCGACTGGTCGGACCACGACCCCGATGCCAAGACAGGATTCGAGGGCGGGAAGAAGGAAGGGAAGACGGCGCTGACCGAGATGACCAAGCGCCTCGCCGAATTGCAGCGTCGTCTCTGGGCCGAATCGAAACAGAGCCTGCTCTTCATCCTCCAGGCCACCGACACCGGTGGGAAAGACGGGACCATCCGACACGTCTTCAGGGGCGTCAACCCCCAAGGCGTCCATGTGCGTAATTTTCGGGTGCCCTCCGAATGGGAACTCGCCCACGACTACCTGTGGCGTGTCCACCAACACGTCCCCGAAGACGGGGCGATCACCGTGTTCAACAGGTCCCACTACGAGGACGTGCTCGTCGTTCGCGTGCACGGGCTGGCACCCGAGGAGGTGTGGTCGAAGCGCTACCAGCACATCAACGAGTTCGAGCGGATGCTCGCAGATGAAGGTACCCGCATCGTCAAGATCTATCTGAACATATCCCGGGAGGAGCAAGCCGAACGTCTCCGGGCACGTCTCGCCGAACCGGACAAGAACTGGAAGTTCCGCAAAGGTGACCTCGACGACCGCAAACTCTGGGACGATTTCAGAGAGGCCTACAAGACGGCCATAGAACGCACCTCGACCGACTATGCCCCGTGGTACGTCGTCCCCGCCAACCGGAAGTGGTATCGCAACCTGGTCGTCTCCAGCATCCTCATCGACACTCTGGAGGACATAGATCCTCGCTACCCACCGCCCGAGGAGGGTCTCGACGAGGTCGTCATCACATGAGGGCGATGGTCCGATCCGTCAGTTCACGGGCCTCACGTTCGTGGGAGATGTCGAGATAGGCCTCCCTCGGTGACTTCCCCCCGATCCGTCCCATCCAGTACTCCTTGAGGTAGGAGGTCAGGAAACGGAAGTAGCCCGCCGACCGATACTGGCGGACGTGGATCAACTCGTGGATGACCAGTTTGGCCAACCGATCCCGGTCCCCGTTCATCACCTCCGGGGAAATGAACACGAAACGGCCTTGTGTCATGGCCGCGATGCCGGGACGCCACAACCGCCGGAGGAGCCTCGACGCCGGATACAGGTTGACTCGCCCGGGATCGACCGGGGCGATGCGCACCCGGAGCGCGTCGGTGTCGTAGCCCGCTTCCCGGAGGATCCGCCCGGCGTTCACCCCAGGACGACGTTGACCAGGTTGGGAGGCCGGGCGATGACACGTTGCACCTCTCGCCCATCCACCCACGACCGGACCTTCTCCGATCCCAACGCCACCTCTGTGGCCTGCTCGGAGGTGATATCGGCGGGGACTTCCATGCGGTCGCGGACCTTGCCGTCTACCTGAACGACCAGGGTCACGGTCTCCTCCTTCGCCAATTCGGGATCCCAGGTCGGCCAGGGCTCGGTGGCCAGCATCGATCCGTGACCTCTCATTTCCCACAGTTCGTGGGCCAGATGGGGTGTCATCGGTGACATCAGCAACAGCAGAAGGCGAAGAGCCTCTTCATAGGTTTCCTCCCGGGGTCCACGGGACAGATAGTCGCTCAGTTGGTTCGACAGCACCATCAAAGCGGGCACGGCGGTGTTGAACCGGAACCGGTCGACGTCCTCGGTCACCTTGCGCACGGTGCGATGGGCGAGCCCGAGCATCTCACGGTCGGTTTCGTCCGGCTCGCGATCGACGAACTCGTGGTCCTCGGTGGCGATGGTCCATACCCGATCGAGGAAGCGGCGGGTGCCGTCTATGCCGTTCGGATTCCAGGCGGCATCGTCGGTGGGTGGCCCCATGAACAGGTGGTACAGCCGGAGCGCATCGGCTCCGTGGGAGGCGAAGAGCTCGACAGGGTCGACGACGTTTCCCTTCGACTTCGACATCTTCGCCCCTTGGAGGGTGATCATGCCTTGGGTGAAGAGACGGGTGAAGGGCTCTTCGACACTCGACATGCCCATGTCGTAGAGCACCTTGGTGATGAAGCGGGCGTAGAGGAGGTGGAGGATGGCGTGCTCGATGCCCCCTATGTATTGGTCGACCGGCATCCAATAGGCGGGTTTGGAGGGCTCGAAGATCGCCTCCTCGTTCCGTGCGTCGGCGTAACGGAAGTAGTACCAGGAGGAATCGACGAACGTGTCCATCGTGTCGGTCTCCCTGAGCGCCGGCCCATCGCACTGTGGGCATGTGGTGTTCACGAACTCGTCGACCGCGGCCAATGGCGAGCGTCCCTTGGGCAGATAGTCCTCGATGTCCGGCAGAAGCACCGGCAGGTCGTCCGCCGGCACGGGAACCAGCCCGCAGTTGGCACAGTTGATCATGGGTATCGGGCATCCCCAATAGCGCTGGCGTGAGATCAGCCAATCACGCAACCGGTACTGAACCGTCGCTTCTCCCATCCCCCGCTGTTCCAACCACTGGTTGATGGACGCGATCGCCTCCGTCCTCTCCATCCCGTCGAGGAACTCGGAGTTGATGGTGGGACCGTCCCCGACATATGCCTCGCCTTTCCAGTCGTCGGGCGGTTGAACGGTGCGGATGATGTCAATCCCGTACTTGGTGGCGAAGTCCCAGTCACGTTGGTCCTGGCCAGGGACTGCCATGATCGCCCCGGTCCCGTAGCCCATCAACACGTAGTCGGCGATGTAGATGGGAACCCGCTGGTCGTTGACCGGGTTGATGGCGTATCTCCCAGTGAACACACCCGTCTTGTCGCCCTCTGCCATCCGTTCCAGCTCACTGGCCCGATTGGCCGCGGCGATGTACTCCCGAGCCTCCGACTCGTGCTCGCTGTCCGCGATGAGCGAGTCGACCAGGGGGTGCTCCGGCGCCAACACACAAAACGTCATCCCGAAGATCGTGTCGGGCCGGGTGGTGAATACATCGAACGCGCCGCCCCCTTCGACCTCGATCGTGAACAAGGTCCCTTCGGAGCGTCCGATCCAGTTGCGTTGCATGGTCTTGACCCGCTCCGGCCAGTGCTCCAGCTTCTCGATGTCCTCGAGGAGCCGGTCTGCATAGTCGGTGATCTTGAAGAACCACTGGGCCAGCGCCTTGTGAACCACAGGGGTGCCACACCGTTCGCAGGCCCCATCGATCACCTGCTCGTTGGCCAGCACGGTCTGGTCCTTGGGACACCAGTTGACGGGAGCCTCGGACTTGTAGACCAGCCCTCTCTCGTACAACTCGAGGAAGAGCCACTGATCCCACTTGTAGAAGTCCGGGTCGTGGGAGGCCAACTCCCGGTCCCAGTCGTACATCGAGCCCAGCTGTTGGATCTGGCTGCGCATCGTGTCGATGTTGTTCTCGGTGTTGACCCGGGGATGGATCCCGTCCTTGATCGCGGCATTCTCCGCGTTGAGCCCGAAGCTGTCCCACCCCATCGGTGACAGCACGTTGAAGCCCTGCATCGTCTTGTAACGGGTCAACAAGTCGCCATAGGTGTAGTTGCGGACGTGACCCTGATGTAGCGCCCCGGACGGGTAGGGGTACATGCAGACGTTGTAGAACTTGGGTTTGGAAGGGTCCTCTTCGGCGTGGAACACGCCTTCGGTCTCCCATCGCTTCTGCCAGCGGGCCTCGATTGCTTTGTGGTCGTACGACATCTGAGACTGACAGGGTAATTGCTGCTGCCAACATGGTCAGACGACTAATCAGGAGAGGTCAATGGCAATCGAGAGAGTTGGCGTGATCGGAGGCGGGCTGATGGGCTCGGGGATCGCCGAGGTGTGCGCTCGAGCCGGCGGCGACGTCATCGTCCACGAGATCGACGCTTCCGCGGCTGAGACAGCCCTGGAGCGAATCGAAGGGTCCCTGGCCCGTGCCGTCGACCGCGGCAAGCTCGATTCGGGCGAGAGCGACCGGGTGCTGGCCCGGATCTCGGTCTCGACCGATCTCCAGCAACATGCCGACCGTCAACTGATCATAGAGGCCGCCACGGAGAACGAGGGGCTCAAGAAGGAGATCTTCACCGACCTCGACGCCGTCGCTCCAGAGGACGCGATCCTCGCTTCCAACACCTCCTCCATCCCGATAACACGACTCGCCGCAGTCACCGATCGGCCAGATCGGGTCGTGGGTCTCCACTTCTTCAACCCGGTCCCGGTGATGGCCCTCGTGGAGCTGGTGACGACGGTGAAGACGTCTCAGACGACCATCGATACGGTGCGCTCCTACTCCGAGAGCCTCGATAAGACCGTGATCCTCGCCAAGGACCGCGCCGGGTTCGTCGTGAACATGCTCCTCGTCCCGTACATGCTGGCCGCGATACGGATGTACGAGGCCGGCGTGGCCACCGCCGAAGACATCGACACGGGGATGCGGCTTGGGGCCAACCATCCCATGGGCCCCTTGGAGTTGACCGATTTCGTCGGACTCGACACGACCAAGTTCGTCGCCGATGTCCTCTTCGAGGAGTTCAAGGAGCCGCTGTACGCCTCGCCGCCGTTGCTCACCCGGATGGTGGAGGCCGGTCTCCACGGCCGTAAGAGTGGCCATGGCTTCTACGAGTACGACTGAAGACTCGCTCCGCCTCCGAGTGGGTCGGGAGACTCAATGTCGGCGCAGTGAGTCTGTGGACTCATGACATCGATGTTCTCCACAGACATGATGGGCACAGACTGTTGTTGGCTGGTTAGAAAGTCAGGGAAATGCTGGATTTCGAGGCTATCGAAGACGACCGCGAGCATGGCTCGGCACTGGGAGAGATCATGCACCTGGTCGATATGCCGTTTGGGGTGACCGGGGATGGATGGAACGGGGAGAGCGCTCGTCTCTTCGCGATCGACATCGCCATGACCGTGATCCGTCGCAACCTCGACATCCTCACCGAGTCGGAACGACAGTTCCTGCTCGGCAAGCTCCAGGAGGCTCGCACACTCGTCGTAGCGGGACGTGACGCAGAGCTCGGGTTCATTCAGGCCAGTCTCGAGACACAGTTGCCTCTCAGCGAGCCCGGTCCACACCGTCAGATCCGACTGATCGCCATCGACTCGCTCCTGCCGAGCCCCTACCGGGCAGCGCTGGTGTCGACCAGGAACGCGCTATCCCTCGGGGCGCTGGAGGTCTTCACCGACCTGTCCGCCCTCATCCGGGATCGTCTTCTCGCTCGCCTGGGCGAGGGATCCCTGGTTTGGGACGCCTCGGGCCTCTTCCGTATCGCCTGACGACCCGACGCCCTCTCCTCAGAGGGGACGTGAGCGCAGGGCGTCCCGGATCTCGACGAGCAGTTCTGTCTCAGACGGCCCTGCTTCTTCCGCCGTCCCGTACCTGTCGGTGAACGCGTTGTAGGGCTTGACGATGAACAGGAAGACCGCGAGCGCGGTGAGCAAGAACACCACGGCGGCGGTCACGAACGAGCCCCACATGATCACCGAGTCGCCCACCGTCCAGGTCAACTCGTTGAAGTTCGGCTCTCCGAAAGGGATCGCCACTACGGGCATGATCACGTGCTCTACCAGCGAGTCGACAACTCCTTGGAAGGCAACACCCATGATGAATCCGACGGCGATCATCACCACGTTGCCCTTGGCGACGAAATCCTTGAACTCTCGGATCATGGCACCTGACTCTATGCCAAACCACGGTCCGCGCATGGGACGCGCGCCGGAAAGCACCTCGAACATGTCAAAGCGGGGCTCGGCTGGTTCGGTCAGCTGCCGAAACGATGGGCCAGCTCGCGTCCGATCCGGGCGAGCTCGGCACGCAACTCCGGGGGGCTCTCCACGTCGAAGGGCATCGGCAAGCCGAGCAGATAGCGCGCCAGCCACTGCATCTCGTCCGCCCCGATGATGAGGCGACACGAGTCGGCGTCGATGGGCTCCAGCTTCCCGATCGTGGGCGGGATCTCACGCCCGGCGCGCTCCGCCGAAGCGTGAACGACGACCGAGGCCGGGAACCTCCAAGCCTCCACAGTGATCCCCCGCTGCACCAGATCGACCGGATCGGGCCCGCGCCGGGCTGCCGCCCGCATGCCGGTGGCACGCGGTTCGGAGACGCGGTCGAGACGAAAGGTGCGCCAGTCGACGCGGTCGAGATCGAAGGCAACGAGATACCAGCGCCGTCCCGTATGGACCAGACGGACCGGCTCGACGTGTCTCTCGGTCACATTCCTCTCGTTGTCCACGTACCCGAGCCGCATACGCTCCCGTTTGCGGATGGTGGCCGCCACGAGGGCCAGAGTGGCGTGGTCGACCTGGGTGCGCGGGGTGCTGAGAGTCGACGTCGTGGCCTCGGAGATGTCCTCGAGACGGGAACGGAGACGCACCGGAAGCACATGCTCCAACTTGGCCAAAGCGGACAGCGAAGAATCTTCCAGCCCTCCGACCGCGGTGGTGGCTGACACCCGTAGTCCCAGCGCCACCGCCAGCGCCTCGTCATCATCGAGCAACAGGGGAGGAAGCTTGCCACCGGCACCGAGACGGTATCCCCCTCCCGGACCTGCGACAGCCTCCACGGGATACCCGAGATCCCGGAGACGTGCGATGTCCCGACGGATCGTCCTGGTGGTCACCTCGAGTCTCCGGGCCAACTCTTCGGCGGTCCAGTCGATGCGACCTTCGAGGAGGCCCAGGAGTTTGAGAAGACGTTCCGCAGTGTCCATTCGGCTCTTTCCAGTATCCCGAGGACTGCGGACAGAACCTGTCCGCAATTGTCCTTACCTTATCGGGAAGGCAAGCAAAGGAAGCCACCATGTTCATCGACTACAAGCTCGGCAGAGCCCTGATGGAGGAGCGAATCGCCCAGGCGGAAAGGACCCGCCTCCGTCAGGCCTATCGACGTCATCTCGAGGACGCTCGACGCACCGAGGCTCGCGCGGAGCGCGAAGCGGAGATCGTCGAGCTCACATTCGGCACCCATTGCGGGATCGACCAGATCGGAGCATGAACATCGTGTGGGCCCACACGACCGACACCATCGCCGGGCCAATGGTGTGCCGTCCCCTTACCCCGGAGCGCTTCGCCGACATGGAAGCCGTGTTCGGCGACCGGGGGGTGGCTCGACGTTGCTTCTGCATGCATTGGCGACGACCCGACGGTGGCTACGACGACGAGAGAGACAACCGCGATCGCTTCGCCGACCTCGCCGCAGCCGGCCCCCCACCGGGTCTGATCGGCTACATCGACGACGATCCGAGAGGCTGGGTCCAGGTGGGCCCCCGTGACGACTTCCCCACCATTCGCCGCTCCCGTCTCCTCAAGCCGGTCGACGACGTCCGCCCATGGGCCATCAATTGCTTCGTGGTCAAGACCGGACAACGCCGCCAAGGATTGGGCAAGGGCTTGCTCTCGGCTGCGATCGCCTACGCCCGCGACCAGGGCGCCAAGGTGATCGAGGCATACCCGGTGGACGGTCGCCGGGAGTCGGTCGTGGACTACTTCACCGGAACCCTCGGGATGTTCAGCGAGCACGGTTTCGTCGAGGTCATCCGTCGCAACGACACTCGCCCCATCGTGAGACTCACGGTCTGACCGACCCACGGTCCGCCCTCCGTCTCCTGTAGTTTTGGCGTCATGAGCGGACCGATCGACGAGCTCGGGGCGAAGAGCACCAACCGCGGCATCAGCTCGATCGAGGTGCGTGAAGGGCGCACGACGAACATCGGCCGGCTCGACATCGTCCGGGTCCTGCCCACCAAGAATCGCCGAACCATCGGGCCCTGGTGCTTCGTCGACCTCATGCAGGCCGATGACGTCGACAAGCCACCTCCACTCGAGATCGGGCCCCACCCCCACATCGGCCTGGCCACGGTGACCTGGCTCTTCACCGGGACCGCGCTGCACAGCGACTCCCTCGGAACCGAACAGCTGATCCGACCGGGCCAGCTCAACCTGATGACCGCCGGCCATGGCATTGCCCACGCCGAAGAGGGTGTGGACACCGACGAGACCTGGGAGCAATCGGGGACGATGGGGGTGCAGATGTGGCTGGCCCAGACCGAAGCCACTCGATTCGGCGTCTCAGCCTTTCAACACCTTTCCGAGCTGCCGGAGACCCGTGTCGGTGACAGCGTCGCCCGGGTCCTCATCGGAGAGATCGCCGGGGTCCGCTCCCCCGCCGAGTTCGCCCATCCCAGCATCGGGCTCGACCTGACGCTGACTGGTGCGACAACGGTGCCACTCGCACCCACCTTCGAGCACGGGATCGTCCCGGTCGACAAACCGCTTTCGGTCGATGACGACATCGTGGAGCCGGGCTCGCTCGCCATCGTCCCTTCAGGACGAGAGAATCTCCGGCTGGGAGCCCGCAGCTATCCCGCCCGGGCGATGCTGCTGGGCGGTGAGCCGCTCGGCGACCGAGTCAAGATGTGGTGGAACTTCGTCGCACGTACCACCGATGAGCTGACCGA
>CAZZIG010000026.1:0-7823 GCA_964653975.1 uncultured Acidimicrobiaceae bacterium
AGCTCGAAGAAGGGGGCGTCGTTGATGGAGAGCGAGATGGGTGCCACCGCCAGCGTCATCAGCACACCAGCGACTATGAACATCGTCGGTTGGATGGGGCTGGCTGCACCTGCGAACAACTGCCCCAGGGCGAGACCCCCCATCGACACCACCATGTAGACGGCCATCACCCTTCCCCGGTTCTCATTGGAGACCAGGTCGTTCAGCCAACTCTCCACGACGATGTAGAGACCGGCCATGGCGAAACCGAAGACGAGACGGAAGATCACCCACGTGAGCGGGGTGACGACCAGGGCGTGCATGAGGGCGGTCGCGGCCACCACCGAGGACAGTCCGGCGAAGACCCGGATGTGCCCGACCCTCGCCATCACCCGGGGTGTCAGTCTCGATCCCGCGAGGAACCCGGCGAAGTAAGCCGCCATCACCAGGCCGGTCACTGTCGTGTCGAACCCTTCGAGCTCTGAGCGCACCCCGATCAGGACACCGACGAGCCCGTTCCCCACCATGAGCAACGCCAGGGCGGCGAAGAGACTCCATGCTGCGAGCAGCGCGGCGCGAGACGGCGAGACGGAGATAGGACCTCGGGCCATGGAGCGCGATCGTAGATTCGCGCTCAGGCCAAACCCTCGATCCTCTCCTCTCCTGTATAGACGGTGAACGCTCCCTTGCGGAGAAACCCTACGACCGTCATCCCAAACTCGTCCGCCAACTCCACGGCGAGAGTGGAGGCGGCAGAGACCCCGCAGACCAGCGAGATCCCCGCCACCGCTGCCTTCTGGGTGATCTCGAAGGAGACCCGACCCGACACCATCAACCCGAGTGACGGGAGCGGCCATGTCTCGCGGGCGAGATGGCCGACGACCTTGTCGACCGCATTGTGCCGCCCCACGTCTTCCCGTACCGCCATTATCTCGCCGGTCGGGTCGAAGGCTGCGGCGGCATGGAGACCACCGGTCGAATGGAACGCAGCCTGGCGCTCTAGAAGTTGGCCGGGAAGAGACAGGATCACCTCGGACGACACCAGAGGTCCCTCAGGCGGTCGGGCTCCGGTGATGCGAATCGCGTCGATCGAGGCCTTCCCACAGACACCACAGGAACTGGTGCTGTAGAAGTTCCGCTGGAATCGGGCCGGATCGATCCTCACCGCGTCGGAGGTGATCAGATCCCATCGGCCCTCGCCGACATCGACGACCTCGATGATGTCTCCTGGTGTGGCCACGATCCCCTCGGTGACGGCGAAGCCGAGAGCGAGGTCGGCGTCGTCACCAGGGGTCCGCATCACCACCGCCAGCGGGGTGCCGTCGAGACGGATCTCCATCGGCTCTTCGACGACGAGGTTGTCCTCGATGCCCTCTGCCCGATCCGTCACCTTGACGACGCGTCTCCGGGCGACGGCCTCGTCAACCATCGAACGGCCGCCCCATCAGCGAACCCAGGGTTGTAGACACCGCTGAGCGACGTCTGTAACCCTGGGTTGGCAGCGTCCTCCTACCCATCGCCGCCCGCCTCCGACGGAGCATCGACCCCGGACTGGACGTACATCCAGCCGAACCGGCCCTTGATGCAGAGGTTGCCCAGGGTGACTTCGTGGTCGAGGGGGGAGGTGACGTCGACGATGCGCCCGTCCTGGGTGTGGAGATCGAGATTGCAGCCCACGCCGCAATACGAGCAGACGGTGCGGGTGACCTCCTGACGTGACTCGTCCCAGGTGCCCGCCTCTTTCATGTCCCAGGCGATCTTGCCTTCGAGGGCCCCCGTGGGGCAGACCGCGATGCAGTTGCCGCAGTAGACACAGGCAGACCCGGGTAGGGAGACGTCGAACTCGGTGCTGATATGGGCGTCGAAGCCGCGTCCGGCCACGGCGATGGCGAAGGTATTCTGGTGTTGGGGGCCACAGGCGTCGACGCACTTGTAACAGAGGATGCAGCGGCTGTAGTCGCGCACGTAGAGGTCGTCTTCCACCTTGGGTGGCTCGGTGACGGTCGCAGCACCGGCAACCGAGGGAGGATGATGATGGCCGGGGTGTGGGATCTCCCGAGCGGTCTCCCCCTCGGGAGGGCCGAAACGACCCGGTTCGGCCCGGTGGCGCTCCATCCAAGTACCGAGTACGCCATCGGCGCGATCGAGCTCACTGGCACTGCCCAACAACTCCATCACCAGCTTGCGGCTGTGCTCGGCCCGCTCCGTACCGGTGTTGATCACCATGCCGTCCTCGATCACCCGGCTGCACGACGGGACCAGGACCCGCGACCCCTCGACCTCGACCATGCAGACCCGACAGGCGTTGGCCGGTGCCAGGGTGGGCCCGTAGCAGAGTGTCGGCAGGTCGGTTCCTGTCTCCCGGCACGCTTGGAGGATCGTGGAGCCGGCCGGAACGCTCACTGTCGCGCCGTCGATGGTGGCGGTGACGGTGTCGATCTGGCGTTGTGTCGTGGTCATCCCGGCACCCCTGGCAATCCCAACCGCATCGCCGACTGGACTGCAGAAGCAGCGGTTTGACCGAGGCCGCAGATCGATGCGTCGGTCATGACCAGGGCCAGATCGTCGAGGCGTTTCCTCTCCTCCCCGACCGAGCCAAGTGGTGACCCGGCACTGAGCCGTGCCAGGGCCTCCTCCTGGCGGACCGTCCCGATACGGCAGGGGACACACTGGCCACACGACTCGTCGCGGAAGAACTGGGCGATGCGGCGGAGCACGGGGCCGAAGTCGGCCTGGTCGTCGAAGAAGACGATCGATCCCGAACCCAGGGTGGTCCCGGCGGCACGGGTGTCTTCGAAGGTCAGCGGCACGTCGAGGGCCGAGCCGTCGGCGAAGACCCCGGCGGCCCCGCCCATGAGCACGGCACCCACCTCCCGACCGTCACGCACACCTCCGGCGAGGTCGAGCAGCTCCCCGAGTGTCGCTCCGAAGACGACCTCGTAGACGCCGGGACGGGCCACCGCTCCGGAGACGCAGAACAGCTTGTGTCCGGCGGACTGCTCGGTCCCGATGGCAGCGAAAGCCTCTCCCCCACCAGCCACCACCTCGAGGACGGCGAGGAGAGTCTCGATGTTGTTGATCCCCGTCGGTTTGCCGAACACTCCCGACTCGGTGGGGAAAGGTGGTTTCTGACGCGGCTCGCCGCGGTGGCCTTCGATAGAGGCGAACAGGGCCGTCTCCTCCCCGCAGATGTAGGCGCCGGCGCCACGACGCACCTCGAGGTCGAACGAATCTTCGAGATGGCCCGCTTCCCGACTCTGCTCGATGGCCGACCGAAGACGTCGCTCCGCCGTCGGGTACTCGCCCCGCACGTAGATGTACCCGGTGGTGGCTCCGGTGACGAAACCGTAGAGGGCCATGGCCTCGACGACGGCGAAGGGGTCGCCCTCCATCAACAGACGGTCCTTGAAGGTCCCGGGCTCGGACTCGTCGCCATTGGCGATCACGTACTTCTCCGGGCCGGGGGCGTTGCGGACTCCCTCCCATTTGATCCCGATGGGGAAAGCCGCCCCGCCGCGGCCACGTAGGTTGGACTTCTTCAGCTCGTCGATGACCGCATCGGCGCCCATGTCCTTGGCCTTGGCCAGGCTGGTGAATCCCCCGGCCTCTCGGTACGCATCGAGCGAGTCGGGATCGACTTTCCCGATCCGACGCAGCAGGGTCAGCTCCGATACGTCCTGATGGACCAACCCCGGTGGCAGCTCGTCGAAAACCGGAGTGGTTACCGAATCGACCGTCACCGGGGCAGCGTTGCCGTAGCCGACCCCCGGCTGATGGAACATCGCCGCCGGCGCCCGGTCGCACTGGCCAAGACAGGGGCTGCGCACATACCCCGTGTCGGCGTCGTCGAGGGCCGCGCACAACTCCTCGGCGCCGTACTGGGCGCAGACGATGTCATCACAGACATGGATGCTGGCCCCGCCCGGGCCGTCGACGTCGAACAGGGCATAGAAGGTGGCGACACCGTAGGCCTCGGCGGGGGGAATGGTGAGACGTTCGCAGATGTAGGCGAGAGCGCCTCTACTCACCGACCCGGAGACGTCCTGGCAAGCATGGAGGGCCGGGAGGAGGAGATGACGTTGCGCCCGGGCGGCGTGGCCTCCGTACGCCACCCGCCCGTTGAACCCGTCACGGGGACCTACCAGGGCGTCGACCGCCTGCCGTTCGGCCTCGGTGGGCCGGTCGAGCATCAGACGGAGATCCATCAGTGAGCGGAGCCTGCGCCGACAGGTTCGACGCGGATCGCGGTCGCCTTGAACTCCGCCGTGCCCGACTTGGGGTCCCAGGCGTCGATGGTGAGCTGGTTGACGTCGGTGTCGTCGGGGAAGTGAACCGACATGAACGCCAGACCGGGCCGCAGCGAGCGGTCGAAACGGACCGGGGCCTGGAGACTGCCGCGACGGGAGGTCACCTTCACCAGGTCACCCTCGGTGACGCCGAGGTCGGCGCCGTCCTCCGGCGACAGGTCGAGGACTCCGCCAATCCGGCGTGGCGACGAGTAACGGCCGCTCTGCACACCGGTGTTGTACGAGTCGAGCCGGCGACCGGTGGTGAGCCGGGTGGGGAACTCGTCGCTGAGCTCGTCGACGGGTGCGGCGTACTCCACCGCATGGAACGGCGCTCTCCTGGTGGTCATGGGACGCTCCCAGAGACGGCCGTGGAGGAACAACTCGCCTTCGGAGGTCTCGTCGGGGCAGGGCCACTGGATCCCACCCATCGTCTCCAGACGCTCATAAGACATTCCGCCGTGTAGCGGTGAGAGAGATCGCATCTCGTCCCAGGCCTGCTCGGCGGTCGGCGTCTCCCAGTCGTGGCCCATCGCCCGGGCCAGGTCGCTGAGGATCTCGATGTCGTCTTTCGCCTCGCCCGGCGGGTCGACAGCCTTGCGGACCCGCTGCACTCGACGCTCGCTCGAGGTGAAGGTCCCCTCCGCCTCGCCCCAGCCGGCCGCCGGGAAGACGACGTTGGCCAGCTCCGCGGTGGCGGTGAGGAAGATGTCCTGGACCACCATGAACTCGAGGTTCTCGAGACGACGTCTCATCTCCTTGGCGTCGGCCTCGGACTGAAGGGGGTTCTCCCCGAGGACGAAGAGGGAGCGCAAGAGGCCCTCATCCATCGACTCGTGCATGAGACTGATGTGCCGACCCGCCTCCGCAGGGATCTCGGTGCCCCATACCGCTTCGAACTTGCCCCGGAGGTCGGCATTCTCGACGTCTTGGAACCCGGGCAGCTTGTTGGGCAAGGCCCCCATGTCCCCCCCGCCTTGAACATTGTTCTGGCCCCGCACCGGGACCAGGCCGGAGCCGTAGCGGCCGACATGACCGGTGAGAAGGGCGAGGTTGATGAGGGCGAGCACGTTGTCGGTGGCGTTGTGATGCTCGGTGATCCCCAGGGTCCAACAGATCTGGGCGGTGCCGGCGGCGCCGTACTCGTGGGCCAGTTGTTGGATGGCAGCAGCAGGGACACCGGTGATCATCTCGGCCCGCTCCAGGGTGTATTCGTCGACGCACTCGGCGTAGGCGTCGAAGCCCTCGGTGGCGTTTTCGATGAACTCGATGTCGTGGAGGCCCCTTTCGATGATCTCGCGGCCGACGGCATTGGCGAGGGCGATGTCGGACCCGACGTCGATGCCCAGCCACACGTCGGCCCAGGAGGCCGTCGAGGTGCGGCGGGGGTCGACCGCGAACATCCGCGCCCCGTTGCGGACCCCTTTCAGGACGTGGTGGAAGAAGATGGGGTGCGCCTCACGGGCGTTCGATCCCCACATGACGATGAGATCGGTCTCCTCGATCTCCTGATAAGAGCTGGTGCCACCGCCCGCTCCGAACACTGCCGCCAGACCGGCGACGGAGGGAGCGTGTCAGGTGCGGTTGCAACTGTCGATGTTGTTGGAAGCCATCACGGTGCGAGCCCACTTCTGGGCGATGTAGTTGACCTCGTTGGTTGCCTTCGAGCAGCTGAACATCCCGAAGGACTCGCCGTGATACCGGCTCAGGCCCTCAGCGGCCGCGGCCATGGCCTCGTCCCAACCGACCGGGGTCAGCGCACCGCCCTTGCGGACGAGCGGCCGGGTCAGCCGTGCGTAGTCGCGTTTCACACTTCACCTCCCTTCTTCCGTCGTTGGCTCCGAGGGTACATATTCAGTGGAATTCGACGAGTATCCGCGGCGACCTGGCGGCGATCATCGCCTCGAACCCTTGGTTGATCTCGTCGAGGGTGATCCGCTCGGTGATCATCCCACCCAGGTCGAGACTTCCGTCGCGGTACATCTCGATGTAGCGGGGCACATCCTCCCTGAAATCGTTCGACCCCATGACCGAGCCCTGCAATCGACGCTCGTAGAACAACTCGTCGGTGGGCACCGAGACCCTGGACCCGGCCGGCACCAACCCAACCACCGTGACCACACCCCCGCGACGGGTCATCGAGATCGCCTGTTCGACGGTGTCGACCCGCCCCACGGCCTCGATGACGTGATGGGCGCCGAGACCGTCGGCGAGACCCACCACCCGGGTGACGAGGTCGGGTTCGGCAGACGAGACCACGTCGGTGGCGCCGAGTGCGCGTGCCAGATCGAGACGTGCCGGCACGGGATCGACCGCGATGATCTGGCCGGCGCCGACGATCCGCGCCGCCTGGATCGCACTCAGACCCACTCCACCGCATCCGATGACCACCACGATGTCACCGGCTCGGACTGCGGCTGTGTTGAACACCGCGCCTAGACCTGTGGCCACACCACACCCGAGTAGGGCGGCATGCTCGAAGGGAAGGTCTTCGTCGATTCTCACGACGGCGTTCTCGTGGACCAACATCTGTTCGGCGAAGGCGGACAGGTCGAGGAACTGGGTGATCGGGTCACCTCCGACCGAGAGCCGGGGTTGCTGACCCGGTCGACGCCGTGTCGCTGCTTTGTCGACACAGAGGTGCGTCTTCCCGGCGGCACAGAGTTGGCATCGTCCGCAAAACACCGAGATCGACATCACCACGTGGTCACCTGGCCGCACCGTCTCGACATCCGTCCCCACCTCACGCACCACCCCCGCCACCTCGTGGCCCAGCACCGTGGGGAGTGGATGGGGGAACGATCCCTCGAGGAAGCGGAGGTCACTGTGGCACAGACCCGCCGCAGCCACCTCGACGAGCACCTCGGAAGCCTCCGGCTCGGCGACCTCGACATCCTCGATGGTCATTGGCCTACCCACCTGACGCATCACCGCAGCTCTCACGACGCGCACACTATCCCTACCATCGGGCCGGCATGAGGACGATCGACGAGTATCTGGAGTCGGCCCGCTCCCGGTTGGAACGGGTGGCGCCCGAGCATCTGGGCCAGGCCGTGGCCGATGGTGCCCTCCTCGTCGACATCCGCCCCGATGCCAACCGCGCCGAGGAGGGCGAGATGCCCGGCGCGCTGGTCATCGACCGTGGGGTCCTGGAGTGGCGTCTGGCGCCGTCGAGCGACGCCCGGATCGTCGACCTCGAGCCCGGCCAACAGGTGATCCTCTTCTGCAACGACGGATACCAATCGAGTCTCGCCGCCGCCACGCTCCTTGATCTCGGTGTCGACGGCGCCACCGACCTCGTTGGCGGCTACCGGGCGTGGATGCGGATCTCAGCTCTCGAGCGGTGACCAGTCCACGAGGACACCGGTGACGTCGAGGTAGTCCTCAGGGCCGACGTCGGGCCCATCGGTGGTCTCCGACGTGCGAATGTCGACCACCCGCAGCCGTTGGCTCGTGTCACCGAGATACTCGGAGCAGATGAGGTGGGATCCGTCCAGGGCCGCCTCACACCCGCCATCCCTCACGCCGAACGGGCCCTGATAGGACACGGCCCCGCTC
>CAZZIG010000027.1:0-16490 GCA_964653975.1 uncultured Acidimicrobiaceae bacterium
GGTGAGCGTGTTGAGATTCTGACGGAGCAGGTCGCTGATCGCGGTCGCACCCGCTCCCAGTGCTGCAAACACGACTGTAAATCCGGCGATGAACAGGAGGATCACCCCGGTCATCCGTCGTGGTGAGACCTCTCCTTGGTCGAGTTGGGCTGTGGAGTACCCCGACATCATCGACAAGTAGCCAGGGAGCAGAGGGAGCACACACGGGGAGATGAATGAGATCACGCCGGCGCCGAAGGCGATGACCAGCTGGAGGATGAAGGTGGCGTCACCGACGTTTTCGAACATGGTTCCTGGCTACTCGAGAGACACTGTCGGGATCATCCCATGTTCCTTGTTTACCCTCGCTAAATGCGATCTGTCCTTCGTCGGGCTCTGGACCCGCTCCTCCCGGTGGATCGGTTCACTCCCCGTGACAGGCGGATCGTCCTCATCATCTGGGTGGCGGGTCTGATCCAGGGTTTCGCCCAATCTCAGGCGAGCGCCAGCCTTCCGTTCACGAGGGTAGGTCTCGGTCTGTCCGAAGGCGAGATGAGCCTCATGCTCGGTCTGGCCCGGCTCGCCGCCTTCGCTGCCCTCCCCCTCGGATGGCTGGGCGACCACCGGGGACGGCGGCGCCCCTTCCTTCTCGCCCTGACCTTCGTGGTGGTGGGAGGATCGGTGGCCGGGCTCGTCTTCGAGGCGTGGCAGTTCGGGCTCTCCCATGCCCTCTTGCGCACCGGGACCGCAGCGACATCGGCTCTGGCGGTCGTCATCCTCGCCGAAACGGTCAGTCCGTCGATCAGGGCGTATTCGATCTCCTTCTTCGGTGCCGCGGTCTCTCTGGGCAGCGGGATGGCGTTGATGGTGCTGCCGCTCGCCGACGATGGCGGTGAGGCGTGGCGCATACCCCACCTCATGGTCGCTTTGGGCCTCTTGCTGCTCCCCTTCCTGATCCGTTTCGTCCCCGAGAGCAACGTCTTCCGGGATCACCCCGACGACGGGGGGCATTGGCGTGAGCTCGTCAGCGGCGCCTGGTCACGCCGGTTCTGGACCGTCGTGGCGATCAACTTCCTCGCCGCCGCCTACGGAGCCGTGGGTGCGGCCTTCTCCACCGAGCGGTTGATCCAGCATGTCGGGATGAGCACCGGGAGTGCGGTGGCCATCCTGCTCATCGGAGGGACGATGGGTGGGATCGGGTTCTTCGTCGGAGGGCATCTCGCCGACTCCTGGGGCCGACGACGGACTTCGATCCTCAGCCTCCTGCTGACCATCGTCGGAGGCGTGGCGGTGTACTCGTCGACCACGACCGCCGTCCTCGTCTCCGGGGCGATGGTCTCCGCATTCGGGACCTTCGCCTTCGTGCCGGCCGGCGGGTCGCACCGCGCCGAGTTGTTCCCGACCAGTCTCCGCTCCAGCGCCAACACCGCCGCCTCCAACTCGGGGCTGGTCGGATCGGCCCTGGGTCTGATCTCGGGGGTCTACACCATCGACACCCTGGGGCTCTCCAACACCATCTACCTGCTCGCCGTCGGTGTCGTCATCGCCGCGCTCCTCACCGCCACCCTGGAGGAGACGAGAGGTCAGGACTTGACCGCGGTCAGCGCAGCGCGGCGATAGCTCGCCGCCAACACCAGGGCCCGGACTGCGAGCATCACCACCAACGTCCACCAGATCCCGTTGACACTGTCACCCATCGGTGTGAACAGCATGAGCCCGACGGCGACCACGCCGCCGGCACCGGTTGAGCCCACCATCGCACCCAGGGCGAGCAGGCCGAGAAAGATGCCGTCGGCGACGAACAGCACCGCCGCCAGGGGCTCGGCCAACGCCACGACTCCCGCGGCATCGACCGCCAGGTCGGCCACGATCTGCTCACTGGCGAGCCATCCCAGCCCGTAGCGGCCCACTCCCACCAAGACCATCAGCACCACACCGGCTACGAGCCCCCAGGCCACCAGCCGACGGGTGAGGGAGTTCAACTCGGCGAGGCTGGCGCGGCCCGCGGTGTCACCCACCATCGCCTGGGCGGCGATGGCGAAGGAGTCGGCGAGGAGTGCCGACAACAGGAACACCTGGGCGACCAGTTGGTGCGCGGCGATCTCGGCAGGTCCCAGCCTGGTCGCCACCGCGGCGGCCACCGTCAGCGCCGCCAGCAGCAGCCCGCTCCTGACGGTGAGCAGGGCGCCGTTGCGACCCAGGTCGAGCAGCGACGGCAGACTCGCCCGCAGGCCCCTGGGACGGGCTGCCATGTCGCGTCTCGCGATGAGGCGGAGGAACCATACGGCACCGACATACTGGGCGAGCACGGTGGCGAGAGCCGCACCCTCGAGACCGAGACCCATGGCGAAGATGAAGATCGGGTCGAGCACGAAGTTGAGGAGATTGACTCCGAGGGCCACCCTGAGCGGGGTGCGGGTGTCCTTGTGGCCGCGGAAGGCCCCGTGCCCGGCGGTGACGACCAGTACCGCGGGAGTGGCCAGGGCACGGATGCGCAGGTAGCTGATGGCAGGCCCGGCGACCTCCTCTCCGGCTCCCATGAGGTCGACGAGCAGCGGGGCGGCCAATTCCAGGGTGATGCTGACCACCACACCGAGGGCCGCCGCCAGGAGCAGGGCGTCGCCCACCCAACGTCGCGCCTCGTCGGGACGACCCCGGCCGAGAGCCCTGGCGACCAGCGGGGTCACGACGTAGGCCAGGAAGTTGAAGGCGAAGAAGGCGAACCCGAGGATGGCGGTGTCGACCCCCAGCGCGGCGAGGTCGACGGTGCCGAGACGGGCAACGAAGGCGGTGTCGGCGAGTGTCAGCAGAGGGTCGATGGCGAGCGCACCGAGTGCGGGGATCGCCAGCCCGAGGATCTCCTTGTCAGTCGCTCCGAACCGGGATCTCACCGTGGAGGCTTCCCCGCCATCTCGAAGCGGGCCGGCCACTCGCAGACCCGGAACAGTTCGCAGGCACCACAGTCCGGCCGTCGCGCATCACACGTGTCCCGTCCGAACTGGATGAAACGCATCGAGATGCCCGACCACGTCTCCACCGGGTAGAGAGCCTTGAGGTCGGTCTCGATCTTCACCGGGTCGGTCTGCCTGGTGAGCCCGAGACGACTGGCCACCCGCTTGACATGTGTGTCGACCGCGATCGCCGGGACGTCCCACACCTCGGCGAGGACGACCGAGGCGGTCTTTCGCCCCACCCCTCGCAACTGGGTGAGCTCATCGATGTCGACCGGCACCACGCCGCCGTGGAGCTCCTCGAGGTCCTGGGAGAGACTGATGATCGACTTTGTCTTCTGCCGGTAGAAGCCGGTCGAGAAGATGATCTTCTCGACCTCCTCGGGGTCGGCCTCGGCCAGGTCGGAGGGGGTGGGGTACCTGGCGAACAGCCCGGGGGCGACGCGGTTGACGTTCTCGTCGGTGGTCTGCGCCGAGAGAACCGTGACTACGAGGAGTTGCCATGCGTCCTGGTAGTCGAGGGCCGTGCCCATCTCGGGGTAGCGGGCGCGGAGCCGGTTGAGGATGGCGCGCGCCTTGCCCCTCTCGGCCGGGGTGGGTGTCGATCCGTCTGCTCTCTTCCCTGGCATTCGGGGGAGGGTAAAGCGCCCGGGTCCGCTTCCGGCCGGTGGTCGCCGACCCGGTGTCTCCAGCCCTCTTCGCCGGCTCCCTAGACGATCGTCACCGGTCAGATGTCCCGGGCGTCAGGAGACGCCGAATCGGCGACCAGGGCTCATTGGGTCACCTGGTAGCGGTCGTCCTGGAGTCGACGCGCCACACGGGCGAGCAGTCGGATGCCGGCGACGGCCAGGAACAGCCCGAGAGTGAGGATGACGATCAACTCGGCTCCGGTCGAGAACGGTTTGTCGCAAAACTCGAGGCCTCCGGGGCACAAGCCCCAACCCGTGCCACCCCCGAGCAGATCGATGAGGACGAGGATGGGCACGATCCCGAGACCGATCGCCACCAGGACCAGGATGAAGACCGCCAGTCTCACCAAGAAGACAGCCACTATCCCTTCAAGGTAACCGGAGCGATCGGAAATGCCGGGACCACCAACCTGACGACGGCCGCTCGCTCACGCCCGCTCGTAGGTGACGAATGTGAATCCGGGGTGGGGGTCTCTGCTCGCGACGACCCATTGTGACCAGTCGACCTCGGGAAACCAGGTGTCGCCCTCCGGCGCGGCGTCGACCTCGGTCAGTTCCATGCGGTCGGCCCGGTCCAGCGCCTGGCGGTAGACCTCGGCTCCACCGGCGACGAAGACGTCCCGGCCGCTCGACCGCGCCACGGCCAGCGCCTCGTCGAAGGAGTGGGCAACGTCGACCCCCTCGTAGGCCCAGTCCGGGCGACGGGTGAGCACGATGTTGGCCCGTCCCGGCAGCGGTCTGCCGATCGACTCGAACGTCTCCCGACCCATGACCAGCGCCCCACCCATCGTGATCCGCTTGAACCGCTCCAGATCCTCTGGGATTCTCCAGGGAAGCCCCCCGTCGGCACCGATGACGCCGTTGCGGCCAACAGCGGCCACGATGACGATCTGCACCCCGGGTCAGACAGCGATCGGAGCCCGGATCGCCGGGTGGGGGTCGTAACCGACGATCTCGACGTCGTCGACGTCGAACTGGTCGAGAGCACGCAGTTCGGGGTTGAGGCAGAGTGTCGGGAGAGGACGGGGATCCCGCTCCAGTTGCAGTCGGGCCTGATCGAGATGGTTGCTGTAGAGGTGGGCGTCTCCGAGAGTGTGGACGAAATCTCCCACCCCCAGGTCACACACCTGGGCGACCATGTGGGTGAGCAGGGCGTAGGAGGCGATGTTGAAGGGCACCCCCAAGAACACGTCGGCCGAGCGCTGGTACAGCTGACAGCTCAACCTGGCATCGGCGACGTAGAACTGGAACAGGGTATGACATGGAGGCAGCGCCATCTCGTCGACATCGGCGACATTCCAGGCGCTGACGATATGACGACGTGAGTCGGGGTTCGCCTTGATCGACTCGACGACCCGGGCGATCTGGTCGACCTGATCGCCGTCCGGTGTGGGCCAGGAACGCCATTGGTATCCGTAGATCGGCCCCAACTCCCCCCGCTCGTCGGCCCACTCGTCCCAGATGGTGACGCCCCTGTCCTGGAGCCAGCCGACGTTGGTCGAGCCACGCAGGAACCAGAACAACTCGGCGATGACCGACCGCAGATGGACCTTCTTCGTGGTCACCACGGGGAAGCCCCGGGTGAGGTCGAAACGCATCTGGTGCCCGAACACGGACAGGGTGCCTGTGCCGGTCCGGTCGCTCTTCTCCACTCCTTCGCTGAGGACACGTGTGAGGAGATCGTGGTACTGCAGCACCGGGCCATCGTATCGAGATCGCTCGTCGCGGCCATGTCAATCACTGGCCTTGATTTCCCGATCTCGTCGTCGCCGATCGGTTCTGCCAGCCGTGGGTCGGCCAACCCGGTCTCAAACAGGGTTAGGGTTTTCCGCATGGCCAAATTCGACGTAGACGCCATGCTGCAGCGTTTCGCAGAGCGCGCCAAAGCCGTGCGTGACCGCCCACTGCCCCCGGTCGCCGGGGAGGAACGCAAGAAGTTCATCAAACAAGCCGAGACCGACTACACCGACTTCGCCCTGGTGGCCAACGCATCCTGGGAGCTCGACGACTCCCATCTCGTGTTGAAGATCCCGCTGCAGGGCAAGGACTGAGCCAGGCCCCCGGATGCTGGACAAGCGTCTGGTGGTCGTCACCGGCAAAGGGGGTGCCGGCAAGTCGGCCGTCGCCTCCGGGCTCGCCCTCATGGCGCAACGTCACGGGTTACGGGTCCTCGCCGTGGAGATGGAGGCAGGCGGGGGGCTGTCGGCCCACCTCGGGACAGGTGAGCTCGTATTCGAGCCACGAGAGGTGCGACCTGGGTTGCACGCCATGAAGATGGTTCGCTCCGACGCCTTGCTCGAGTATCTGTCCCTGCAGCTGCGTCTGCCCGGGATGGGCCGGTTCGGTCCCTTTGCCCGGGCCTTCGACGCCCTCGCCACGGCCGCTCCCGCCGTCCGCGAGATCGTCACCATCGGCAAGATCCTCTGGGAGGTCCGCGCCGACCGGTGGGACGTCGTGGTGGTGGACGCCCCGCCGACGGGCCAGATCGCCAGCTATCTGCGGGCACCCGCCTCGATCTCGGAACTGGTGACCACCGGCCGGATCCGCTCCCAGGCCGAGTGGATGGCCAACACCCTGGCCGATCCCGACCTGACCAGGCTGCTCGTGGTGACACTGCCCGAGGAGCTGCCCACGACCGAGACGTTGGAGACCATCGACTGGGTCGAATCCGCCGGTGTGGTGGGGCCACCTCTCGTCATCGCCAACCGGGTGTTGGAGAAGGTGGGTGTGGCCACGACTCCTGGAGGGGTGGTCGGCGACATGGTGGACCTGCACCGCTCTTTGACCACCGAACAGGAGCGATGGCTCGAAAGACTCCCACCGGACATGACCCTTCCCTATCTGTTCGGGTTGTTCACCCCCGGCGAAGTGGCGGCCCACATCAGCGACGAGCTCGAGGCACTGGCATGACACGGACCGTCCTCGTCACCGGTGCCGGAGGTGTGGGCAAGACGACCTTCTCGGCGGCCTTTGCGGTCAAGGCGGCGCGTGCCGGCGTCCGCACCCTCGTGGTGACAGTGGACCCGGCTCGCCGACTCGCCTCCGCGATAGGCGTCAACGATCTCGGCGACGAGCCGCAGCCACACGAGGAGGAGGGCAACCTTTGGGCCGCCATGCTCGACTCGGAGGCTTCGTGGAGGGCGGTGGCGATGCGTCATGCCGACCCCGATGTCGCAACACGTCTCGCCGACAACGAGTTCTTCCGGGCGGCGTCCGAGCACGTCCCCGCCTCGCAGTCGTATGCGGCCGCCGACCAGGCCGCCACCTTCGTCCAGGCGAGAGTCTGGGACCTGGTCATAGTGGACACTCCGCCGTCGGGCGGTGGGATCGACTTCTTCACCGCACCGGCGCAAATGGCCGATCTCGTCGGGGGGAGGCTGCTTCGCTGGATCACAGGCGGGCCGCTCCCGGGGAGACGCTTCTTCTACGACCGGGCGGCACGCCCCGTGCTCCGGGTGGCCGACACCATCCTCGGGTCTGACCTGTTGCAGCGGGTGTCCGAGTTCCTACTCGACCTTCGCACCACCTACGACGGGGTATCCCGGCGCGGCCGGGAGATCGAGAAGGTCCTCAGGGAGGCGGCCACCCTGGTGGTCACTACCGCCGACCCCGCCCCGCTCGACGAGGCGGTCCGTTTCTACCGTCAACTGCCCGACCTCGCCACGACACCGGCGGCGGTGATATTCAACCGGGCGCTCCCCGCCGAATGGGCACGGGTCAAACCGGATCCGGGTCTTCCCGTCGAACTGGGGCGCATCGCCGAACAGTGGAGCGCGGAGACGGTTCGCCAGGCAGACGCCCGCGACGAGTTCTCGGCGCGTTACGGCGCCCGGGTGGCGACGATCCCCTGGCGCCCGTCACCCCCGACGAGCCTGTCGGGTCTGGCCTCCATCGTCGAAGCCTCCGAAGGCATCCCGTGGGACGAACTGCTTCCCTGACTCGGATCCCCCAATAGGCTGATCACATGGCGAATTCAGCCGCCTTCTTCGACCTGGACCGCACCCTGATCTCGGGGGCGTCGGCGTTCCCCTTCGGGGTGGAGGCGTGGCGACAGGGGATGGCGACCAAGAGCGACATCGCCAAATGGGCGTTGGCCGCACTCAGCTTCTTCATCGCCGGGGACAAGGGCGACGGTGCCTCGATGGACATCAGGACCGAGTTCCTGGCCCGCATCGAGGGGTCGCCGGTGTCGGACCTGGAAATGATCGGCCAGGCCGTCCTCCCCAAACTCGCCACACGGGTGCGCCCGGAGTCTCGAAAGCTGGTGTCGATGCACCACGATGCGGGACGGGACACCTGGATCGTCTCGGCGAGCCCTCATGCCATCGTGGAGCCACTGGCGACGTCTCTGGGGATGACCGGGGCGATAGGGACCCAAGGGGAGGTGGTCGAGGGCCGACTGACCGGACGGCTCGGAGGGCCGTTCATCTACGGCCCGGGCAAGGCCGAGGCGATCGAGAACCTGGCCTCCGACCGGGGCTATGACCTGAATCTGAGCTACGCCTACTCCGATTCGGTGTCCGATCTCCCGATGATGGAGCTGGTCGGCCATCCGGTGGCGGTCAACCCCGACTCCGAGCTGGCTGGGATCGCCCGCGAGCGGGGCTGGCCGATCGTCATCTTCGCCCGCAAGACGAAGCGGGCCATGGCCTACAGCGGGGTCGGCGCCCTCACGGTCGGCTCAGCTGCGGCCGGGTACCTCCTGGGCCGTCGTCACGGGAAGACCTCGACCCTCGCCCAGCTCACCCGTTCCACCCTCCGCCGCTGACGTCAGCGAACCCGCCGCTACCGCGCCGCCGCGAACCCAGGGTTGCACACGTTGCCCAGCGACGTCCACGGCCCGCGGAACGAGAACACCCTGCCGCCGCCGCGAACCCAGGGTTGCACACGTCGCCCAGCGACGTCTACAGCCCGCGGAACGAGAACACCCCACCGCCGCGGCCCCTCTCATACGATGGCTTTGGGGCCGAGGAGCTCTTTCAGCTCGGCGAACAGAGCCGAACGGGGCTCCACCCGGTGGTCATCGCCCAACTTCAGGGTCTTGGTGTCACCGTTGTCGGAGAGGTCGAGGAACACCGCAGCCGACCCGGGGTGGTTCTTGAGGATCGACTTGAGAGTGGAGACCACCTCGGGTGTGAGTCGTTGTGCCGTCACCGCCAGCCGCACCGAAGAGTCGTCGCGCACCGCCAACTCCTTGAGCTCGCGGGCCACCACCTTGACGTCATCGCCGCGATGGTCGAGATGTCCCGAGACCACGACCACGGCGTCCTCGACGACGACCGGTCCGAACTCGTGGACCGTCTTCGGGAAGACGATCACCTCGACCGAGCCCTCGAGATCCTCGAGCTGGAAGAAGAGCATCGGGTCGCCGTTCTTGGTCCACCTCCGGGTGATGCCACCGACGATGCCCCCCACCGTCACCGACGACCGATCCGTGAGCTCGTCGAGTTGGGCGATGGTCGTGGTGGTAGCCGCGGCCAGCGATGCACCCACCGAGAGCAGGGGATGGTCGGACACGTAGAGCCCGAGCATCTCCTTCTCGAACGCGAGTTTGATCTTCTGGCCCCACTCGTCGTCGGAGATGTCGAAGTCGTGCTCCCGGTTGTCGACCTCGTCACCGGCGAACAGCGAGTACTGGCCCATCTCCTCGTTGCGACGGCGCTCCACCGTGGCGTCCAGGATCAGCTCATGCATCACCGTCAATCCCTTGCGGCTGTGCCCGAGGGCATCGAAGGCGCCCGCCTTGACCAGCGACTCCACCGTCCTCTTGTTCAGCGCGGAGACGTCGACCCGATTGACGAAGTCGAGGAACGATTCGAACGGCCCGTCCGCGCGGGCCTCGGCGATCTTTTCGACCACACCCTCGCCGACATTGCGCACCGCCGACAGACCGAACCTGATCCGCCCATCGCGCACCGTGAAGTCGGACTCCGACTCGTTGACATCGGGGACCAGCACCTCGATGCCCATCTGCCGGCACTCGTTGAGATACATCGCGGTCCGGTCCTTGTCCCGCTTGGTGGCGGTGAGCAGCGAGGCGAGGTACTCCGCCGGGTAGTGGGCCTTGAGGTAGGCGGTCTGATAGGCGACGAGGCCATAGCCGGCGGCGTGGCTGCGGTTGAAGCCGTATCCGGCGAAGTGCCCGATGAGCCGAAACATCTCCCGCCCGGTCTCCTCGGTGTGACCCTGTTCGAGACAGCCGGCGACGAACTTCTCCTCCTCGTCCTGCATGACCGACTTGATCTTCTTGCCCATGGCGCGACGCAGGTTGTCGGCGTCGGCCATCGAGTAGCCGGCGAGGTCCTGGGCGACCTTCATCACCTGCTCCTGGTACACCATGATCTGGTAGGTGTCGCTCAGGCTCTCGGTCACCGCCGGATGCAACTCCTCGACCGGGGCGCGGCCGTTCTTGCGGTCGGCGTAGAGATTGTGCATGTTGGCGCCCATCGGACCGGGGCGATAGAGGGCGACGAGCGCGATCACGTCGTCGAAGCTGTCGGGCTTCAGCGAGCGGATCAGGGCGCGCATCGCCGTCCCCTCCATCTGGAAGACCCCGATGGTGTTCCCGGTCTGGAGCAGTTCGAAGGTCTTCTGATCGTCGAGGGGGATGTCGTCGATGTCGATCCGCTCCCCGGTGCTCTCCTCCAACAACTCCAGACAGCGTTCGATGATCGAGAGGTTGCGCAGGCCCAGGAAGTCCATCTTGAGCAATCCCAGGTCCTCGACTCCGTGCATCTCGAACTGGGTCACGGTCTCCGCACCCTCCCCTTTTCGTTGCACGGGGACGATGTTGGTGAGAGGCTCGGGTGCGATCACCACGGCGGCGGCGTGGATCGAGTCCTGACGTCTCAACCCCTCCAGACCGCGGGCGACGTCGACGACTTCACGCACACCGGGGTCGGACTCGTAGAGCTCGCGGAGGCCCTGGGCGTTGGCGTACCAGTCTTTGATCTCCGATGGTGCCGACGGGTCGGGCGCCTTGAGCACCTGATCGAGGGTGGGGTCTTTACCGAGGATCGAAGGGGGCATGGCCTTGGCGACCCGGTCACCCAGCGAGTAGGGGTGGCCCATCACCCGGGCGGAGTCCCGGATGGCCTGCTTTCCCTTGATGGTGGAGAAGGTGATGATCTGAGCGACCCGGTCGTGACCGTATCTCTCGGCCGCATAGCGAATCATCTCCCCCCGGTATCGCTCGTCGAAGTCCATGTCGATATCGGGCATGGTCCGCCGCCCCGGGTTGAGGAAACGCTCGAAAATGAGGTCGTATCGCAATGGGTCGATGTCGGTGATGCGCAGCACATAGGAGACGATGGACCCGGCAGCCGAGCCACGTCCCGGCCCGACCCTGATCCCGTTCTCCCGGGCGTGTCGTATCAGGTCCCAGACGATGAGGAAGTAGGCGGGGAAACCCATCTCCTCGATGATCTTCAGTTCGTGCTCGACCCGCTCCCAGACCTGCGCTCCCGGCTCGTTCCCGTAGCGACGGCGTGTCCCCTCCTCGACCAGCCGACGGAGATAGGTGATCTCGGTCTCACCCTCGGGAACCGGGAAATGGGGCAGGAGGATCTTGCCGAACTCGAGGGAGATGTTGGCTCGTTCGCCGATCCAGGTGGTGTTGTCACATGCACCGGGATAGTCCTCCTCCGGGAAGAGTTGGCGCATCTGCTCTTCCGACTTGAGATAGTGCTCCGAGCCCTCGAATCGGAGACGACCCGGCTCGTTGCGCAGCGACCCCGTCTGGATGCACAACAGGGCGTCGTGTGCATCGTGCTCGTCCCGATGTGTGTAGTGGGCGTCGTTGGTGGCGAGCAGCGGTGCGTCGATGCGGCGGGCTACGTCGAGGAGGTCGCCCATGATGCGTCGTTGTGCCTCGAGACCGTGGTCCTGGATCTCGATGAAGAAGTTGTCCCGGCCGAAGATGTCCTGGTACCTGGCGGCCGCGGCCAGTGCGGCGTCGAAGTCCCGGAGAGTCCCCTTGTTCCCTTCCTCGGAGACGTCGGGCCCCAGGAGTTGGGGAACGAGCCCCCCGAGGCACCCGGAGGTGGCGATGATCCCTTCGGAGTGCTCCGCGAGCAACTCGAAGTCCATTCGGGGCTTGTAGTAGTAGCCCTCGAGGAAGGACTTGGAGGAGAGTTGGAGGAGGTTGCGGTACCCGGTGTCGTTCTCGGCGTAGAGCAGCATGTGATACCGCTTGTTCTGGTCTGCCGGCGGACGGTCGAGGCGCGACCCGTCGGTGAAGTAGGCCTCGATACCGACGACGGGTTTGATGCCCTGCCGCTTCGCCTCCTTGACGAAATCGACGACTCCGTAGAGATTCCCGTGGTCGGTGATGCCGATGGCGGGCTGGCCCATGCGGGCCGCCGCCGCCACCACGTCGCTTATCCGTGCCGCACCATCGAGGAGGGAGTATTCGGTGTGGAGATGGAGATGGGAGAAGGACACTTGGGCTCGCGAGACAACTTACACGGTTGTAGTTCCGAATCTAGCATCCGGGCACGAACCCGGCGACAGCGCGAAAAACCACGCTTGCCGCGTCCGATGGGAGCCGCAGACAGCCCATCGGACTGCCTCCTCACAACACCATGACCATCAGGGCGGCGACTGCGGCCACGGCGATCGCCACCGCCACCCGGGACCTCACGTCACGGGCCCGAGACCACAGTTCGCCGATGAGGAACCCGGCCACCAGACCGCCGAGGTGGGCCTCCCAGGCGATACCGGGGATGATGAACGGCAGGGCACCGTTGAGCAGGAGGAGAAACCCGATCTGACGCAAGAGCATGCGCCCATGTGCCGTGTTGCGCCGACGGACTGCCCAGTTGAGCCAGATACCGAACAGACCGAAGATGGCTCCCGATGCTCCCACCGCGATCGCGTTGGGATCTCCCATGAGGTACATGAATGCGCCGCCCATCCCTGCCGATGCCAGATAGACGCCCACGAATGGCCCGGTTCCAACACCGCGCTCGATCTGGGGGCCGAGCACCCACAGGGCCCACATGTTGAACAGGATGTGCGTTATCCCGGGGGCGTGCAGCAGGACAGGGGTGAAGATCCTCCACCACTCCCCCAACCCGACGAGCTGGTTCGACTGCGCCAGTGCCTCGTACAGCCCTTCCCTCATCCCGAGACTGGAGAGCAGGTAGAAGCCGACCGCGATCGCGATGAACGTCTTGGTCGCAGGGGCGCCGCCGGTTCTAGACAGGACCCGTTCTTTGGGGATCACCTGCTGGGTCCCCTCGCTGCGGATGCACTCGGGGCACCGCTGCCCGACCGAGGCGTCGATCGAGCATGACACACAGATGGGGCGCTCACACCGGCTGCATCGGAGCAGGGTGTGCCGATCGGGGTGGCGGTAGCAGGTTGGTGCCGCGGTGGCGGGTTCCTGGCTCACTGGGAGTAGAGGGTATTGGGTATCGGGTGTTAGGACAGCCGGTCGATGATCGTGACCAGATCTGTTGGGAGCGGAGCCTCGACTTGGACCCGTTCCCCGCTCGTCGGGTGCGTGAACTCGACACGTGTGGCGTGCAGCCACGTACGTGGCACGCCCAGGTCTCTCCTCGTGGCCCCGTAGGTGAGGTCACCGACGACGGGATGGTCGATGGCCGCCATGTGCACCCGGATCTGGTGGGTCCGACCCGTCTCCAGACGCAGCTCCAGCAGGCAAGCGTCGGCTCCCTCGTAGTAACGGATCACCTCGTAGTGGGTTCGGGCGGGTTTGCCGTTGGGGGCTACGGCCCGCCGTGTCGGTTGTTTGGGGTCCCGGCCGACAGGAGCATCGACGGTCCCGGTCGGCGCAGGCATCCGCCCTTCGACGAGGGCGGTGTAGATGCGTTCGACGCGACGCTGTCTCATCTCGTTGCTGAGGAACCGGAAGGCATCGGGGGTCCGGGCGACCAACAACACCCCCGATGTGTCCTTGTCGAGACGATGCACCAGACCCCATCGGTCCGCTGCGCCGACTCCCTCCAGCTCCGGGAAACGATGTATCAGGCCGGCGGCGAGCGTTCCCCGGATGCGGCCACTGCCGGGGTGCACGACGATCCCCGTCGGCTTGTCGACGACGATGACGTCCTCGTCTTCATGGACCACCGTGAAATCGACCGGCTCGGGGCGCAGTGGGACGCCGGCTGCCGGGGGCTCGCATCGGAGGATCTGGCCGCCCCGAACCCGATCGGAGGCCCGGGCGGGAGCGCCGTCGACCTCGACACCGGACGCGACGACGTCGGCCGCGACGGCCCTGCTCACCGAGAACAACTCCGCCACCGTCTTGTCGACCCGCGCACCGTCCAGTGCGTCCGGGACCTCGACGTCTACCTGGTTCGCCATGTGTGGATCAGCAGGAGCGCCACGGCGACGGTCACCGAGGCGTCGGCGATATTGAACGTCGGGATGAACCAGAGCTCGATCCAGTCGATGACGGGGCCGTCGATGATCCCGGGACCCCGGGCGAACCGGTCGATGAGGTTCCCGAACGCCCCACCCACGACCAACCCCAGAGCAACGGTCTCCGTCATCGGCCGTGCCGAGGCCAGCGCGACGAGCACCACGATGGTGACGACGAGCGCGGCGATGCCGATGATGACGCCCCCGCTCTGGAACATCCCGAAGGCGCCCCCGGGGTTCTCGAGATACGTGAAACCGAAGAAGCCCGGGATCACCTCCACAGGGTTGCCGTCGAAGTTGATCGCGGCATGCCGTTTGGTGAGCAGGTCGGCCACCACCACGACGGCGCCGATGCCCAGCCCGATCAGATAGCGTCGGATCAAGAGGTGCGAGAAGCGCACTCGACACAGAGGGTCGAGTACGGGAGCACCTCCAGACGCTCCACCGGGATCGCCTTGCCACACGACTCGCATATGCCGTAGGTGCCGTCCTCGACCCGCTCGAGGGCCCGGTTCGCCTTGCTGAGCAGATCGAGGGTGTTCTGCTCGATCGACAGCTCCTTGGCGTATTCGAGCTTCATCGAGCTGGCCTCGGCGTTGCCCGGATCGGGGCTCCGGTCGGACGAGCTCTCCGTGAGACGGGCTTCCTCGAGGTCACGCTGATAGTCGGCGATCTGCTCCTCGAGCCGCTCTCTGTCTTCCTCCAGACGCTTCTTGAAACGTTGGAGAGTGGTCTTCGCTAACTTTCTGGCCACTTGGTTCACCTCGTAAAAGGCGGGAAACCCTACCAACCACGTCGACTAAAGGCCGAGTTTCCCTCGCACTGTGTCGATATCGGTCTGAAAGACCTCGAACACCTTTGCTCGGCCCCGCATTCCCGTTTTCAGCCTCACTTCCTCGCCCAGGGCCTCCGCGAGCAACTTCTCCACCTCCCGGTTGGCCCGACCTCCCTCGGGAGGGGAGGTGACCCGGACCTTGAGACTCTCCCCATGACGGCCGTCGATGACCGCCCGGGACGACCCCGGCACCACCCAGACCGAGATCGCCACACCGGAGTCGGTGGCCGTGAGCACGTGGTCTGACACCGGCGACACGGTAACGATGAAGACGATCGCGTTTGCGCGGATCTGACCGTTACCCTCCCCGTCTCTATGGCCGCTGAGGAAAAGCACCCGTTTGCGCCGCTGGCCCACCAGCCGGATCACAACGCCCTGGAGTTGGAGATCCTCGATTGGTGGGAGCAGCACTCGACCTTCGACCAGCTCCGTGAGAAGAACACCGGAGGGCCACGCTTCAGCTTCATCGACGGCCCGGTGACCGCCAACAAGACCCTCGGTGTCCACACCGCCTGGGGCCGCACCCTCAAAGACGTGTTCCAGCGTTACCAGGCCGCCCGGGGGCGGGACTTGCGCTACCAGAACGGTTTCGATTGTCAGGGTCTCTGGATCGAGGTCGGGGTGGAGAAAGAGCTCGGCTTCAACTCCAAGAAGGAGATCGAAGAATACGGCCTGGAGGAGTTTGCCCGACGCTGCCGGGAGAAGGTGGCCTGGTCCGTCGGCGAGCTGCGGCGTGGGTCGCAACGTCTCGGGATGTGGATGGACTGGGAGAACGACTACCTCACCTTCTCCGACAACAACATCGACTACATCTGGCGCTTTCTCGCCACCCTCCACGAACGGGGCTGGCTCTACCTCGGCCACCGTTCCACGGAGTGGTGCCCGCGTTGTGGGACGTCGATCTCCCAGCACGAGATCACCGGCCAATCCGGGGTCTATCAGGAGAAGGTCGACCCGTCACTGTCGGTGCGGTTCCCCCTGCTCGATCGGGCTGGCGAGAGCCTCGTCATCTGGACCACCACTCCTTGGACGATCCCCGCCAACGTTGCTGCCGCCGTCCACCCCGAATACGGATATGGCAAACGGGCCAATGGCGAGTGGGTCGCCGTCGACCGATTCCCCGATGAGGACTTCGCCGAGACCAAGTTGGGCAGCGAGTTGGTCGGGTGGAGGTATCAGGCCCCGTTCCAGGACCTGGCGGCAGGCGCCGACGTCGACCATTTCGTGATCCCCTGGGACGAGGTGACCCTCGAGCAGGGAACCGGCGTGGTCCACATCGCCCCCGGGGCCGGGAGCGAGGACTTCGAGCTGTCGGGAGTACACGACCTGCCGGTGTTGACCCCGGTCGACGGGGCCGGTCGTTTCTACCCCGAATACGGGTGGCTCGCAGGAATGTCCACGACCGAGGCGAAACAGCCGATCATCGACGCCCTCGAGGAAAAGGGGGTCCTCGTCGAAGCCGGGGAATACGTCCACTCCTACCCGCACTGCTGGCGTTGTGACACACCTCTCATCTTTCGGGTGGCAGACGACTGGTACATCTCCGTCGACGAGATTCGCCAACCGATGAAAGACGCCAACGCCTCGGTGGCCTGGACCCCTGCGTACATGGGCAAGCTGATGGACGACTGGCTGGCCAACATGGGCGAC
>CAZZIG010000028.1:0-4920 GCA_964653975.1 uncultured Acidimicrobiaceae bacterium
CCCGTCGACGCCCGAGGACGTCGTCGGTCTCATGGCCGCCTCCGTGCGCGATCCCGATCCGGTGGTCTTCTTCGAACACAAGTCGCTCATGGCCAACAAGGCCGACGTTCCCGATGGTGAGATCGTCGGCGAGCTGGGCAAGGCGAAGGTGGTCAGGGAGGGCTCAGACTGCACCATCGCCGCCCTCGCCCTCATGGTGCCCCGGGCCCTCGAAGCCGCCGAGCAGCTGGCGGAGGCGGGCATCTCCGCCGAGGTGATCGATGTCAGGTCGCTGGTGCCCCTCGACACCCAGACCCTCCTCGACTCCGTCTCGAAGACGAGCCGTTTCTTCACCGTCGAGGAGAACCCCCGGTTGTGCGGGTGGGGAGCAGAGCTGGTCTCGATCATCGACGAGGAGGCCTTCTGGGACCTGGACGGGCCCAGCATTCGGATCACGACCCCCCACATCCCGCTGCCTGCTGCGGCATCTCTCGAAGACCTGGCAATCCCCTCTGTGGACCGGGTCTACGAGACGGTGCTCAAATCGGTGGACTCGGGAATGGGCGAGTGAGCTCGAAGACGCTGATCCGAGGTGGGTGTGTGCTCACCCTGGGGGCGCGGACTCCCAACTACCCCCAGGCGGACGTGCTCGTGGAAGACGGCGTGATCGTCGAGGTGGGCGAAGGTTTGCGCGCCCGCGACGCCGAACAGGTCGACGCCTCGAACGCCATCGTCATGCCGGGCTTCGTCGACACCCACCGCCATGTCTGGAAGTCGCTGTTTCGAAATCTGGGGGAGATCGGCCCCCGTCCAGGGGCGCGGATGTCCTCCACCGTCTATGGGCCGCACTACGGCCCGGACGACCTGTACGCTGCCACGCTGGTGGGGTTGCTGGGGGCCGTCGAAGCCGGGATCACTACGGTCGTCGACTGGGCCGACATCGAACCCGCTTCGAGCCATGTCGATGCGGCGCTCGAAGCACATCGGGACGCCGGGGTCCGTAGCATCTTCGCGTACGCGCTCCCCGCATGGGACGGGAGTCACCACGACCACAAGGCAGCCTTGCGACGCCTCGCCGCCCAGAGGGCCCGGTCTGCGGAGGCCTCGACGACGGTCGCCTCCGCCTTGAGCGACCCGACCCGTTTCGATCTCGATCGAGTGGCGAGAGATTGGGAGACCGCACGCGAGTTGGAGATGAGGATTCACACCCATGTCGGCGCAGACACCTCGGAACGAGGCGTGGTCTCCGACCTCGGTGAGCGCGGGTTGCTTGCCGGCGACGTCACCTTGATCCACTGCTCCCGCCTCGACGACGCCGACCTCGATGCCATCGCCTCGGCCGGTGCCACGGTGGCCCTGGCTCCGTCCAGCGAGATGGCCGACGGCATGGGCGCGCCGCCAATGCAGGAGCTCATCGATCGGGGCATCCGGCCCGGTCTCGGGGTCAACAGCGAGCACATCGCACCCGGGGACATCTTCGCCCAGATGCGGGCCGCCAACTCGATTCAGCATGCCACCCATTTCGACCTCAAGCTGGCAGGGAAGGGGAGCCTGCCCAACCTCCTCACCACGCGCGAGGTGATTCGCTTCGCCACCATCGATGGCGCCCATGTCGCCGGGTTGGCGCAGACGACCGGCTCTCTCGAGCCCGGAAAACAGGCCGACATCATCGTCCTGCGCACCGATCGGCCCAACATCCACCCCATCAACGACCCCATCGGCGCGGTGGTGTGGGGCATGGACACGTCGAACGTCGATTGGGTGTTCGTCGGCGGCCGCGCTCTCATGCGGGAAGGAGAGCTCACCGGGGACGTCGCCCGGGCGCGTGAGCTGGCGGGGACCGCGCAGAGGCGGGTGTCCGAGGCTGCCGGGTTGATGGCTGGGACCGGTGGTAGCTGATGACCACGAGCGCCGTGCGCAGACCGTCGTCGCTCCTGACCTCATTCGTCGTCGCGTCGCGGTATCTGCCGGTCTACCTGGCGATCGCCCTCCTGATATTGGTGGCCTCGATCTGGGCGCCGAACACACTCAGCCGGGTCGCCCTCTCTGCCATAGCGCCTTTCGGTGCGCTGCTCGCCATCACCGCGCTGGGTCAGATGCTGGTGATCATGACCGGGGGGATCGATCTCAGCACGCCAGGGACGATGACCCTCGCGGCCTTGATAGTGGTGGGTGTAGGTGGCCAGTCCAATGAATCCTTCGGCACGGCGATCCTCACCGCCATCGGCGTCGCCGCCCTCATCGGCCTCCTGAACGGCATTCTCATCGGCGGGTTGAAGCTCAACGCCCTCATCGTGACCCTTGCAGTCGGACAGGTCGTGGCCGGGGTCGTGAGTCGCTACGTGCGCACCTTCCCGGTGCAGAGTGCGGTTCCGCCGGCCCTCTCGGATTGGACCTCGACGCGGATTCTCGGGATGAGCTCGGTCTTCTGGGTGGGTGTCGTGCTGACGGTGGTCCTGATCGTCGTGCTGCGCTACACCTCCATCGGGCGGAGGTTCAAAGTCGTCGGGGCCAACCCGGTGGCGTCCCACGTCGTTGGTGTCCGGGTGACCATGAACCAGATCATGGTCTACGTGGTGGCCGCGGTCCTCTACGCCATCGCCGGCATCGCCCTGGCCGGGATCTTGCGCAACCCCGGGGTGAACATCGCCTCGGCGTACCTTCTCGGCCCGATCGCTGCGGTGGTCATCGGCGGCGCCTCCCTGACGGGTGGGTTGGCCAGCCCGCTCTCCACTTTCTCCGCCGCCTTCTTCCTCACGGGCCTCAATCAGATGATGAGGTCTCTGGGGCTACCGACGGCGCTCCAGTTCGTCGTGTTCGGCCTCGTCATCATCGGCGGCATGCTGGTTTCGGGCGATCGGATCATCAAGGCAGTGGAGCGTCTGCTCCGCGAGCGGAGGCGATCGCGACGCCCGGGAAATGGAAGCGACACTGCTCAGACGACGGATGCGGTTGAGAAAGGAGAACCGACGACCAAGTCGAAAGCGAATGAGACATGAGACAAGGGTGACCAAGCCCAAATGGAGGAGAGAATGAAGTTACGAAAGATCATCGGCTTGCTAGCCGTGCTGGCGATGGTGGTCGCCGCGTGCGGTGATGGCGATGCCGGCGACACCACGACCACGGAGGCCGCGGCGCCGGACACCACGGCGCCGCCTGCCGACACCACCACCACGGAGTCGATGGGTGACACCACGACCACGGCCGGTGACGACGGAGAGGGCGCCAGCGCGCTCGTGGAGTTCGGTGAGGATCCGGCCGCAGCCGACCCCGCTCTCGTCGAGAAGGCGCTTGGCCCGGTCGAGCCTTCGGACGAAGCGAGCTGGGAGATCGTGCTGGCCTCGATCGCACGCGCCAACCAGGACCTGGACGAGGCCACTGTCGACAAGGCGATGGAGTGTTGGGCAAACCAGGAGTGTGACACCGGCAGCGGTGGCGAACTGGTGATGGGCTACGCCGATGGAGGGGGCGACACCGTCAACGTATGGCGTGCAGTCAGCCACATGGAGGCGATCCTCCAGGCGTTGACCTATCCCGAGATCGGGACCATCGTCTCGACCGCGGCCGACTTCAACCAGGACCCGGCAGTCCATGTCAACGATGTCAGGTTCCTGATTCAGTACCCGGTCGACTTCATCGTCGGCTACCCCGATGTCGGTGCGGCCCTCGCCCCGGCGGTCAGCGAGGCTGAGGCGGCGGGTATCCCGTATGTCTCGTTCTCGGCCGGCTATGTCGGTCTGCCCGGCGCAGAGGGCGCTCTCGTACCGGGTGAGGGATACACCGCGGTGGTTGGAGAGGATCTGTGTGCTCTCGGTGAGAGCTTCGCAAACGTGCTCGATGACGGTGTCGGCTCGGGCGAGGTCGGGCTTCTCGGTGGCACACCGGGCAACGCCCTGACTCTCGGATGGCAGCAGTGTCTCATCTCCGCCGTGAGCGACGGCATCGAGGTGGCCAATCCACCGGCGGATGAGAACACCACGACGGGTGACACCTTCTGGGTGAACAGCTTCGCTCTGGAGGCGGTCCGTGGTCTGCTGACCACGAACCCCGAGATCTCCGGCTGGGCATATGAGTACGCGGACGGGCTCTACACGGCCCTCCAGGCGTACGACGAGCTGGGCATCCCGGTGGAGAACACGACAATGGCACTGCGCACCGACGAGCAGACTCTGTTCTGCGACTGGGCGCAGCGCGACGAGCCGACGTACAACATCTTCTACTCGGCAGGCGGCAACTTCCAGTCCCGTACTGGAGTCACCGTGGCGATGCTGGCCCTTCAGGGCTACGACGTCCCCGGTTGGGTCGCCGTCCCGCATGTGATGCGTGAGGTGACGGCCGACGACTGCGACCCGGATCGGGCGACCGAGACGGTGTCGGGTACGTCGCTGGTGCCGGGCAACGTCCTGCAGATGATGTTCAGCGGCTGATGACAGACGGCAGTCCCGAATGAGAGCTGATGAATAGTGAGCTCGTTCTCGAGCTGGAGGGCGTGTCCCGACAGTTCGGAGCGGTCCGTGCGCTGACCAACGTCAGCTTCGACTGCCGCGCCGGAGAGATCCACGCCCTCGTGGGCGAGAACGGCTCCGGCAAGTCGACTCTCCTCGGGATTGCCTCAGGGTTTGTGGACCCCGATCTGGGCACTGTCCTGATCGGGGGCCAACCCCTCCGCACCGACTCCCCGGCCCAGGCCCGGAAGCTGGGTCTGGCCATGGCATATCAAGACGGCTCGTCGGTTGGCGCCGAGCCGGTCAAGAACAACTTCTATTTCGCCGCCCCACCTGAACAAAGACCCCCCTACAGGCAGAGGAAGAGGTGGGCGCGGCGCCTGCTGGCCGAGTTCGATCTCGATATCGAGCTCTTCCCCGACATCCCCGCCGGCATGCTCACATTGGCCGAGCGTCAGCTCTTCGAGGTGGCGAAGGCGCTGGTCACCAATCCCCA
>CAZZIG010000029.1:0-28349 GCA_964653975.1 uncultured Acidimicrobiaceae bacterium
TCCCGAGTCGAGGTCGCCGGGTCGCCGCTCCCGGGCGACACCCGGAAGGCAATCGCGATCTCGCCTACCTGGCGGTCGAGTGAGCGGCCAGCCATGGCCACGACCGATCGATGTGTGTGCCCGGCCTCATCCCTCACCTCACAAGTACGCTCGGCCTCTAACGCGCCGACTTCCCTCGAGGGATTCGCGATAGGGGATTCGCCGGAATTCCAGCATGTGCGTTCGGTGGGTGAGGCCCTCAGGATTCGCGCCGAGGAACGTTCGCCGGTTCGCGGTGGCGAAGGCTGTCATTGGCGGCTACCCGGACGCCATCGGCGCAGTCAACCCCAACATGAAACATCCCATCCCGAACTCTCCCACCCGCACGATCAGGATCGAACCGAGGATCGAGGAGCCGACGACCACGCCAGCAGACCAGACTCCGCCCCGAAGCGAAGGCATCGAAGAGCCCGATCGCCACCGAGAGGACAGACTGCCAGGAGGCGATCCGGAGCGCTGAACAACTGGCCCATCATTGTCGTCCTTCGTTACGCAAACACTTACGACGGCACTCTCGTTTGATACGTCACGAAACGGGGAACCAACGCTGGCCGTAACGACCAGGTACCTTTCCCGCCCGGAAGGAGACAATGCTCGATATCAGACTGCTGGGCCCGCCGCTGGTGACGTATGGCGGGAAGCCAGTGAAGGTGGATACGAGAAAGGCGATCGCCTTGCTGTCGTTTCTTGCTGTCGAGAGATCCGCGGACCGGGAGACCCTTGCCACCCTCTTCTGGGGCGATGCCCCGCCCAACCGCGCTCGGGGCACACTGCGCCGAACGCTTTCTGCGCTTCGGATTGCCATCGGGGCCGATGCGATAATCGCCGACCGGACCCGGGTTGAGCTGTCGTCCGAGTACAGCAGCGACATCGACCTATTCGACGCCGTCCTGAAGGAGACCTCGACGCACGATCACAGCGCATCGGAGGTGTGTCCCCGCTGTGTGACCCCATTGACCACGGCCGCCGCACTCTATCGAAGCGACTTCCTCGGATCCTTCGCCGTGAAACATGCACCTGACTTCGAAGACTGGGCGAGATCGGTGGCCGAGTCGTACCGGCTCAAGGCGGGAGATGTCTTCTCCCGGTTGGCGATCGCCCTGGCGGCGACGGGCGACTACACCGCGGCCATCGAAGCCGCCAGCCGATGGATCAGCCTCGACGAACTGCACGAGCCGGCATACCGGCAGCTGATGCTGCTCAACGCATGGGCTGGTGATCGACCAGGAGCGATCGAGGCATACCGCCAATGCGTGGCGGTTCTCGACCGTGAGCTGGGTGTTGCCCCACTCGAGGAGACGACCGAGCTCTACGAGGCGATCCTCGACGAGGACCTGCCACCTGCCCCCGCGGTGCGGAAGCCGATGAAGAGCGTGAAGCCCGTGGTCCAACCCGTGACCGGTGACATTCTCGACCGAAGCGATGCCATCGCCACCCTTCATCTCGCCCTCGAACGAGGGCTGGAACGACCTCACTTCTGCCTAATCACCGGTGACTCCTGGATGGGAAAGACCCGGTTGATCGAGCACCTCGGCGACGTGGCCACGGCGAGAGGGGCGATCACGGTTTCCGGCAAGGCCTATCGCGCCGAGACGATGATCCCCTACGGAGTGGCCACCCAGCTTCTCCGGCCCCTACTAGAGGCCCTCGACACGAGCGAGCTGCCCGCATGGGCAATGGAGGAGCTCGCCCGGCTCGACCCCAAGCTGGCAACGGCGCGAGCATCGACGGACTCCGAACGTCTCGGACAGCTCCGGCTACGCGAGGCGTTTCTGGTGCTGGTCGAGTCGGTGGCGGCCGTCGGACCGACCGTCATCACGGTCGACGACGCCCAGTGGCTGGACACCGCAACGGCTTCGCTGCTCGCCTATCTGATCCGTCGGCTGGACGAGGCATCGGTTCTCATCGTCGTGTCGGCCAGGGAGACCGAGTCTCTCGACCCGGCACTGCGCGACATGACCGTGATGCCAGACGACCACATCGACCTCCGGCCCCTCGAAGCCGATGACATCCGCTCCGAGTTCCCCGACACCGATGTCGAAGCCATTGTGGCCAAGACCGGAGGGATCCCGCTCCTCGTCGATGAGGCGCTCACCTCGGGCGGGGTTGCCCCCGACTCGTTGAACCTGACCCGGTACATGGAGTCGCGACGACACCGGCTGTCCGACCTCGCCCTCCAGGTGCTCACGGCTGCGGCCGTCCTCGATGGCATGTGCGACGCCGCCTTGCTCCGGGACACGAGCGGCCGCACCGAGGACGAGATCGTCGATGCGGTCGAGGAGTTGGTGGGAGCCAGGATGCTTCGTGAAGATCCCGACGGCCACCTCGGATTCAGCCTGGACGTGATGGAATCGGTCACCTACGAGGCCACTTCGCTGATTCGACGCCGTCTCCTCCATCGCCGGGCGGCCGACGCCCTTAGCGGACGGCCGCGATCCCGGACCGACGCCCGCATCGCCTCGGCAGTGGCCGGCCACATGAGGATGGCGGGAGCGGACGAGACCGCTGACTGGTATCGAATATCCGGAGACCTGGCCCGGGCGGTGTTCGCCAACGCAGAAGCGACTACCGCCTATGAGAACGCCATCGCTCACGGTCACCCCGACGTCGGCGAGATACATCTGAACCTGGGCGAGCTCGCCATGGTCCGGGGGGATTACCAGACGGCGACCCGGGAGCTGAGGGCGGCGGCGTCTCAGGTCACCGGGCCCGAACTCGCCCGGGTCGAACATCGCCTCGGTGACCTCAATCGTGTCCTGGGGAGGTTCGACCTGGCCGAGGAGAGTTTCACCAGGGCTCGTGAGAAACACCCCGAGCCGGCCGGGCTACTCGCCGATTGGGCGCTCTTGAAACATCGCACCGGGGACAGCTCCGCAGCGATTGCCCTGGCGACGGCGGCACACGAGGCGGCCGAGGCCGGAGACGATGAGCGGCAGATCGCCAGGGCGCTGAACATCCTCGGTGTCGCCAACCCGGACCCCGAACGGGCCATGGAGTACTTCGAGAGAGCACTGGAGATCGTGGACCCACATGGGCCGGAGAGAATGGCTGCCCTCAACAACAAGGCGCAACGGCTTTCGGAGGCCGGCGATGAGGAAGCCTCGGTTAGGCTCGTCGAGGAGGCCATCGCCATCGCCGACAGGGCCGGCTACCGACATCACCAGGCCGCGCTACTCAACCACCTCGCCGACCTGAGACACCGCGCCGGGCTGGAGCGAGAGGCCCAAGAGGCGCTGACCGAGGCCGTGAAGATCTTCGCCGATATCGATGCCGGCGAATGGGAGCCCGAGGTCTGGCTGCTCCGAGAGTGGTGACGTCGTAACGGACCCGTATCGCATCGCGGGTACAAGAGCCACGTACCCAATCACGGAGGAACCAAAATGAATCCATCGAGAGCAAGCCGCGCCGTCGTTGTGGCACTGGTAGTCGGGATCGTGGCGGCCGCGTGCAGCGACGCTCCGAGCGCCGAGGTCAGTGCGTTCTGTGAGGAATATGTCGGCGTCGACGCGATGATGGCCGCCGGTCCCGACGAAGCGGACCCGGGCCCGTGGGTCGAAGGGATGACCACCGGGCTGGAAGGCCTGAAGGCCGACGCGCCGTCGGAGATCTCCGGCGCCGTCGAAGGAATGGCCGATGCCCTCCTGGAGCCAATCGCCAATCTCGACGAGGCCGGCTTCTTCGCCGCCACCGAATCGGAGACGTACCTCGAGGATGCCGCGGTCGTCGACGAGTTCATCCTCGCCGAGTGCGGGTTTGCCGATGTCGAAGTGACCGGCATCGACTATGCGTACGAGGCCGATTGGGAATCGATCGAAGCCGGCACTGTGGCCTTCGACTTCAGCAACGAGGGGACCGAGCTCCACGAGATGGCCCTCATCAGGATCGCCGACGACACCACCGAGAGCATCGAGGAGCTCCTCGAGCTACCGGAGGAAGAGGCTGATGCGAAGGCGACCTTCATAGGCGTCTCATTCGCCGCACCCGGTGAGAGCGATGTCATGTATGCCGACCTCGAAGAAGGACGCTACGTGGTGATCTGCTTCATTCCGACTGGAAGCACCTCGATGGAAGAGGCGGAGACGGCCGATGGCCCACCCCACTTCACCCAAGGGATGGTCCGGGAGTTCATCGTCGAGGGCTAGCACCGCCGAGGGCTAGCGCCGCCGATCGAGGGGAAGGGCCCTGTTGGGGGCCCTTCCCCACTGAGCGCCCATTCACTCGCCCCCCTAGACGTTCTCCGACCGGGACCTGGTCGCCACTGGCTGGATCGTCGAGCATCGGCAACCGTATAGGCTCGACATCGGTGTCGTGCTCTCATCGGTCCGAGCGGCTCGCGGTCAGGCTCGCTGGAGCCGGAAGTCCTGTGCTCCAAGGACCACAGTGGCCATTCCAACACCGTGAAGAGTTCGCCTCCGACGACCGCGGACACGACAACCCAGCTGTCATCGATCTGACTTCGGGGGCCGGGTGCGATATCAGTTGACGACTTGGCGACACTGATTGGAAGGGGCACCATCGACTTTGAGGGGGGTGTTTAGTTTTCGACCGGCATTCCTGGTGCTGCACGGGCTGCGCTGTCACGGGCTCGCTGATGACCAGCGCCTCGCACATGCCGTTGACATGTCACGAGAGAAGACGGCAGAGATCCTCCACCGGCTCTATCGGAGGGGCTTCGTCGAATACGTCCCCGGCCCTTTTGGGGGTTGGAGGTTGACCCCGCGTGGGCTCGCCACAGACAACGAGCTGACCAGCTCCGAGCTGGAAGAGTCAGGTGCCCGCGATCGCATCTACCAGTGTTACCGGTCGTTGCTACGTCTCCATCCCGGTCTCTTGGAGGTGGCGGACGACTGGGACAGCCGACCGGTAGGGGGCGCACGCATCACCAACACCCACCGGGATCACGGGTATGACACCGATGTCTTGAACCGATTGGCCCGCATCGACGAGGCGGCCCAGTGGGTCTATGCAGAACTGGGAGAGCTTCTCGAGAGGTTCGGCGCCTACGGCCCTCGATTCTCCCGTGCCCTCGAGCGCGCCCTCGCCGGCGAGCACGGCTACGTGACCGATCGAGTCGACTCCTACAAGGCCATCTGGCTCCAGCTCCACGAAGATCTCAGGAGCACACTCGACATCAGCGGCGCGGAGAAGCGGCAGTACCCGGGCTGATCGACCTGTTCGAATGGGTCTTCCGACCCCTCTAGCCAACGTTGTGACCTACCGAAACTCTCGACATGACCTCATTGAGTCATGTGATCGAAGGCTGGGCCACCCACCCCGCGGGTATGGCCGCCCGAATATTCATAGGTGCGGCCGGGGTGACCACGGCCACCTTGGTGCTCATGACCGCCAGTCTCGTGCCCTCCGGATCGTGGGCGCTGGTGTTGCTGGGGGTGGGGCTCGCAGCCACCTCGGTGAGAGCCGCGGTCGTACCCAGCACCCCACGTCTCGCCATCCTGGCTGTGACGTTGCTCGCCATTCCGATCGCAATCCGCATCTTTTGACTCACGGGTCCCGATAAGGGTCCCGACTGAAGCAACGGCCACCGGCTAACGGTGGCCGTTGGCGTTGCCAGCCTGCGTTCCAGATGGGGGAGATCCCCTATATACGTGGCGGGTGGATTCCGACATGATGTCGTCCATAGGGGGACTGCAGGAAGACTCCGTCCCTCGAAGCGACAATGGGGACCTCACCTGGGGAGCTGTTCAACAGCTCCCCAGGCCCTTTTTCCAGGTTATGCAAACGACACTCTCGGCTACATTCCCCACGATGCTGAAGGGGAGCTTCGATCACCGGGGGAGTCCCGAGCTGGAGTCCACCTTGCGGCGGATGGTCGTAGTCTTCCGGTTCCTCGGATGGATCTGGATGACACTGCTCGTGGCCGTCACGGTGATCTCGAGCCCACCTCCGCGACTCTGGATCGTCTACGGCTCGCTGGGGTTGGCAACCGTCTGGACGTCTGTCACCTGGTACATGGCACGCCATCATCCCGGGCAGCTGGCCGGCGGTACCTGGTTCGCACTCGACTCGGTCGTGATGCTGGCGATCGGGGCTGCCTCGGTGGCTTCAGGGGCCACCGAGCTCTTCCACGGAGGCATGCCCCTCTCCTACGTTTTCGTGGGTGCCCTCTGGGGTGGTCTCCCCGGGTCGCTGGTGGCAGCAGTCCTACTGGCCATCGAGCAATTCGCCGTCCACGTGGTGGCGGACCTCGGCGCCGTGCGTGCGGCCGGGAGCATCATCTTCTTCATCATCGCCGCCATCGTGGGGTGGACCTTCGACAGGCTGCGGAGCTACGACATCGCCCGCCAGGAAGCCGAGGGCCAGCTCGCCGCCGAGCGTGAGGCGGTCGCGGCCCACGAGGCGAGGGTGGCCCTGGTGAACAAGCTCCACGACTCGGTCCTGCAGACCTTTCACGCCATCCGGATGGGTGCCGACGACCCAGCCCAATCCCGCTACCTGGCGCGGCGACAAGAGCGCGAGTTGCGCCGCAACATCGAAGAGTGGCGGTCGGAGCATGCCCGTAGCTTCAGAGCCGCCCTGCTCGCGGTGCGCGACGATGTGGAGGACATCCATCGGGTCGAGATAGAGGCCGTGATCCGCGACGATGCTCCCCTGACTCCGGATCTCGATGCCGCGATCGAGACCGCACGTGAGGCTCTCACGAATGCGGTGAAGCACTCCGGAGCCAAGAGCGTCTCGTTGTTCTCGGAGGTCACCGACGGCGAGGCCCACATCCACATCCGTGACAACGGCCGCGGCCTGGCGGATCACGACATCACGGGCGTGTCGGCGCGTCTCAACCAGAGAGTCGAGGCGGTTGGGGGTCTGGTCGACATCGACTCGGGATCGACGAGCGGGACAGAGGTCACGATCACGGTGGGTGCGTGAACCGCCGCATCTTCCTCGTCGACGACCACGATGTCGTACGCGCCGGCACCAAAGCCGTGTTGGACGGTGTCTACGACATCGTTGGAGAGGCAGCTGACGTCTCCGGGGCCGTCAGCGGGATCCTGGAGACCGAGCCCGAACTGGTGGTACTCGACGTCAAGCTTCCCGGTGGAGGGGGCTCGGAGGTGATCCAGCAAGTCAGGGACCGTCTACCCGGCACCCTGTTCATGGCACTGACAGTGTCCACTTCCCGCGACGACGTGGTGCAGATGATGCAGGCCGGCGTCGACGGATACATAACCAAGACCACTCTGAGCGCCGAGCTCCCCGACCTCATCGAACAGACCGCAGAAGGACAACGTCCGGTGTCCCCGGAGGTGGCGGCCTACCTGCTCGACATCGACGAGGACATCGACGCCGGCTCCAGCATCGTGCGTCTGACCCCTCGGGAGCGTGAGGTGGTCAACCTGATTGCACGGGGTTATTCCTATCGGGAGACGGCCAACCGGCTCAGCATCTCGGTGAAGACCCTGGAGAGCCACATGGGGCACATCTTCGAGAAGCTCTCTGTGGCCAGTCGCCACGAGTTGGCCGCTCTGGCCTACGAAGAAGGCTACGTGGAGGGGCCCGGAGCCTGATCCTCCCCGGTCTCGGCGACGAACCGGTACCCCATACCCCGCACGGTCTCGATGGCGTCGCCGCCCAACTTCTTGCGGAGATAGCCGATGTAGACATCGACGACGTTGCTCCCCGGCTCGAAGTCGTACCCCCACACCCGTGACAGGAGTTGTTCGCGGGAGAGGACCTGACCGGGGTGACGCATCAGTGTCTCCGCCAGGGAGAACTCGCGAGCCGAGAGGTCGACTTCCGACCCTCCCACCTCCAATTTGCGTGTGCGGAGGTCGAGCCTGATGTCGCCGGCCTCGACGACGGTGTCGTCGACATCCGGTGTCTCCCGCAGTCTCACCCGCACCCGGGCCAACACCTCCTGCAACGAGAAAGGCTTGGTGACATAGTCGTCCGCTCCACCTTCCAGCCCTGCAACCGTGTCTTGGACGCTCTTGCGGGCGGTGAGGATTATCACGGGCATGTGCTCGCCCCGACGCCTGATCTCGGCGAGCACATCGCGTCCGTCCCGCCCCGGGAGCCCGAGATCGAGGATCATCAGGTCGAAAGCATCGTCCCGGGCCACCGCGGCAGCGCTGATCCCGTCTTCGATCACCATCGTGGTGAAGCCTTCGGCCCGCAGCCCCTTCTCCAAGAAGGAGGCGATTCCGGGCTCGTCCTCGACGATGAGAATCCGACTCAACTATTGGGCTCGGTCCGGCTCGACGGGAAGACGATGGAGAAGACGTTGCCCCCGCCGTGGTGAGTTTCGACCGAGACCTCTCCCCTGTGGGCATGGGCTATGGCAGCCACTATGGCCAGACCCAACCCGGCGCCGTCGGTCTTGCGGCGCTCGGTGGCGACGCGGGCGAACCGCTCGAAGATCTTCTCCTTGTCCGCATCCGGGATCGGCTCACCGACGTCTCTGACCCAGAGATGCACCCTCCCCCGCCAGTCGAGCTTGCTTCCGATCCGGACCTCCGCCCCGGCGGGGCTGTGCTCGGCGGCGTTGCGAATCAGGTTCATCATCGCCTGGTTGAGTCTATGTCTGTCCGCCTCCACCACCACGTGGTCGACACTCTCCACTATCCAGTCCCGTTGGTCGAGAGCGGAGGCCTTTGCCGCCAGATCGTTGGTGAACTCTCCCAGGTCCATCGGCGCGAGCTGGATGAAGTCAGGCTGCTCCGCCTTCGCCAGATCGAGGAGGTCGTCCACGATGCGAGACATTCGGTCCAACTCGTCGGTGACCAGCGCGATGGTGTCCTCGCGCTCTTTGGGATCGTCACCCATGACCTCGAGGTTGCCCCGGATGATGGTGATCGGGGTCCTCAGCTCGTGACCGGCATCGTCGACGAAGCGTCGCTGGGCAGAGAAGGCCTCCTCGAGCCTGTCGAGCATCGAGTTGAAGGTGCGGCTCAACTCGGCGATCTCGTCGTCACCTTCGACCTCGATCCGCTGGGAGATGTCGGTGTCGGTGATCGACAGCGCGGTCTCGGTTAGGTCGGTGAGGGGACGGAGTATCCGACCCGCCACGACCCAGGCCAGCGCCGAGGCGAGCAGGAAGATGGATCCGTAGACGAGGGCGCCGATCCGGATCGTGTTGGCGACTGCGGCCAGACGGTCCTCCATGATCACACTGACCACGAACACCCCGCTCTCCTCCTCCCCCAGGCCTACGGGGACAGCCAGATACTTGATCGGTCCCAGTTCGGGATCTTCCAGCACCCCCCGCTCGCTGGCCTCCAGGAGGCCCCAGCCCTCGGTTCCCTCCACGCGGGCGATCAGTCTGCCGGTGGTGTCTGTCTTGTAGGTGCTGCCGTCGATGAAGGTGACCAGTCCCTCCCCTTCGAGGGGAGCGTTCCGGCTCAGGAACGTGTCGAAGATCGCCGAGACGTCACCTCCGAAGGGCTCACCCGTCTCCGGGTCGGAACCGCCGACGAGGGCTTGAAGCTCCATCACCTCCTGGTCGAGGGCGTCGTCGGCGTCGGACTCCGCCAGTGCGAGGAGAAACGTGCGTTGCAGGAAGAGGGCCGCGATCAGTGACACACCCAAGAGGACGACGTACCAGCCCAGGATACGCACCCGAACCGAGGCAGACCCCCGTCCCGACCGTCCCGACCGGGCCGAGGTTTCGTCGACTTCGACCGTGGGCGGTGCGGGTTCCGTCGTCAGCTCTTCGGTCTCCCCGATCGGCTCCGGCATCTCCGCGGTGGGTTGCTCTGTGTCGGGAGTCACCATTAGAGGTTAGGAGAGGTGGAGGACGAGGGAGCCGCCGGGGGGCCTGGGAGGCGAGACGACTCCCTCGTGTGGTGATCGGTGCTCAGGAATCCAGCGAGTCGTCGGGGGAATCCGGCGAATCCGGGGAGTCGTCCGGGGAATCCGGCGAGTCCGGGGAATCCGGGGAGTCGTCCGACGACGGTGCCGTGGTCCGGGCCGGTGACGAGTCCGGGGAATCCTGGGCCGTGGTCGCCGGTGGTGAATCCGGGCTGTCGGGGCTATCCGGGGAATCCGGCGAATCCGGGGTCAGGTCGGCACTCGCCAACGGTGAGTCGAGCGAGTCGTCTCCAAAGTTGAACGAAGGTGCCGGGACCACTTCGAAATCGGGATTGGTCGTGGTGGTGAATGCGGTGTCTCGGGTGTCCTGGATCTCGATCGGTGGCGGAGTGTCCGCGGCGTCTCCGGGACTTGCTATCGCCAGCCCGCTCACTCCCAGGGCGGCCACCGTGGCCACACTGGCAACCACCTTCCAGTTCTTGACTTGCTCTCGTGTCTGCATGGTCACTCCTGTCTATCTGTTGACCTGATGTTGCTCATGTTCGGGCACCGTCATTAGAGGTTCCTGAGGTGGGGATGAGACTTCTCTCATCGACGGTCTGCGCACTCTCAACCCACTGCTCGGCGATATCGATGCGGGCCGTCGTTTCCTCGGGCCACGCGGGCCGGTTGACCCGGAAGGGACCGGTGGCGAGACCGAGGACGACCGCTGCGGTGCGCAGTCTGAGATCGACCGGGTCGTAGCGGCTGTCCCAGTAGCGATTCAGATCCTGGGCCAGGGCGATGGTCCCCGCGGGACGGTGGGTGGTAGGAGCGAGGAGATGCAGGTGACCCAGCATCGTGGCGGCATCGTCACCGCGGCGACCCCAACCATAGGTGTCGACGTCGATGAGACCGAGCGGGCGACCCCCATCGGCGAGGATCTGGGCCTCGTGGAAGTCACCGTGAACCGGTGCCCGGACGTCGTCACGCTCCCCCCCGATCCGCTCGCCGAGTTCGGAGAGCCGTGACCTCTCTCGGGGAAGCAGATTCTCCAGAAGAGCCAGGATGTGGGGCAGCGTCTCGATCGGTGAGCGGGTGACCCACTCTTCGGCCGGCGTGGGGAGGTCTTCGACCATGCCTGCGATGACCAGCGGGTCCGGCACGGGCGCTCCAGACCTCAGCGCAGACCGGAGATCCGAGCCCGGCACCGCCGGCATGACCACGATGCCGAGTTCCTTGGCGAGACCGAGGCTGTCGGGCACGGCCATGAACTCGGAGAGGTGTCGGTGTTTCGCGTGCAATCCCTCCACATCGGAAGGTGGCACGACTTTGAGGAATATGGACGACGGGCCGGCCTGGACTTCCACGACGGCGCGACGACCGGGTCGATAGGCACGCAGACGACATCGCAGCACCTCCTCGTCGGATCCCAGATCCGAGAGGACCCTGCTCACAGCGGGGGCGTCCATCGCCGACGCCAGACCGGGAAGCATTGGATCGTCGGGGACCACCCACAGACCGACGGTCACATCCGGGCCCTCGACGAGAGTCGCTCCGTCGGGAACGTTTCCGATGATGGCGACGACATCCCGTGAGCCGTCGAGCCCTCCCCGGCCGCTCTTCACGCGATATCGGGTGGTCAACTGTCGGCCGGGCCACCAGGTGGTCTGGATGAGGGAGATCGACTCGATGGAGGCGCCGGCCCTCTCGTAGAGAGCCGCCACCGGGCCCGGGATCTCGCGGTGGACCAACTCCTCGAAGCCGGGAAGGGCCTCGTCTAGGAGGTGAGATGACGCGTCAGTACCACTCATCGGCTCCAATCTGGCAGCGCACGATGAGAGAGTGGTGAGGCGATTATGAGAACCTTCTCATCCGGCGCCTGTCCCCCCGAAGCCAGACTGCACGCCAGACCAGCGGGAGTTGACCCTCGCTACGAACGGCTAGAACTGGACTGCGGCGGCCGCCCAGTGGAATCCGGCGCCGAAAGCGGTCAGCACCACCAGGTCACCGGTGCCGATCCGACCATTGCCGACCGCCTCCCACATGGCGAAAGGAACGGTCGCCGAACCGGTGTTCCCGTAGTCCTGGACGTTGACGTAGACCGAGTCCTCAGCGAGGCCCAGCCTCTTGCGGACCGCCTCGATGATGCGGAGGTTGGCCTGGTGCGGGATGACCAGTTTCACGTCGCTGATGGTGCGACCGACCTTGTCCAACACCTCGGAGGCGGCCTCCGACATCCGTCTCACCGCCTCGACGAACACCTTCTGTCCATCCATGACCAGCCGGTTGTAGTCACCGCTGGCCAGGGATTCGGCATTGAACGGGTTTCGTGTGCCACCCGCCGCCAAGGTGAGGATCTCGGCGGCGCTGCCGTCGGTGCCCGCAACCGCGCCGAGCACCCGGGCCCGGCCACCCTCCGGGCCCATGACGACCGCCCCGGCACCGTCACCGAAGAGCACGGCCGTGGAACGGTCCTCCTGAGAGATCATCCGTGAGATCAATTCGACCCCGATCACGACGATGGTCTTCGGGTCGTCGAGGATCCGGGACCTCGCAACGTCGAGAGCCTGGACGAAACCGGCGCAGCCACTCCCCCCGAGGTCATAGGTGGGGATGTTCCTGCACCCGAGCCGGTTCTGCACCAGGGCGGCGGTGTCCGGGGTCATCATCTCCGGGGTGTCCGTGGCGAGGACTATCTCGTCGACGTCGTCCGGGGTCAGATCTGCGTCCTTCAGCGCGACCGCTGCAGCCTCGGTCGCCATGGTCATCGTCGACTCGTCAGCCGCGGCATAGTGCCGGCGCTTGATCCCCGTCCGCTGGGTTATCCACTCGTCGGTGGTGTCCAGCTTGTCGGCCCAGTGTTGGTTGGTGACGACGTGCTCGGGGGAATATCCCCCGAACCCGAGAATGCGTGACACGGGATCAGCCTAGGAGGCGTCGTCGGGACTCCGCGTCGTCGATCGATCTCGTCCCGCGACGCCCACCGTTGCGGACGACCTGGTCCGAGAACCCGTTTCCACGCGTATCCTCGGCTTCATGAGCAGCACCCACGAAGTGGTCAACCAGCCACCGCCACTCGAGGAGTACAACCTCTACTCGTCCGATCCGATCCTCGACGACGCCGTCGCCCATGAGGGGGGCAAAGGCTCCCGGGACAGCCTGGTCGAGTTCGGGGCGACCGCCGGCTCGCCCGAGTACTACCGCTGGGGGTTCGAAGCCAACCGCAACGAGCCTCGTCTGCTGACCCACGACCGCTTCGGCAACCGGGTCGACACGGTCGAGTTTCACCCCGCCTGGCATTCGCTCATGGAGACGGCCGTCGCCAACGGCCATCACAGTCTTCCCTGGGAGCCCGACGCACCGGAGGGGGCACACGTCGTCCGCGCCGCTCTCACCTATATGTCGGGCCAGGTCGAATCGGGGCACAACTGCCCGATCTCCATGACCTGCTCGGTGATCCCCGCCCTCGAGGCCAGCCCCGAGATCGCCCGCGACTGGGTGCCACGAATAGTCAGCCGCGGCTACGACCCGTCCTTTCGGCCACCGGACGAGAAGGACGGTCTCCTCATGGGGATGGGGATGACCGAGAAACAGGGTGGCTCCGACGTTCGGGCCAACACCACTCGGGCCGAACGATCCAACGACGGCAGCCCGGGAGCCGAATACAGGGTCACCGGGCACAAGTGGTTCACCTCGGCGCCGATGTGTGACGCATTCCTCATCCTGGCGCAAGCGCCGGGAGGGCTCTCCTGTTTCCTGCTCCCCCGCTGGGCCCCCGACGGCGAGGTCAACGGGTTTCACATCCAGCGGCTCAAGGAGAAGCTGGGCAACCGATCCAACGCCTCGTCGGAAGTCGAATTCGACCAAGCATGGGCCCTTCTGGTCGGCGAAGAGGGTCGGGGCGTGGCCACCATCATCGAGATGGTCAACGGGACCCGGCTCGACTGTGTCATCGGCTCCGTCGCGCTGATGCGACAGGCAGTGTCACAGGCGGCGTGGCACGTCTCCCACCGCTCCGCGTTCGGCTCCAAGCTGATCGACAAGCCGCTGATGAGCAACGTCATCGCCGACCTCGAGTTGGAGACCGAGGCGGCGACGCTGATGATGACGAGACTCGCGGGCGCCTTCGACCGCTCCGGCGCCGATCCGTCCGAGGCGGCGATGAAGCGCATCGCCCTTCCCATCGCCAAGTATTGGGTGACGAAACGGGCCAGTGAGACGGTGCGTGAGGCCCTCGAGTGTCTGGGAGGCAACGGCTACGTGGAAGAGTCCATCATGCCCCGTCTCTATCGGGAGTCGCCGGTCAACGCGATCTGGGAGGGGTCGGGCAATGTGATCGCCCTCGACGTGCTGCGGGCCGCAAGCCGCTCACCGGACAGTCTCGAGATGTTCCTGGCCGAGTTGGAAGCTGCCGCGGGGCTCGATGCCCGATTGGACCGGGCCATCGAGGGGGCCAAGTCGACCATCTCCGACGCCAGCGATCTCGAGTCCTCAGCCCGCAGGATCGTCGAGCAGTTGGCGGTGGTCTGGGCCGGATCGCTACTGGCCCGTCACGGCGACGAGACGGTGTTCGGAGCCTTCGCGGCTTCACGGTTGGCCGCCGATCACGGCTCACTGTTCGGAACCCTCCCGTCCGGGATCGACATCGGCGCCATCGCCGGCCGGGCCGTTCCGACCCGCTGACCCCGCTGTTTGCCGACCCTCGCCAACGGGTAGGCAAACGTGGCAACGGGTGCCGTCGAGTCGAGGAGTCACCATGTCCGTAGCCAAAGTCATCGAGATCAACTCACGCTCCAGCGAGAGTTTCGAAGACGCCATCGCCGTTGGGATCGCCAAGGCGGGCGAGACCGTCGAGAACATCGAGGGCGCCTGGGTCAAGGAACAGAAGGTCAAAGTCGAGAATGGCGGCGTCGTCGCCTATGACGTGAATCTCAAGATCACCTTCGTGGTCGACTGAACGGCCGGGTCGTGTGGTTCGGTGGTTGGGAGTCGATAGCCCGGATCCTGGTCCACGGCACCTTGGGTTACGTCGTCCTGGTCTCCATCCTCCGGATCAGCGGCAAGCGCACGCTGTCCAAGATGAACGCCTTCGACTTCGTCATCACCATCGCCCTCGGCTCTGCCTTCGCCACCCTGCTCATCTCGGACACCGTGCCATTGGTCGACGGGGTGGTGGCGCTCGCCCTCCTGGTGACACTGCAGTGGATCGTGTCGTCTCTCTACGTCCGGTCGGAACGTTTCGAGTCGGTCGTCAAGGGGGCTCCCCAGCTCGTCTACTGGGACGGGAACTATCTGGAAGCGATTCTGCGCCGGGAGCGGATCACCCACGAGGAGATCCAGGCCGCGCTCAGAGACAACAACCTGGCGACCGGCCGGGGGGCGGCGGCGATCCTGGAGACCGACGGAAGCATCACAGTGCTCGAGACCGACGATAGAGAGGTCGAAGCCATGGATCGGGTCCGATCACCCGATCCCGGCCCCGGCTGAGTCGCGTCTCGCCCCGCTGAAGACCCGGCGGTCCCTCTAGATCTGGAGCGAGCGAGCCCGGTCGGTGATCTCTGCCGCTGCTTCGATGAGCCGTGGCTTGAACTCCTCGAGCATTCGTTCGATGTCGACCCGGGAGGCGTGGCCACTGACGTTGACGGCCGCGATGACCTTGCCACGGCCGTTTCGGATCGGAGCCGCCACGGACCGCACCCCCTCCTCCAACTCTTGGTCGACAAGAGCAAAACCCTGCTCTCGCACCTCGAGTACGGCTGCCCGCAGCCGCTTTGCGTCGTCGATGGTGTGCGGGGTCAGCTTTTCCAGCTTCGTAGTTGCGATGTATTGGTCCAACTCGTCATCGTCCAGCCCCGCCAGTAGCACCCTGCCCATCGAAGTCGGGTAGGCAGGAAGCCTGGAACCGAGTGCGAGGGCGATGGTCATGATCCGTTTCGTGGGGACCCGGGCCACGTAGACGATCTCGGATCCGTCGAGCACCGACATGGACGACGACTCGTGGACCTGGTCGACGAGACGCTCCAACGAAGGCTGGGCCAGCTCCACGACAGGAAATGACGAGAGGAATGAGTAACCCAGGTCGAGCACTTTGGGGGTGAGCGCAAACGAGCGGCCGCGTTGGCGGACATAACCCAGCTCGGAGAGGGTCAAGAGGATCCTCCGTGAGGTCGCCCGGGTGAGACCGGTGCGCTCGGCGACCTCGCTCAAGGTCTGGCTCGGTGCGTCACTGGAGAAGGAGTTGATGACGGATAGCCCGCGTTCGAGGGATTGGACGAAGGTGTCCGGACGATCGCCGTCTCTCGAGGTCATGGACGTCGAGAGTGAGCCACGTTCGTTCGGTGTTTGAGATCTCGGAGAACCTCCAACTCCCGTTTGGTTGGGGGGTCGACGGTCGTCAGGTCGTCAGACACTCTCAGATCCCACCCCGTCGACCCGACCACTTCCCCCACATCGACACCGTCGTGCACCGCGACCAGCTCCAGCTCATTCGTGGTCGGATCGGGTCGCAGGACGCCCAGGTCGGTGATGACCACGCTGGGGCCGGCGCCGCGGTGACCGTCTCGTCCCTCTCCCCCTCGACCGAACCCGAGTGAGGAGACGAAGTCGACGGATTCGACGAAGGTCCTCTTCGTGTGCCTCAGCATCACGATCACCTCGCCCGCTGAGGAGGCGATCTCAGGGGCTCCTCCGGCTCCGGGGAGACGGACCGTTGGCCGTGCGTAGTCACCGATGACGGTGCTGTTGAGATTCCCGTAACGGTCGATCTGAGCCGCAGAGAGGAACCCGACATCGACCCGGCCCGCCTGCAGCCAATAGGCGAAGATCTCGGGGACACTGACGACGAGGTCGGCGTGCTCCGCCAGCTCTCCGTCACCGATCGAGAGCGGCAAGACGTCAGGACGTGTCCCGATGGTTCCGGATTCGTAGATCAGGACCACCTCTGGCGCATGAGTCAATCTCGCCAGGTTGGCCGCCTCACTGGGGAGCCCGATGCCAACGAAGCACACCTGGCCATCGAGGAGGTGACGAGCGGCCACTATCGACATGATCTCGTCTGCGGTGTGCGTCATCTCACCCATCGTCCACCAGCGCCGTGATCGTCCCGTCGTCGACCGCGCTCAGATAGGTGCTGAAGTCGTCGACACCGCTGACATAGGTCTCGATCCAGGTCTCGAAGAGCCCACGATCCCTGGAGATGGCATCCCAACTCGTGTAAAAGGAGTTGTCCCTGTGGGTGTAACCCATGGAGTAGGACGGATGCGAGCCTCGAGGCACCTCCGCGACGGCGTCCACGACCCACGATGGCAACACCACCCCGTTGGGCCCGCGCAGGTCCAACTCGTCGACCACCTCCTCCACGGTCACGACGACACTGTTCGAGGCGAGAGCCACCTCCCGTTGCACTCCAGTGATTCCCCACAGACCGACGTTGCCTCTGCGATCGGCCTGCTGGGCGTGGATCACCGCGACGTCGGGATTCAATGCGGGGACTGCCGCCACCTCTTCCCCATCGAATGGGGATTCGATGGTGGCGACGTTGGTGCGATCGACCAGGTCGGTCCCGAGATAACCCCGCAAGATGCCGAACGGCAGACCGGATGCGCCGGCGGTGTACCGGGTGGCCATTCCGGCATGAGAGTGCTCTTCGATCTCCAAGGGGGTGGGGTAACCGTTCTCGACGGCGTCCCGGAGACGATGAAGCGAACCGACACCAGGGTTGCCTCCCCAGGAGAAGACCAGACGCCGGGCGCATCCGGCACCGATCATCTGGTCGTAGATGACGTCAGGGGTCATCCGGATCAAGGTGAGATCCCGCTTTCCCTGACGGATGACCTCATGTCCTGCGGCCACCGGGATCAGATGGGTGAACCCCTCCATGGCCACCGCTGCACCGTCGGGGAGCAACTCCCCTATCGCCTCCCGCAATGAGATGATCTCGGCCAAACCCAAGGCTCCTCGATGCTGTGTTCGGAATCCGCACATTCGTGCGAGCACCGCACAGAGCGACTATACAGGGACGGTTCCCGCCCGATAGGTTCGGCGACGGCAAAGGCCAGCGACACATGACGACGTCTTCCGACAAGACCCAAGTGGCCATCATCGGTGGCGGGCCCGCCGGATCCCTCCTCGCCCTTCTCCTCCATCGCAGAGGCGTCGAATCGGTGGTCCTCGAGCTACGCAGCCGGGAGTACGTCCTGAGCAGGGTTCGTGCCGGTGTCATCGAACATGGCAGTGGGGTGACATTGCGGGAGGCCGGTCTGGCCGACCGCATGGACCGGGAGGGGTTCGTCCACGACGGCGTCAACCTCGCCTTCGCCGACGAGATGCTCCATATCGACTTCAAGGAGCTGACCGGCAAACACGTGATCATCTACGGTCAGACCCAGCTGCAGAGAGACCTCTACGATGCCATCGACGACGCGGGGATCAGGCTCATCGACGAGGCGGAGGACGTCGATCTCCACGACATCGACGCAGACTCGCCCCGGGTCACCTACACCCGCAAGGGAGAGAGCATCGAGATCGTCTGCGACTACGTCGTCGGCTGCGACGGAGTCCACAGCACGACCCGGGACCACATCCCGGCCTCCAACCGGAGATCATTCGAGCGGCTCTACCCGTTCGTCTGGGTCGGTCTGCTCTCGGAGACCCCTCCGGTCAACGACGAGCTGATCTATGCGAACCACCCCGACGGCTTCGCCCTCTGCTCGATGCGTAGCGAGAACCTGAGTCGCTACTACGTGCAGGGATCGGCCGAGGACACTACGGACGACTGGCCGGATGATCGCTTCTGGGAAACCTTGCAGACCAGGCTCCCCGGAGACGTGGCCGGGCGTCTCGTCACCGGCCCATCCATCGAGAAGCTGGTCACACCGTTGCGCAGCTGGGTCTCCGAGCCGCTGCGGCACGGCAATCTCTACCTCGCCGGAGACGCCGCACACATCGTCCCTCCGACGGGGGCGAAGGGCCTCAACCTGGCCATCTCGGACGTCGTCTATCTCGCCGACGCCCTCGCCGATTTCTACGAAGGAGGCACCAAGACCGGTCTCGAGGGGTATTCGGACCTGGCCCTGGCACGGGTCTGGAAGGCCGTGCGCTTCTCCTGGTGGATGACGTCGACGATGCACCGCTTCCCCGGGATGAGGGACGACTTCGATCGCAGACTGCAGGAGGCGGAGCTCGAGTACCTGTTCTCATCGGAGAATGCGCAGAGGAGCATGGCCGAGAACTACGTTGGGCTCCCCCTATGAGCGAAGTCGGTAAACACGAGAAGGGCATGGGCATCCGGCGGGAAGTCCTCGGTGACGATCATGTCGACCGCGCAGTAGCCGGAACCAACGACGTCGATCGCGATTTCCAGAACTGGATCACCGAGAACGTCTGGGGCGATCTCTGGGCCCGACCCCAGCTGGGAAGACGGGACCGGAGTCTGGTCACCATCGCCATCCTGGCGGCCGCCGGGCACGAAGAGTTGGAGTTGCACCTGCGGGCCGCCCGCAACACGGGGGCCACACGCGAGGAGATCGCCGAGGTGCTGTTGCATGTCGCCATCTATGCAGGGGTCCCGGCGGCGAACCACGCCTTCGGGACCTTGAAGACCATCTACGAGGAGGAGACAGATTGACCGATCCCGTCATTCGCCACTACGGGCCCAAGGCCTACTCGGACCACCCCCCCTTCAGCTACCCGGACTACAGATCGACAGTGCTCCGAGGACCGAAACAGGACCTGCTCACCATCGTGCAGACCCTCTCGGAGACGACCGGTCCGGGGCCGATTTGGACCGAGGTATCCGAGGAAGACGCCGACCTCACCACCAACGCGGGCACCGGTGAGTCTGCGATCGGGGAGCGCATCATCGTCACGGGACGGGTGCTCGACGAGGACGGAGAGGGCATCCCTGGGGTGCTCATGGAGATCTGGCAGGCCAACGCATGCGGCCGCTACGTCCACTGGCGGGAGACCGAATTCCCCGCGCCACTGGATCCCAACTTCATCGGTGTGGGTCAATGTGTGACCGACGACGACGGCGAGTACCGCTTCCTCACCATCAAACCCGGCCCATACCCGTGGGGCAACCATCCCAACGCCTGGCGGCCCGCCCACATCCACTTCTCCTTGATGGGCCCTTCCCTGGGGAGTCGATTGGTGACCCAGATGTACTTCGAGGCCGACCCCTTGTTCCCTTACGACCCCATCTTCAACTCCGCCCCCGAGCACTCCAGGGACCGCATGGTCGCCAGGTACGACCACGACGTGACCGAGGAGAACTGGGCTCTGGGGTGGCGCTGGGACGTGGTGCTCCGGGGGAAGACGGCGACACCGTTCGAGGAGGACGAATGACACGACTCGGCGAGACCCCGTCTCAAACCGTTGGGCCATATTTCAGCATGCGCCTGTCCGCTGAGGGTGAGAACGTCCTCACCACCAGGAGCGACCGCATCGTGATGGAAGGCAAAGTCCTCGATGGAGCGGGAAACCATGTCGAGGATGCGCTGTTGGAGATATGGCAGGCTGCGCCTTCGGGCCGGTACAACCATCCCGACGACACGAGGGGAGACCTCGACCTGGAGCCCGGGTTCACCGGGTTTGGCAGGGCCGCAAGCGACTTCGAGACCGGCGAGTACCGCTTCGAGACCCTCAAGCCGGGGAGGGTCCCCGACGCCGAAGGCGCCTTCCAGGCCCCGCACATATCGCTGATCGTGCAAGGCCGGGGAATGCTCAACCCGGTCTTCACCCGCATCTATTTCTCGGACGAGGAAGAGGCCAACAACGACGACCTCGTGTTGCGCGGGGTCCCGGCAGCGCGACGTCACACGCTCATCGCCGACCTCCAGGAGGGGACCAGCCCACCCGTCTATCGATTCGACATCCAGATGCAGGGCGAGGATGAGACCGTCTTCTTCGACTTCTGACCCATGAGCCCACCCAGTTTCGACCCCGGTTTCTCGACCGATGCGCTGAGCGCCGTGTACACCCCCCGGTCGACGGTGGCGGCCATCCTCGAGTTCGAAGCCTCACTGGCTCTCGCCCTGGCCGAGGTCGGGATCGCCCCTGTCGAAGAGGCCGAGGAGCTCGCGGCGGTCTGTCGTGTCGGGGTGAGCGACCCCGAGGAGGTCCTCAGTTCCACGTGGGAGGAGGGGACTCCGATCATCGCCCTACGCCAACGTATCGCGGCTGAGGTCAGTGAGCGTGCCGGGCAATGGTTCCATCGCGGGGCGACCACCCAGGATGCCATCGACACCGCCCAAATGCTCCAGGCGCGCACCGCACTCGGAGTGATCGGCCAGTCGCTCGACTCCATCGCCCGCCAGCTGCGACACCTGACTGTGACCCACCGCGACACGGCACAGATGGGCCGCACCTTCCTCCAGGACGGTCGACCGACGACGTTCGGCTTCCGCACCGCCACCTGGCTCGACAGCACGTTGGGGCACATCCTCGAGCTCCGTCGGCAGCGTGACGGTCTCACCCTGCAACTCGGAGGGCCCGTGGGGACTAATGCCGAGTATGGAGCATCGGCATCGGGTGTCGTCTCGGCTCTCGCCGAGCGTCTCGCCCTGCGCGCCCCCGACATCTCCTGGCACAGCAACAGGGACAAGGTCCTCGCCCTCGCCCAAGCCGGGGAGCGGATGGCGGCGACGATGGGCAAGATCGGCACCGATCTCGCCATCCTCGCCTCGACATCGATTTCCGAGGTGTCGGTTCGCTCCGGCGGCTCCTCCAGCATGCCGGGGAAGAAGAACCCCATCGACGCCATACGCGCCGTGGCCGCGGCTTCGGCGTGTCACGGGGCGGTGGCCATGTTGTCGTTCGCTCCGCCTCATCAGCTCGACCGGGCGGTTGGCTCGTGGCATGTGGAGTGGATCGCGCTCCCCCTGACGCTTCAGACCGCCGGCGCTGCCGCCGAGGCGATCGACGACGGGTTGGCCTCCATCGAAGTCGACCCGGAGGCCATGACTGGTCGGGTCACGAGCGATCCCACCGTCGACGATGGTCGCATCGACACCGTCCTCGAGAACTTCGAGCGCGTCGTAGGCAGCTGAGCGCCCGTTTGGCAGGCAGCGGCCCGGGGTACCCCCTGGGCATGCGAACAGGAAGCCTCGATGGGTGACATCTGGTCGATCCTGCTGGTGGCATTGGGCATCTTCGCCCTGGTCGCAGGGTTCCGTCTCGCCACCGGTAACAAACCCTGGTCCGACGAGACGGCTGAGCCCACCTCACCACCCGCCGGCCCGGGCGCCGAAGGGATGAGGGTCACCGACCCTGGTGACATAGCCCCGGGTGAGCCCGACGAGACCGACGGGACAGCGTCAGGAGGAAGACATGCGTAGATATGCCCTGCTGGGCGCCGGAGCCCTCATGGGGGCGGCGGCTGCCTATCTCTTCGACCCGGACCGGGGTCGATCCCGAAGAGCCCGCCTGTCCGACCAGGCTGCGGCACGTGGCCGCGACTTGTCAGAGACGGTGCGACAACGCGCCGAGTATCAGAAGGGGGTCATCAAGGGGGTCGTCCACGAGGCGGCGGACGCCCTGCGCGGAGACGAGGAATTCGACGACGAGACCCTGATGCAGAAGGTGAGGAGCGAGGCTCTCGGCTACTGGGACGGCGACGAGCCGATCGAGATCGACATCAGAGACGGCATGGTGAAGGTGTCTGGCTCGGTGCGCGACACCGCCTCCCGGGACCGTCTCCTCTCCCTCATCCGGGGCGTCGAGGGCGTCGGTCTCATCGACGACCGCATCCGCATCGGCGCCTGACTCAACGCTGCGGCATTCCAACCCGGTCGCTGCGTCTCTCCATCAGGACCACATCTCGCCACACGCCGTGATGTGACCCGGGTCGCTCCCGGGTCCCGACGACTCTGAATCCGGCCGCGGAGTGGAGGGCGATGCTGGCTTCGTTCTCCGGGAAGATCGCCGTCTGCAACGTCCAGAACCCGGCCTCTTCAGCCGCCTCCACGAGAGCCGAGAGCAACGAGGTCCCCACACCCCTTCCTCGCATCGCACCGGCGACATAGATGCTGTGCTCGGCTACCCCGCGGTAGACGTGACGACGGGACACGGGGGTGAGGGCGGCCCAGGCGACTACCTCTCCTTCGACTTCGGAGACCAGACGACAGCTGTCGATGTGAGACTCGTCCCACTCTTCCCAGGTCGGCACCTCCGTTTCGAACGTGGCGTGCCCGCTCTCGATGCCCTCCCGGTAGACACGGGCCACAGCGGGCCAGTCCGCCCGGGTCATGGGACGGATCGACCCCGATTCTCGGATCAGTCCCAAACAGCGAGGATCGCGCCCACGATGGCGAAGGCAATCACGGCGTTGACACCGTTGATGAGGAAGTAGGTGTTGCCCTTGCTCTCGTAGACCTGGTTGACGAGGGCTGTGACCATCCCGAAACCGACACCGAGGACAACCCCGAGGACGATGCCGTCGGCGAGGGTGTCCGTACCGGTTGCCGCCACCAGGAGACCGATGACGACAGTCGTCACGAAGTAGCCGATCAGGGTGGGGATGAACAACATGGCCAGAGGCGGGCCATCCCCGGTGGTGTCCACTCCGGCCGCGTCGGCCCACGCCTTGCTCAACGGCGGGATGGAGTACCAGATTGCAGAAAATGCGAACCAGGCGATGGTGGCCACCACGACCGCCAGCCAGTTCAAGTCACCCAAGTGTTCGAGGATCATCGTCGTCCCTTCGCGAATGAACCCCCACACGCTAACGGTGCCTACCCCGGGAGTGCGGCCCAATCGCGGGGCTTCACCTTCTCGATGCCCCAGATCCGGAAATCCGGATCCAGAGCCTCAGGAAGCGTTTGACGTTCGATCAGACCAGACCGAGAAACTCCCACACCCGGGTCACCACCAGGGCCAGGAGCACGATCCCCACGACATCGAGTATCGCCCCGCGCCGCAGGATCTGACCGGCGGTGTACATCTGTGTCGAGTAGGCGATCATCGTCGGCGGTGTCCCGATCACCAGGGCGAAATCGACCGAAGAGGCGATCGCCACCACCACCACGAGAATCGTCGGGCTCACACCCACGACCGGTGCGAGAGGGATCGCCATCGGGATGAGGATGGCGGCCGAAGCGGTGTTCGAAGCCACCGTGGTGAGGAGAAGGGCGAGTACGGCAATCAGGAGAACTGCCGCCACATCGGGCAACCCGCCGAGGGCGGAGAGTCGGGTCCCCACTAGATCGGAGGCCCCCGAGTCGACCAGGGCCAGACCCAAGGTGAGACCGCCCCCGAAGGTGAGCAATGCCGGCCAAGAGATCCTCCCCAGGTCCTCGGGCTCGAGCCGACGCAACACGAAGAGGGTCACCGCCCCGGCCAGTGCCACGAGACCCGGGTGGACACCGTGCCAGGTCTCGCTGAGCCACCCGACGGCCACTGCCAGGAACACGAAGAGCACGACCCTCTGGTCCCTCCCCGGGCGACCCAACTCATCTCGCTCCACAGTGGCCACCCGTCTGATCTCGTCGAGATGTGCCGGGTCGAGACGCACATCGCTCCTCCACCAGAGATAGACGCCCATCAATGGGAGAAATAGCACAACCATCGGCAGACCGAATGCGAACCACTCGACGAAGGTGATCTCCCGCCCGCCGAACTCACCCAGGAACTCGATGGCGAGCTGATTCGCCGGAGTCCCGATCGCGCTTCCCACGCCGCCGATGGTCGAGGCGTAGGCGATGCCCAACACCAGGGCCCGCCGGAACCCCGAATGACGTAGTGGCTCGGTGACCGCCATCGCTATGGGGATCAGGACCGCGGCGGCAGCCGTGTTGGACATCCACATGGAGAGAAAGGCGGCCAGGGCGAGCATTCCCCCGAACAGGAACCTGGCACCGCGCCCGACGAGCGCGGTGATGTTCACCGATACCCAGCGGTCCAGCCCGCTGCGTCTCATCGCCTCGGCCATGAGGAAGCCGGCGAAGAACAGCACGATTATCGGGTTGGCGAAGGGAGCGGTGGCGTCGACCGGGGAAGCGACACCGCCGACGACGAGCACCACCGGGATCAGCAGTGAGGTCACGAAGAGAGGGACTGCCTCGCTCACCCACAAGATGACGACGAATGCGAGGAGCCCAAAGACAAGCTTGGTCGAGCTCGCCGGACGTCGCACCGCATGCAACGAATCGGCCTCAGAATCCCAGGCCGTGACCGGTATCGGCTCGACTCGCCCATCCGGAAGGGTCAGGCTCAAGTCGACCGAGTCGAGCGAGGGCTCGACGGCGACACCGCCCTCCCTGATGGTCACGGTCGTCTCGATGGGTGCGTCGAGAGGGATGCCGTTGGGAAACGCCAGCTCCACCTCGAGGTCACCCGAGGTGTGCGCGACCCGGACGGGCCGCTCGTCACCCACCATCACCTGCTCGGTGATCTCGACGTCCTCGTAGCGCAACGTCGCGGTGCCATCCCCGGCGACCCAATTTCCTGGAGCCAAGACCGCGACGACAAGACCCAAGAGAAGCGCCAGTGGAGCCACGACAGCCAGCTTCACCGTCTGCGATCTCCGGGATGACGAGGGATCACTGTCGGGGTCGCCGTCTCGACGGATCACATCGTCGCGGTCAGACACCCGCCGAAACCTAACGAGCTTGTCTCTCGCGGACCGCCAATGGATCCCAACCCGGAAACGGGTCCCTTAGTCTCGGTCGACCATGACGACCTTCCTGTTCACCGACATCGCTGGTTCCACCCGGCTCTGGCAGGAGAACCCGGCTGCGATGGAAGGAGCCCTGACCGCGCACGATCAATTGCTCAACGAGGCAGTGAATGCGTCCGGGGGGCGTGTGTTCAAGCACACCGGAGACGGGGTGGCAGCCGTGTTCGACGATCCGGTGTCGGCTGTGGAGGCCGCCATCGACATCCAACGACTGCTGAACGAAACGCCTCATCAGGAGGTGGGGACCCTGTCGATCCGGATCGGGATACACACCGGGACCGCGGCAGAGCGGGAAGGGGACTACTTCGGGCTAGCGGTCTCCCGCACGGCTCGGCTGATGGACGCCGGGCATGGCGGTCAGGTGTTGTGCAGCTCCGTGACGGGGGAGTTGGTCAAAGAAGCCGGGCTCCCGGTGCTGGACTTGGGAGAGCATCGGCTCCGGGACCTGACCAGTCCGGAGCGGATCTATCAGGTGACGGTCGACGGCATGGCGGACGAGTTTCCCAGGTTGCGAACACTCGATGCAGCCCCCAACAACCTCCCTCACTTCACGACCTCCTTCGTCGGTAGGGAGGTCGAACTCGGCGAACTGGATGAGCTTCTCGCCCAACACAGGATGGTCACCATCGCCGGGGTGGGCGGAGCCGGCAAGACGCGCCTCGCCCTCCACGTGGCCGCAGATGTGGCTCCGAGGTTCCCGGATGGTGTGTGGCTGGTGGAGTTGGCCACGGTCACCGACCCGGATGCCATCGACGCCGCGGTCGTGTCGGCCTTGAACCTCCAACAGTCGTCTGGGACCAGTCCACGCCAGGCGATCCTGGAGCACGTCTCCAGTCGGGAGATGGTCCTCGTTGTAGACAACTGTGAGCATCTCATCGACGCCGCCGCCGGTCTCATCGATGACATCCTGAATGCGGCGCCCAACGTGAGGGTCATCGCCACCAGCCGAGAACTCCTGGGCATTGGCGGGGAGGTGTCCTACCGCCTCCGATCGATGGCGGTCCCGGACCGGGATGAGCACGACCTCCAGGAGATTCGCTCGGCCGACGCCATTGGGTTGTTCCTCGAGAGGGCGACGGCCGGTCGGCCCGACTTCGCCGTCACCTCCGAGAACGCGGCGACGGTGGCAGAGATCTGCAGACGTCTCGACGGCATGCCCTTGGCCATCGAGCTGGCCGCCGCCCGACTTCGCAGTTTCAGCCTCGAGCAGATCGCCTCCTATCTCGACCAGCGATTTCGTCTCCTCACCGGTGGCGCTCGGACCGCGATGCCGCGCCAGCAGACCCTCACCGCAGCGATCGATTGGTCCTACCGATTGCTCAGCGAGCCGGAGAAGGCGCTATTTCGCCGTCTCTCAGTGTTCTCCGGCGGGTTCACATTCGAAGCGGTGGAGGCGGTTTGCACGGGAGACCCGATCGTCGAGTTCGACATCCTCGAACTACTGCCTGCCCTGGTCGACAAGTCGCTCGTGGTGGTCGACGAAGTCGATGGTGCCTCCCGCTACGGCCTGTTGGAGACTCTGCGCCAATACGCCCGCGACCGTCTCGACGAGGAGGGCAACTCCGATTCATGGCGTCGCCGCCACGCCCAGTTCTTCGCCCGGCTGTCGGGCCCGGACATCCGACGTCACATCTGGGGGCCAGAAGGGCCCGAGATCCGGCGCAGGATCCACGCCGAGATGGCCAACCTCCGTCAGGCGATGACCTGGGCGATCGGGGCCGGGGAGACAGAGCTGGCCATTGCATCCCTCTATCCGTACGCCCGCATCTCATCGGCACTGGGGCAATGGTCTGAGCTGCTCAGTTGGTGCGAACAAATGGCGGACCTGGTGACGGAGGAGACGGCTCCCCTGGACAGGGCTTCGTGGTTGACGGCCTACGGAGCAGCCCTGTATCTCAGCGGAGACAACGCCCGAGCCATCGAGTTCGGAGAAGAGGCTGTAACCATCTTCCGTGATCTCGATGGTCGCGGTATGGAAGAAGACGTCGTCGTCGACTTCGCTCGCGCCCTGAACAACCTGAGCATGTTCCTCCTCTACTCGGATCGAGCCGGTCCGAAGAACGAGATCTACACGGAGATGCAGGGCGAGGTGCTCGAACTGGGCCGTCGGTCGGAAGACCAGTTCACGATCGCCATGGCCCTGGCCAACCTGGCTCATCATCGCGATCCTGGCGGCGATCCTGTCGCCGCCCGTCGACTGTTCGAGGAGGCAGAAGCGGCCGCCCGCGGGCTGGGCTCGGACCGGCTCGCCGGTCTCGCCAGCCAACGTGCCTTCTTCGAATTCAGTCAAGGTGAGTGGGATGAGGCCGCCCGTCAGTTCGAAGCAGCCGTACGCCACAGCGAAGACCGCGACACGGCCGACCCCCAACTGAGAGCGGGTCTGGCCGCATGTCGGGTCGAGCAGGGCGATCTGTCGGCTGCAAACGACTTCGTGGCCACCGCATCAGAGATCCTGGCTGATCCCGAGACACGCTCCTCCATGACCAGTCATCAACTGCTTCTCGCCTTTGGTGCGGGTGTCGATCGCGCCCTGGGTCTCTTCCAGAGAGTCGCGGCAGCGTCAGGTGCGTCCCAAGCGCTGGCTGAACGAGACCTGACGGTCCGCTGGGACCTGGTTGACCATCTCCAGGTGGCGGTGGACGAAGCCCGTTCCAAGTTGGGCGGGGAAGTCTTCGATGCGGCGCTCGTCCAGGGCCGGTCGATGAGCGACGACGACCTCACTAGCTTCCTCGTCGAGCCCAGGTCTCCGCTGAGAGGTTCGTGACGGTCAGCGTTTCTTGTCCCACCTGGTTTGTAGGTTTTGGGGTAGAGCGGGGTTGATAGTCAGGGAATCTGTCACTGGTGTTGGATACGTTGGTGGCATGGGGAGGAAGCGATGAGTGGGGTCCGT
>CAZZIG010000030.1:0-5201 GCA_964653975.1 uncultured Acidimicrobiaceae bacterium
GATGTTGTCGAACTCGGTGACGGTCACCCGGGGCATGAGCTCCAGAGCGAGCTGGCGCAGGCGGTCCGGGTTGGGATTGCGCTCGACAGAACGGGCGGCGGGCAGCTCGAACATGGGTCTCGATTCCGGAAGGGTCACCTGAGGCTACCCCAAGCTCGCGCTTCTAACCGAGCGGGTATGGCGCCGGCAGAGGCTGGCCGCGGAGACCGGCGAGCAGGTTGTCCACCGCGAGGGACACCATCGCACGCCGCGTCCGCAACGACGCACTGGCGATGTGCGGGACGACCAGGCAGTTCTCGAGAGCCAGGAGAGGGTGGTTTGGAGGAAGAGGCTCGGGATCTGTGACGTCGAGGGCGGCGCCGGCAATCTCACCGTCGGAGAGCGCGGTGACCAGCGCGGCCGTGTCGACCACAGGGCCCCGGGCCACATTGACCAGGTAGGCGGTCGGCTTCATCAGCGCCAGCTGCTCGTGTGAGATCAGATGCCTGGTTGAGTCGTCGAGGGGGGTGCACAACACCACGTGGTCCGACCGCTCCAGGAGTTGACGAAGTGAAATGTGCTCGGCTGAAACCTCCTTGGGCGAGGGCGATGTGTAGACCACCTCCATGTCGAAGCCGGCAGCGCGCCGGGCGATCGCCTGGCCGATCCGCCCCATTCCCACGATGCCGAGGGTGGTGCGATGGAGGTCGCCTCCGGCGAGATGGAAGAGCTCCCAAGGCCCCCACTCCCCTGAGCGGACCTCCTTCTCCCCCTCGGGGAGACGGCGCACGATGGAGGCGAGGAGGGCAATAGCGGAGTCGGCGACTGTCTCGGTGAGGACATCGGGGGTGTGACCGACAACGATGCCTCGGGCGGCACAGGCGCCCAAGTCGAGGTTGTCGAGGCCCACTGCGACCTGGGAGATCACGACCAGATCGGGCGCCTGAGCGAGCAGATCGGCGTCGATGCGGTCGGTGAGCATGCACAAGAGGCCCCGGGCATGGCGTGTGCCGTCGATCAGTCGCTCCCTGGGGACGGGACCTTCCCCCCTCCAGACGCCCACCTCATAGCCCTCGACTCTCTCGAGTTGCCCGTCGGGCAGGTCTTTGGTGACGAAGACGCGATCCACGTAATGAGGCTAAACGGGGCCCGAGCTCGGACCGATACCATCTCAAGTGATGCATTCATGGATAGCTGCGGTCGTCCTGGCAGCTCTCACTGCCTCGACCGTCCCGGATGCGGGACCCCCGGTCTGGTTGGGATTCTCCGCAACGGCGGAAGCGACCCCGACCCTGGCCGCCTATGCCCATGGCCCGCTCGAGATCTATCCGTCCCCCGATGACGCCGGTGAGCCGACCCTGGTGGTGGAGCCTTTGACAATCCTGGGCACGGTCACCGTCCTGGCAGCGGTGGCACCGCCACAGGATGGCTGGATCGAGGTGATCCTTCCCGTGCGACCCAATGGCAGCACCGGCTGGGTCCGGGTCGACCAGGTCTCGCTCTACGTGGTCGACGGCGAGATAGTGGTCGATCTCTCCGACCGGATCCTCACCTACACCGTCGACGGTGTCGAGGTCGTGCGGACCGAGGTGGGCATCGGAAGCGTGCACAACCAGACGCCAACGGGCCAGTTCTTCGTGACCGACAACGTAAGAGTCGCCGACCCCAGTGGACCCTGGGGCCCCTACGCCCTCGGGCTCTCCGGGCGCTCCGACACGATCACCGAGTTCAACGGTGGCGACGGGATCATCGGCATCCACGGCACCAACAACCCGGCGTCCATCGGCGACGACATCTCGCTCGGCTGTGTCCGTCTCCCCAACGACGTCATCTCGACTCTCCACGAGTTGGTGCCGATCGGCACCAGGGTCACGATCCAGGATTGAGGCGTCGTCAGCCCCGGGCGGTGATGGCGGCGTTGGCCAGGACCGTGCTCCCCCGCTCCTTGGTGGTTGTGGAGAAGACCTGACGGTCGGGCTCGGACCAGATGCTGGTGACGAGGGTCTCGCCGGGGAACACGTGGCCGGTGAAACGGGCGGCATATTCTCGCACCCGGGTGGGGTCGCCATCGAGGGCACTCTCCACGACCGCCTTGCACACTATGCCGTAGGTGCAGAGACCGTGGAGGATGGGGCGCTCGAACCCGGCGAAAGCCGCAAATGCGGGATCGGCGTGCAGCGGGTTCTTGTCCCCGGACGCCATGCGGTAGAGGAGGGCCTGTTGGGGCAAGGTCTTCGACTCCACGACGAGGTCGGGCTTGCGCTCGGGGACCAGATTGCCTGCAGACGGCCCGGGGTCACCACCGAACCCGCCTTCGCCCCGCGCGTAGACGCCTGACCGGTTGGTGAATAAGGGCTCACCCGTCTTCTCCAGAGTGGACACGATCTCGAGCACGATCAATGCCCCCTTGCCCTTGTCGTAGACCTCCACGACACGGCCGGACTGGGTGACTGTCCCCGAGGTGGGTATCGGGGCGTGGACGGTGAGAGTCTGGTCACCGTGGAGAACTCTGCTGAGGTCCATCTCCAGGCCGTCGACGGCACCGAGGCTCATCATGATGGCAAACGGGGGAATCGTCCCGAAGGTAGGGACGGCCCGGAGGTCGGCCTCGTAGGCGTACTTGAGCTCGGCAGGGTCATCGGGCGGGTCACCGGCACCCACGCCGAGGTTGTAGAGGATCACATCCTCTTCGCCCCAAGAGAAGCTGCCGCCGCTGAGCTCGGACCCGACCGCCCTGGCGACGTCGATCGGCATCAGCCTGCGAGCAGCTTGCCCAGCAGTGTGATCTCGTCCTGGATGCTCTCCGGTACGATCGGGTCGGAGATGTCGCGGATCTCGTCGAGGTGATCGGCGATGTCTTCGGCCGAGGGCACCTCCCCGCCGCGTGCGACCCAGCCGTTGTTGGTGACGATCGCGATCCGGGCGTACCTGCCACCACCGGCGGTGAAGATCTCGTGGCTGTGCTCGTTGGCTTCCGAGCACAGGTAGACCACCATCGGCGTCACCTGCTCCGGCTGGACCATCTCTGCGAAAGGACCGAGGAGATCTTCGGTCATCCGGGTCTTGGCGATGGGGGCGATGGCGTTGGACTTGATGTTGTACTTGGCGCCCTCGATTGCGAGGACGTTGGAGAGCCCGGCGAGACCGGCCTTGGCTGCCCCGTAGTTTGCCTGGCCGAAGTTGCCGAAGAGACCTGCGTTGGACGATGTGAACACGAACCGGCCGTAGGCGGCTTCCTTCATCACCTTGAAGGCAGGCTGGGAGACGTAGAACGCACCCCTGAGATGGACGTCGAGGACGGCTTCGATCTCGGCGAGCTCCATGTTGACGAAAGAGCGGTCTCGGAGAATCCCGGCGTTGTTGACGACGATGTCGACGGTGCCAAATCCGTCGAGAGCCGACTGAACGATCGCCTCGCCGCCATCGGGCGTGGACACCGAGTCGTAGTTGGCGACCGCCTCGCCGCCGGCAGCCTTTATCTCGGACACCACTCGATCAGCTGCAGACTCCGACGACCCGGTGCCGTCGACGGCTCCACCGAGATCGTTGACCACCACCCTCGCGCCGCGTCGGGCGAGTTCCAGCGCATAGGTGCGCCCCAGACCGCCACCGGCTCCGGTGACGATGGCGACGCGACCGTCGAATGTGATCGGTTCACTCAATTCGGATCGGCCCCTCAGACTCCGGCGTACATCGACTCGATTTGGTCGGAGTACTTGTCGAGAACGACACGGCGCTTGAGTTTGAGCGAAGGTGTCACCTCGCCGCTGTCCGGTGTCCACTCGTCGGGGACGACGAACCACTTCTTGACCTGCTCGACCCTGGCGACGCTCTCGTTGGCCTCGGCGACCGCTTTGGCCACCTCGTCCTGGACCTCGGGGAGCTGAGAGAAGCTCGCCAGATCGTGGTACTCCAGACCGCGGGCTTCGGCCCACGCCGGGGCTTCTTCGTGATCCAGGGCGATCACCATGGTGAGGAACTTGCGCTCATCGCCGATCATGCAGGCCTTGGAGATCAGCGGGTGGTTGCCAAGGAGAGTCTCCAACTTCGCCGGGGCGATGTTCTTGCCGGCGGCGGTGATGATGATCTCCTTCTTGCGGCCCACGATCCAGACGTACCCGTCCTCATCGATGCGGGCCAGATCGCCGGAGTGGAGCCAGCCTTCGGAGTCGAAGGTCTCCCGGGTGGCATCGTCGAGCTTGTAATAGCCATCGGTGACGATGCCGCCTCGCATCATCAGCTCGCCATCGTCTCCGGTCCTCACCTCGACACCGGGCAGTGGCTTGCCCACCGAGCCGAACTTGATGGCACCGGGCAGGGTTGCAGTCGCCGGTCCGGTGTTCTCCGACATCCCGTAGATCTCGTGGAGAGGGATCCCGATGACGTGGAAGAACTTGACCAGATCGGGGTTGATCGGCGCAGCTGCGGTGATGGCGATCTTGACGTCCTCCATCCCCAGCCCTTCGCGGACTTTAGAGAGTGCGATCTTGTCGAGGAGCCCGGCCAGCGGAGGCCCGCTCTTGCCCTCTTGCTCGGCGTCGATCCGCTTGGTGTTCTGGGCCAGCGCGGCATTGAGGATCCTTCCCTTCAGCCCCTCGGCCTCGGCGAACCGGGCCTGGAGCCGTGAGTGGAACTTCTCGTAGACGCGGGGCACTCCCACGAAGAGGGTCGGCTTGGCGATCTGGATGTACTCGAGGACGCCGGCGAGGTTCGGGCAATACCAGACCTGACCGGCGAGGTACGTGCCCTGGTAATGGGTGGCGAGACGCTCTGCGATGTGAGCCAGTGGGAGGTAAGAGACCATGCGCTGGCCAACCTCGAGCTTGGCAGCGCGGCGAAGGCTCTCCAGGGTCCACATCACGTTGCGGTGACTGATCATGACGCCCTTGGGGGTCCCCGTGGTGCCCGAGGTGTAGATGAGCGTGGCCAGTGTGTCGGGGGAGATGGCGGCGGCGGCCCGGGTGACCACGTCTGGGTCTTCATCGAGTCGATGGGTGCCCCGTGCCAGGAGATCATCCCAGGAGAGCACCCAGTCGACGGTGTCATAGTTCTCGGCGCCTGACATGAGGACCACGTAGCGGAGGTTGGGGAGCTCGGAGCGAATCTCCTCCCAACGCTTCATGAAGTCGAGATCCTCGAGGATGGCCACCGTCGCCTTGCAGTTATCGGCGATGTACTGGATCTGATTGGCTGCCAGGGTGGAGTAGATGGTGACCGGCGTC
>CAZZIG010000031.1:0-20205 GCA_964653975.1 uncultured Acidimicrobiaceae bacterium
CTCATCTTTCGGGTGGCAGACGACTGGTACATCTCCGTCGACGAGATTCGCCAACCGATGAAAGACGCCAACGCCTCGGTGGCCTGGACCCCTGCGTACATGGGCAAGCTGATGGACGACTGGCTGGCCAACATGGGCGACTGGAACATCTCCCGTCGCCGCTATTACGGCCTCCCCCTCCCCTTCTACCCCTGCGACTCCTGTGGCCAGTTGACCGTGATCGGCTCCAAGGCCGAGCTGGAGAAGAAGGCTACCGCCGGCTTCGACCAGCTGGAGGAGCTGCGACGACCCTGGATCGACCGGGTGACCGTCCGCTGTGACCACTGCGACAACACCGAGCTGACCCGGGTCGAGGAAGTCGGTGATGTCTGGCTCGACGCCGGGATAGTCCCCTTCTCCACCCTCGGCTGGAAGAACGAGGAATGGGTCCCCGGTGGCAACGCCGACGGGGCCGCCAGGGGCCTGACCAACGCCGATCTCCCCGACCACGCCTATTGGGAGAAGTGGTTCCCGGCCGACTGGGTGTCCGAGATGCGAGAGCAGGTCAGACTCTGGTTCTACTCCCAGCTGTTCATGTCCGTCGCCCTCGAAGGTGTTGCGCCGTTCCGCTCGGTTCTCGGCTACGAGAAGATGCTCGCCGAGGACGGGCGAGAGATGCACGGGTCGTGGGGCAACCTGATCGGCGCCGAAGAGGCGTTCGAGAACATGGGCGCCGACGTCATGCGTTGGATGTACTGCGGCCATCCCCCGGACCGCAACCTGTTGTTCGGCTACGAAGGCGCCCATGAGGTGCGACGCCGGCTCCTCACGTTGTGGAACTCGGCCCGATTCCTCGTCGACTACGGCAACATCGAGGGATTCGTCCCCAGATACCGTGACCTCGAAGACGGTCTCGAAAGGGTCGATCTGACCACCAACGACCGCTGGCTCTTGGCCCGGGCCGGTCAGGCGGTGGCGGATGCGGGCCGTGGCTACGACCGATTGCGGACCGACGAGGTGATCACCTCGTTCGAGGCCTACGTCGACGACCTGTCCAACTGGTACATCCGTCGCAGCCGACGCCGCTTCTACGGGCTCGACGAGGCGGCGTTCCGCACACTGTGGGTGGGTCTCGTGACCGGTCTTCGCATCATCTCCCCGGTCATGCCCTTCCTCACCGAGTATCTCTGGTCCAGTCTGGTGGCGGGCCCGTGTGACGACGCCCCGGAGTCGGTCCATCTCGCCGGCTGGCCTGCCGTCCCCGGTGAGGTCGACACGGGTCTCCTCGAGGAGATGGCGGCGGTCCGCCGGGTGGTCGAAGCCGGCCGTCGCGCCCGGATGGAGGCGAACATAAGGCTCCGCCAACCACTGCGGCGGGCTGTCGTCCGTGGCGCCGACCTGGCCCGCGGCCACGTCGCCGAGATCGAAGAGGAGTTGCGGGTGAAGGAGGTGAGCTTCGACACCGAGACCACGGTCGAGGTGACCGTGAAGCCCAAGTTCCCGGTCGCCGGGCCCCGACTCGGCCCCAAGATCAAGGAAGTGGCGGCCGCCCTCGCCCGCGGCGACTTCGAAGACCTGGACGACGGTGGTGTCCTCGCTGCCGGGGAGCGGTTGTCCCCCGATGAGGTCGATCGGTCGGAGAAGGTCGTCCTGGAAGGATGGGTGGTGGCCCACGACGGGCGGGTCAGTGTGGCCGTCGACCCGACACTCGACGATGAGCTGGTCCTGGAGGGCCGCGCCCTGGAGTTGATCCGTGGGCTCAACGAACAACGCAAGCAGGAGGACCTCGATCTGACCGACCGGGTCGCCCTCACGCTGCCTGCGGAGCACTCCGACCTCCTCGAGGCGTACCGCGAGTGGATCGCGGCCGAGGTCCTCGCCGTCTCGATCGAGGTCGACGATCTCCTCGAAGCTCCCACCATGGAGAAAACCGAGCCCGTCGGGTGATCGGTCTTCGAGACGTGGAGGAACTCTTCGGATTCGGGAGCCCGCTGCCGATAGTTTCCCGGTGACACCTCCACTCCTCGACGCGTTGGCCCGGGCCCGGGACCGTCACGGGACGAAGCTGGCCCGGTTCGGGGCGGTCAGTGCATTCAACGTCGTGTTCGGGCAGGTGATCCTCTACGGGGCGCAGGTCCTCGCCCAGGCACCGGCGGTGACCGCCAATGTCGTCTCGGTATGCGTCGGCACCGTCCCCGCCTACTTCCTCAGTCGCTACTGGGTCTGGGAGAAGAGGGGCAAGAGCCACATGATGCGCGAGGTCGCCCCGTTCTGGGCTCTCGCCCTCATCGGCTTCGCCCTCTCCACGGCGGCGGTTTGGTATGTGGACACCCACTTCCGGCCTTCGCCCCTCGCGGTCAACCTCACCAATCTCACCGCGTTTGGACTCGTCTGGCTGGCCAAGTTCTTCGTGCTCGACCGGATCCTCTTCAAGACCGAGGAGGCCCCGGCGGTCTCATGACGCGGCGCCGCCCTCCCGGAAGGGGAGGGCGAGCCGCTGGGATCGGAATCGGCTACTTGGAGAGCTGACCCCGGATCTCACCGCCGGGATTGGTGAGCGTGTGGATGTTGATGTAGTACTCGGACGGGTTCTGCCTGATGTCCTTGATCAGGTCCTTTCCCACGCCGGTGATGCAATCGCTGAAGAACTCGGTGTCGGCGGGCAGGGTCTCGTCCGGGCCCGGCGCTCCGGGATCGAACAGTGTCACCACGACCGGGCCGTTGACCCCGGCGGGAGCATCGTGGATGTGAGCGAACAGGATGTCGGATGTGAATCCGCTCGCCTCGATCTCGAAGCAGACCTCGCCCTGGCCCTGGTTCAAGGTCACCCGGGCCGTGCCGCTGGCCGGGCTCGTGTTGGGTGGGACCTCGCTGGCCGCGTCGAGGTCGGCACCGAGGGGTCGACCTCCACCGAGCGCGGGCAGTGCCAGGAGGAAGAAGGTTGCGAAAGCAACGAGGGCGACCAGTGGCCTCCTCGTCAGGTCTCGAGCTCTCATCACGTGTAGCCCTTTCTGGATCCGTGACGCGGCGGCGGTGCGGCCGTTTGCCACACCGCGTTCCCTGAGTCCGCGGAGCCACGTTCTGTGGCCTCGGGGGGTGTACGTCTCAGGACCGACGACGGTTCACGGCTCGAAGCCGGGAACGGTGGCCGCCTCCGGGTGAGCGCCCCCGTGGGTCTGTGGAACCCTTCGTCCCGAGAGACTCACTCGTCCTTTTCGCGCTCCGACTCCTCGTCGCCCCCGCCCTCCCATTGCAGGTCATTGGCCACCCCGTTGAGGATGTCGTCGAGATGATCGGAGCCGTCGACCGCCTCCTCACCGGTAGCCGTGTCGGCGTCGGAGGGTGGGTCCGCCCCGGAGCCCTCGTCCCAGTCACCGGACAGGTTCCCCTCGTCCTGGTCGGCTTGATCGGCGGGCTCCTGGTCCGTTTGGTCGCCATCGTCGAAGGGGACGGCACCGTCGATGACTGTGTCCATGTCGTCGAGCTTTCCGGACACCTCACCGGCAAGCACCGCCAGCTCGGAGCGAACCGACGCCACCCTGGCAGCCAGTGAGGACATCTCCTCTTGGGCCCGGCGTCTCTTGGCGTCGCGCTCCGCACTCCACGAGTCCGCCTCCGACCTGGCATCGTCGACAATGCGGGTCGCCTCGCTCTGAGCCTCCTCCAACAGCTTGTCCGCCGCGGTCTGCGCCGCCACCAGCGCACGCCCGATGGCGCTCTCGTCGATCTCGGGCCGTGCCTTCGCTGGCGTCACCTCCGGTTCCGGCTCGGGCTCGGCCTCCTCGGGCAACGGCTCGGGCTCGGGCGGGGTGACCGGTGTGACCACAGCACCGTCACGAGCCGCTCTCGCCTCTTCCAGTTGCTCGTTCAGCTCCTTGATGGTGGCCACGATCTCGTCGAGGAAGTCGTCGACCTCATCGAGGTCGTAGCCGCGAAGTGCTGTGGAGAATGTCTTTTGTTCAACGTCGGACGCCGTCAGCATTGGTATGCACCTCTCGATTTCGACCGGCAGGATATAGAAACCCGGGCCGGTGCCACAAGGATCAGCGGAGAATCCCGATCAGGATCCGGATGCCGATCAGAAGGACGATTGGGGACAGGTCTAGCGCCCCACCTCCGATGCGGATCGGTGGCAGGACACGTCGTATGGGGAGGATGATCGGGTAGATGATGCGGTCGAGGAAAGTCTGGACACGTCCCAGGGGGTGTACCGACGACACCCTGATCCAGGAGAGGATCACCCACGCGAAGACGGCGTAGAAGTAGATCTCGAGGAGTGTTACGAGGACCTCGACCACAGTCAGTCGATGTCGTCGAGCTCGTAGGCGCCCAGGGTCGCCAGGCGACGCTTCTCGTCACGGCTCAGGGTGACCCGGGGAGGGAGGACGAGCACCAGCCCGTCACCGACTCTCCTCATCGAGCCGTCGAGTGCGTAGATCAGCCCGGACGAGAAGTCGACGACCCGTCGCACCAGGTCGGGGTCTGTCGTCCGCATGTCGAGGACCACCGGCACCCGGTCCCGAACCCGGTCGGCCAGCATGCGGGCGTCGGCGAACTCGTCGACGACCAGGATGTCCGACTGGATCTCGACGGGTCGCACCATCGGGGAGCTCGCCGGCGGCTCCACCCTGCGGCCCACGGGCTCGGTCATATGAGGCGGTTCCACGCGGATCTGGGGCCGATTGGCGGCACGGGCGGTCGGGGGCGGCTCGACACGTCGGCCCTCGGTGAGCGACTCCACTGCGCGAGGCTGGGGGCCGGGCTCGATGTGGTTGTTTTGCTGACGAGAGATCTCGGCGGCCTCGGCCTCGAGTTGGTCCTCATCCACCAGCCCGAGGTAGACGAGTGCTTTCGAGAACAGTGAAGACATTCACGCTCCGGTTGTTTTGCGGGGGCCAAAGATAGCCCGTCCCACACGAATGACTGAAGCACCTTCGGCAATTGCGACTTCGAAGTCGTCGGTCATGCCCATCGACAAACCCATCACCGAAGGGTGATGGGCAGCCACCTCGTCCCTCAGATGGCGTAGTCGTCGAAAGTGGGGCCGGCTGTCTTCGGGGTCGTCGGGGAGCGGTGGGATGGCCATGAGCCCGATCACGTCGAGACCCATGGCCTCCATCCAGCCCAGGGCGTCTTCGACTTCTGCTGGCGCCAGCCCCGACTTCTGCGGCTCTTCGCCGATGTTCACCTGGGCGAGCACCGGTGGAGGCTTGCCGGGGCCCTTCATCCACGCCTTGGCCAGTGACCGTCGATCCATCGAGTGCAACAGATGCACCACACCGCGAGCTGTGCGTGCCTTGTTGGACTGGAGCGCCCCGACGAAGTGCCATCGGATGTCGTCGGGCAGCCCCGGGGCCTTGGCCGCCAACTCCCCTGCCCGATTCTCTCCGAAGTCGCGGTGGCCCTCCCGATAGACGGCAAGGATGTCGTCGGTGCTCATCGTCTTGGAGACGGCCACGACGGTGATCTCATCGGGCACACGACCGGATTTGCCGGCTGCTTCCGCGACCCTCTCCATCACTTCCCGGTAACTCATGCCAGCCACCCGATCGCGGCCATCCTCTCCGAGGTCCCGCTGCCCCGATGGCTGAACCAACCGTCGTCATGGACGGTGCATCCGTCGCTGGCCCAGATCTCGAGACCATCCAACTGGGCGCGGACCGCGGCCGCGAGGTCGACCGAGGTGGATCCCCAGGACGTCGTCGTGACCCAGGTGGAAAATCGTTCGGCGACCTCAGCACCCACCTCGAAACAGCACGGTCCTATCCCCGGGCCGATCGCCGCCCTCTGGGGAGGGTGCCCGGCGGCGGTCATGGCGGAGATCAGGTTGGTGACCACACCTCCGGCGGCGCCGCGCCAACCTGCGTGGGCCACCCCGACCGAACCGCGTGCCCCGAGCACTACTCCGTAGCAGTCGGCGGTGAACACTGCCAGTGGCAGACGGGTCGTCGTGGTCCACAGGGCATCGGCCTCGCCGGCATCACCCGCTTGGCTCACCCTCCTCACTTCGTTGCCGTGGACCTGGCGGACGGTTGCCCACCGGCCTTCGATGCCCAGGGCCCGAGCCGCGGCATGACGCGCCCGTTCGTCGCCACGAAGGTCTCCATCGGAGTCGTCGCTGAACGCCACCCCGTCCCAGCCGGGGGGTTGGATCATCCCTGGACGAAGCTGGGGATGTCGAGTTCGTCTTCGTCGGGTGGGCGATACACGGGTTGGGCATCCTCGGTGGCCCGCACCGGAGGACGGTTCGGCTGTCTCCGTCCCTCGAACCCGGCGGCTATCACGGTGACCTTCATCTCCTCGCCGAGATCGTCGTCGATTATCGCCCCGAAGATGATGTCTGCCTCGCCGTCGGCATGGTCCGAAACCACCCGGGCCGCCTCGGTCGCCTCGTGCAGTGTCATGGAGTTCGGCCCCGAGACACTGAGCAGGACACCTTTGGCCCCGTCCATGGACGCCTCCAGCATCGGTGAGGCGATGGCCCTCTCGGCCGCCTGACGGGCCCGATTCTCCCCGGTCGCCCGACCGATGCCCATGACGGCAGACCCGGCATCGGCCATGATCGTGCGGACATCGGCGAAGTCGACGTTGATGAGACCCGGGGTGGTGATCAAGTCGGTGATGCCGGTGACTCCGCTCATCAGCACCTCGTCGGCGAGGCGGAAGGTGTCGGAGATGGGCGCCTCCGGGTCGCCGACATCGAGCAGCCTGTCGTTGGGGATGACGATGAGAGTGTCGACCGCGTCCTTGAGGGAGTCGATGCCTTGCTCCGCATGGACCGCGCGACGCCGGCCCTCGAAGCCAAAGGGGCGGGTGACCACTCCGACGGTGAGTGCACCTACCGCACGCGCCACCTCGGCGACGATCGGGGCGCCACCGGTTCCCGTGCCACCACCTTCTCCGGCGGTGATGAACACCATGTCCGACCCTTTGAGGACGTCTTCGAGCTCGGAGCGGTGCTCTTCGGCCGCGGCCCGACCGATCTCGGGGTTGGCCCCGGCCCCGAGCCCCCGGGTCACTTCACGGCCGATGTCCAGCTTGACGTCGGCGTCGCTCATCAGCAGTGCCTGGGCATCGGTGTTGAGGGCGATGAACTCGACCCCACGAACCCCTTGCTCCACCATCCGGTTGACGGCGTTGACGCCACCACCACCGATACCTACCACTTTTATGACGGCCAAATAACCACCGCTTCCATTGCTCACGGGCACCTCCGAAACTCAAAGACGAATAAAGGCTGAAGTAGAGGTTTACCGTTAGACATTTGCAAAGTAAACCCCCAAAGCTTCAGCCTCTAGTTGAGGTTTAAGAGTCGCTGTCGTCTTCATTGCCATCGTCATCCCCGTCCCCGTCCGAGGTCTCCGAGTCTTCTTCATCCTCTCCCACAGGGGTTTCGTCGTCACCGCCGGGGGCGGCATACGACGGGTTGGTCGGTGCGATCAGGTTCAGAGTCGACCCCTCCGGGATACCCACCTCCAACAAGGCGTGGAGACTGAGCGCCTTCTCGCCCATGTCCACCGCCCGACCCAGCCTGGCCTGATAGCCAGAGACCTGCGCCCACAATTCGCCCGCCTGGAGACTCACCACCGTGCCCTGGTGGAGCCCGGGCGGCAACGCGGCGACAAACTCGAGTGCACCGAGCAGCTCGACCGCCTCTTCCGCCACGGCGTCATCGAGACCGGGCATCTCGATCCTCGCCATCTCGTCGTCTGGCTCCTCGGCCGAGGGCAGGGCGACACCGTCGTCGGCCCGACGCGTCCACCCTCGTTCGGTCAGTGCCCACGCCACCGGCTCACGCTCGACGATCTCGACGACTACCTCGTCGGGCCAGTCCAGCCGCACGGTCGCCTCGGCGATCCAGGGGTCGGCCAACAAGGCATCCTCGACTCGGGGTGCGCCGATCAAGATCATGGGTGTCCCGGCCACCACTCTCCGATCGGCCAGGATGCCATGGCCGTCACTGGTGACGACGCCCGTGGTGGTGACCATGCTCACCGAGAGCCAAGGCGAGAAGACCAGCCAGACCACGGCACCCGCCATCACCACGACGAGGAGAAACTTGAGCAAACGGCCCACGTTCTTCTTTGCCTTGTCCTCGGCGACGGTCTTGCGTCGCTCCAGGAGCCTGGGGTCGATGCTCATTCCTCGAATCCCACGAACTGTATTTCTGGCTCGAGGATGGTCCCCGAGCGTTGCAAAACCGCGTCTTTCACGACCAAAACCAGACGATGTATGTCCGCCGCAGTTGCTTCGGGACCGGCCACGAAGAAGTTGGCGTGCTTGTCCGATACCGCCACGTCGCCCACGGAGGTCCCTTTCAGCCCCAATCCGTCGATCAGCTCACCGGCCGGGATGTGGGGAGGGTTCTTGAAGACACTGCCCGCATTGAGGGTTCCCCCGGGCTGGTGCTCTTTGCGCCAGCGGGTGATCTCACGCATCTGGGCCCGCCCTCTCTCGGGGTCCCCGCGGTGACCGCGGAAAGTGGCCTTGATCACCAGCTCGGTGGGCTCGAGGTTGGAATGCCGGTACTGCAGGTCGAGCGTCCCCGGGTCTCGTGTGCTGCGCGCTCCGGTCACCATGTCGATGACCTCGGCTGTCACCAGTCGATCCCGGGTCTCCAACCCGAAGCACCCGGCGTTCTGCCGAACCGCCCCGCCCACCGATCCCGGAATGCCGACGAAGAACTCGAGACCCAGGACCCCGGCGTCGACCGCTTGCCGGGCGAGTCGCGGCAGGGGCATTCCGGCGCCGGCAACCACCTCTTCTCCCTCGACGATGGCGGTGAGGAAATCACCGCCCAACTTGACCACCAGACCTTCGAAACCGGAGTCGGCCACCACCAGGTTCGACCCCCGGCCGAGCACGAGAACCGGGTGGTCGTGTGTCAGCCCGCTGGCGATCAGAGCCGTCAGGTCGTCTGCGGTCGAGACTTCTGCGAACCACGACGCCGGCCCCCCGGCCTTGTAGGTGGTCATCGGGCCCAGGGGGACGTCGCGACGGATCAGACCCGAATCGACCAGTTCGTCGACACGGCTCATGACCTCGACCCGAGGATCGGCGCCAGTTCGCTGTGGAGCAGCGTGATGTCCCCGGCCCCCATGCTCACGACCAGGTCACCCCGCTCGACCCTGGGGGCGATGAACTCGGCCAGATCGGACCGGTGAGGCACGTAGTGGACGGCGCCACCTCCCTGTCGGGCTGCGTCCGCCACCAACTCGCCGGTGATACCCGGCACGGGCTCCTCCCTCGCACCGAAGACATCGGTGACCACCACGACGTCCGCCTTGGCCAGGGCACGACCGAACTCGGCGCTGAACCGCTGAGTCCGCGAGTAGAGATGGGGTTGGAACACGGCCCAGATCCGACCCGGGGCGGTGCCGGCGGCGGCATCGATGATCGCGGAGACCTCTGTCGGGTGGTGGGCATAGTCGTCGAAGAGGATCACGCCCCCGACGGTGCCCTTGTGCTCCCAACGTCGACCCACGCCACGGAACCCCGAGACACCTGCTGCTGCGGTGCCGAGGTCATGACCGAGTTCGGTGAGGAGAGCGAGCGCTCCTGCCGTGTTCAGGGCCAGATGTCTCCCGGGATGAGCCAGTTGCACCCGCACCGGCTCCCCGTCTCCGCGTAACCGGAAAGAGACCCCGTCGGGGCCGGAGACGAAATCGTCGATCTTCCAGTCGGCGCCTTCGTCGAACCCATAGGTCCTCGTCCCCACCCGTCGTGCGATCTCGGCCGACCCGGGGTCGTCGAGACAGGCGACCACCGGACCTTCGACCGCCACGGCCACCTTCTCGAAGCTGTCCACGAGGTCATCGGCCGACTCGAAGTGGTCGACGTGCTCGTGCTCGACATTGGTCACGACCAGACCTCTGAGATGGAGGCTCTCGAAGGTGCGAAACGCCTCGTCGGCTTCGACGACGAGCAGGTCGGTGGTGCCGTAGTGCCCGTTGGTGCTCAGGTCGAGGAGCTCTCCGCCCACGATGAACGATGGGTCCTGACCCAACGCACGCAAGGCCGTGACCAGCAAGGCGGTGGTCGTGGTCTTGCCATGGGTTCCGGTGGCCCCGATCGTGGGGATCTCGCGGCTCAACGCATCGAGAATCTGGGGCCGACGCCAGACCGCGATGCCCTGGTCCCGGGCCGAGACGAGCTCCTCGTCGAACTCGGGCACAGCCGAGGAGGCGACCACCAGCTCGGCTCCGGTCACCACGGCAGGGTTGTGCCCGGTGGTCACCGGGATGTCGAGGTCGGCCAGAGCCTCGAGGGCCGCTCCGCCACGGAGGTCCGAGCCCGAGACGTGGTGGCCCTTGGCCACGAGGACCTTGGCGATGGCGCTCATCCCGGCCCCACCCGCTCCAACCATGTGGATCCGGCCATGGGGAAGGCTCATGCCGCTGCCTCCATCATTCTCCGGGCGATGGTACGGGCGGCGTCGGGCTTGGAGATATCACGTGTCGCAGCAGCCATCGAGTGACGGCGAGCCGGGTCGTCGATCAACGCCGCGATCACCTCGCCCATCGTTCCGATCTCCTCCTCTGCCACGACCACGGCCGCCCCGGCGTTCTCCAGGAAGGCGGCGTTCGCCACCTGGTGCCCGCCGGACCCGAACCGACCGGGGACCAGCACGGACGGTGTCGCCGTGGCGGTGACCTCGGCTACCGCCCCACCGGCGCGGGCGATGACCAGGTCGCAGACGGCGAAGAAGAGCTCCATGGAGTCTTCGAACCCGATCCGGCGCCAGGTGACGTCGGGAGCGGCTTTGCGGGTGTCGAAGACGCCGAGATGCGATTCGCCGGTGAGATGGACTACCTGGACCGGCGGACCCTCCCAGTGCTCGAAAGTGGCGGCCACCGCCTCGTTGATCACCTTCGCGCCCAGCGAGCCGCCGAACACACCGATGACCGGGACGTCGGGCGAAAGCCGGTAACGCCGCAATCCGTCGTCGCGGAGCATGGGGCGTTCGAACGACCAGAAGACCTTGCGGACCGGGTTGCCGACCCAGCTGCCTTGGGGCAGGCCGGCGGTGTCGGGGAACGAGACGAAGCTCTCCTCGGCCCACCGCGCCGCCAGCTTGTTGGCCAACCCGGCCTCTGCGTTCTGCTCCGCAATGAAGAAGGGGGCCTTGCTGCGTCTCGCAGCGAGAGCGACGGGAATGGTCACATACCCTCCCATCCCCAGCACCACCCGAATCCCCTCCTTGGCCATCTCCTCGGCAATCACCCGACGTGCCCGGAGCACCACACCGGGGAGGCGAAGGTTGTCCACTGAGAGGGACCGTCGCAGACCGGCCAGCTCCACCTGGAGAAACCGGTATCCCTCCCGGGGATAAACGGTCGCTTCGAGTCGATCGCCTCCGACGTAGAGGATGTCGCGCCGAGCCACTCCGAGATCTACGAGCGCCTCACCAACGGAGAGACCCGGGAAGACGTGCCCACCGGTGCCCGCAGCAGCGATGAGGAAGGTCATGTCTTCGGATCGACGCCACTCTGTGCGATGTTGACCAGGATGCCGACGGCCCCCATCGACACTGCCAATGCCGTCGACCCGAACGAGACGAATGGCAGCGCTATGCCGGTGATGGGGATCACGCCGAGCACACCGCCGATGTTGACCAACGCCTGAAACGAGAGCCAGACGGTGATGCCCGCGGCGACCATCCGACCGAACCGGTCCGGCGCCCGCGCCGCCACCACCCAGCCGGCCACCGCGAGGGCGACGAAGAGACCAATGACCGTCAGCCCTCCGATGAGCCCGGTCTCTTCGCCGATGATGGCGAAGATGAAGTCGGTGTGGGCATTGGGCAGATAGAACCAACGGGCCCGCGAAGCGCCGAGACCGACTCCGAGTATCCCCCCGTTGCCGAGGGCGTAGTAACCCTGGATCACCTGATAGCCGTCACCGGAGCGGTCCGCATACGGGTCGAGGAACGAGGTCATCCGCTCGGCGCGGTAGTCCGCCTCGAATGCCATGTAGACCGTGGCGAGGACGGCGATGAGCCCGAGCAAGATCACGAACTTCATCGGTGTGTCGCTGGCCAGGATCACGGCCATGGCGGCGGCACCGATGATGATCAGGGTCCCCAGGTCGGGCTGACGGATGATGAGAACGCCTACCACCCCGACGGTCGCGATCACAGGGACGATGAAATGGCCGAACCTGGTGAGCAGCTTGTGTTTTCTCTCCAGGAGGTAGGCGAGAGCGAACACCACGGCCACCTTGGCGATCTCGGACGGCTGGAACGCGGTCAGACCGGGCACGCTCAACCATCGGGTGGCGCCGCCTTCGGTTATGCCGCGGACGTCCACTGCGATGAGCAGGCCGACGGTGAGGAGGAACAACGGGATCGCCAGCTTGCGGTATACGCGGTAGGGAATGCGGGCCAGAACGAGCAGGGCGAGAGTCCCCAGCCCGACACCGACGAGTTGACGTTTCAGGAAGTGCCACTGATCCTGAGACTCGGTTTGGCTGAGGGCCACCGCAGAAGAGGCGGACATGGTCACACCCAGCCCGACCACGACCAGAACCACGACGAGGACGAGGAGTGTCGTGGTGGCGCGATCGTTGATCTGCTGGCGTGCGATCTTGTCGCGGGCCGCGGCCCGGACCTTGGCGAGTGACGTGACACTGGCTGTCATCTGCGGTCACCTCGGGTTCTCTCGGCGACCAACTCGGCGAAACGGTCCCCTCTCGCCTCGTAGGAGCTGAACTGGTCGAAGCTCGCGCAGCCCGGTGCCAGGAGAACGGTGTCTCCGGGCACGGCGACACCGGCCGCCATCTCGACGGCGATCTCCATCGTCCCCGCCAGCCGCCCCCGTTCGCCTGCGGCCTCCACCAATTCGGGCCCGGCTTCGCCGATGCCGAAGATCATCTTCACGTTCTCCGGTTCGGTCAGGGCAGTGAGATCGACACCTTTGGCCAGCCCTCCCGCGATGAGGATCACCGGACCTTGGGCGCGTATCGACGCCAGGGCGGCGTGGGGGTTGGTCGCCTTCGAGTCGTTGACCCAGGTGATTCCCTCCTTGGTGCCCACGACCGCACGTCTGTGGGCACCTGGCCGGTAGCCGATGGCGGCGGTCGTCACGCCTTCCGGCGTCGCCCCGACGCGGAGTGCCAGCGCGGCCGCACATGCCAGGTTGACCAGATGGATCGGATCGTCGGAGGTGAGTTGGGACACATCGACCGCAACCTCACCGACACGGAGGGCACCGCGGTCGACTCCCCCGCCACCATCGGGGAGGTGGGTACCGGAGACCGGGAGGAGCTCGGAGGGGGCGTCACCGGCGAGTTTCGAGGCGCCCTCGTCGTCGATGTCGTAGACGAGGAGATCGTCGTCGGTCTGGTTGGCATAGATGCGCGCCTTGGCCTCCCGATAGGAGTAGGCCGAGCCGTGCCAGTCGAGATGGTCGACGGCGACGTTGGTGATCGCTGCAGCCACCGGGTGGAACTCCTCGGTGAATCGGAGCTGGAAGCTGGACACCTCGACCACGACCGTGTCGTAGTCGTCGTCGGCGAAATCGGACAGAGGCGCACCGATGTTGCCGGTGGCAGGGGCACTGCGACCGGACGCCTCGAGCATCGCCGCAGTGGCTTCGGTCACGCTGGTCTTGCCGTTGGTCCCGGTCACCGCCACCACCGGCGCCCGAAGGTGACGGTATGCGAATTCGATCTCGCTCCAGATGGGGAGCCCCCGCTCCAGGGTCTCCACGATCGGCCTCGACCGCTCCGAGAAGCCGGGGCTGGCGACGACCAGGTCGGTCCCCTCCAAGAGCACCGGGTCCCACGACCCGGTCGCCACCCCGAACCCCTCACCGAGCTCGGTGGCCGCCGACTCGTCGAACACGGTCACCGTCATCCCCTTGTCCGCCGCCAGACGGGCGGCGGAGAGCCCGGAGACCCCGGCTCCGAGGACGAGGACCCGGGTCACAGGAAGAAGCCCTCGAGACGGAGGAAGTCGGCGTAGAACAGCCCGAGACCGAGCGCCACCCCGATGCCGGTGAGGATCCAGAAGCGGAAGACGACCGTGGTCTCCGGCCATCCTGCGAGATCGAAGTGGAAGTGGAGGGGCGACATTCGAAGCACTCGCTTGCCGGTGAGCTTGAAACTCGCCACCTGGACGATGACCGAGAGGGTCTCGGCGACGAATATCGCGCCGACGAGAGCCAGGAGTAGCTGGGTGTTGGTCATGAGGGCGAGCGCGGCAAGGAGACCGCCGATGCCCTGGCTGCCGACATCACCCATGAAGATCTGCGCCGGCGGCGCATTCCACCAGAGGAACCCGAGCAGGGCCCCGAACATGGCGGCGGCGATCATGGCCAGCTCGAGGGGTGACAGTGCCTGGTAGATGGCGTCCTCGCGGAAGGCCTCCGAGTTACGGAACTGCCAGAAGGCGATGACCGTGTAAGCCCCCACCACCAGCGCAGACGCCCCTCCGGCGAGACCGTCCATCCCGTCGGCGAGGTTCACGCCGTTGGCGGCCCCGGTGAGCATCAGAAGCACCCAAACCACGAAGAACACGCCGAGATCGATCCCCAGCGGGCGGACGAAGGAGATCTCGGTGACGATTCCGGCGTCGGTGGCCAGAAAGGCGAACAGCGCCGCGATGGCGAGCTGGCCCCCGAACTTGGCGGCCCTGGACAACCCGAGGCTGCGCTGCCTCGTGTACTTGATCCAATCGTCGAGGAAGCCGACGAGCGCCATCCCAACCAGGGCGAGCACGGCGAGCCAGCCGCCCACCCCGAACGGTCTCGTCGAGAAGGTCAGACCCGTCTCCGGTGTCCAGAACTGGAAGTGGGCCAGGAACCAACCGATCACCGCCGCGGCGACGAAGACCACGCCCCCCATCGTCGGTGTTCCCTGTTTGTGGGAGTGCTGGCCCTGGATGTCCTCCTGGATGAACTGACCGATCTGACGACGGCGGAGGACCTTGATGGCGTAGGGAGTGCCGAAGATCGACAACAAGAGCCCCAGGGCAGCGGCGATCAGAAGGGCGATCACGGTGACATGCTCCCCGATCCGCCGTCCGATTCAGTGGACCTCCGTCGTCGAAGCGACTCGGCCGCGACCTGTCGGTCGTCGAATGGCACCCGGGACTCTCCCCTGTCCTGCATCGGCTCGTGCCCACGACCGAGGATCAGCACCACGTCCCCATCCTGCGCCGAGTCGATAGCGAGATCGATGCCGAGACGTCGGTCGAGCTCGAGAACGTGATCCGCCCCGGGGTCTACTCCGGCCATGACAGCCGCGGCGATCGCAGCAGGGTCCTCGCTACGCGGGTTGTCGCTGGTGATCACGGCCAGATCGGCCGAGGAGATCGCCGCACCCATCGCCGGTCGTTTGGCCCGGTCGCGGTCCCCGCCGGCGCCGATCAATGCGATGACCCGACCCCCGGTGAGACGGCGTCCCGTCGCCACTGCCGTCGCCACCCCCTCCGGGGTGTGGGCGTAGTCGACTATCACCGTGATGGGATCTTCGCCTGAGACCACCTCGAAACGGCCCGGCACACCCTCGACACACGCCATCCCCTCCACGACATCGCCGGGATCGATGCCGACCGCGACACAGCAGGCGGCTGCGATGGCCAGATTGGAGACGTTGAATTCACCTATGACCGGCGCCTCGAGACGGGTGGACCCTTCCGGGCGGTCGAATGTGAACACTGTGCTGGTGCGACGGGTTTCGACCCCGTGGACGGCGAAGTCTCCTCTCTGTCCCACCGTGAGCAGATCACCCGGGTGGTCGGCGGCGATCCTCGCGCCGACCTCGTCGTCGATGTTGATGACGGCCGTGCCCACCTCGTATTCGGTGAACAGACGTCGCTTCGCCTTCTCATAGGCGGTCATGTCTCCGTGGAAGTCGAGATGGTCCTGGGAGAGGTTGGTGAACGCGGCGACGGCGAACCTGGTGCCCCTGACCCGTCCGAAGTCGAGTGCGTGCGAAGACACCTCCGTGGCGACCAGATCGACACCGTCGTCCCGCATCCCCGCCAGGAGACGCTGGAAGTCGGGTGCCTCCGGGGTGGTGAGAGTCGCCGGCCGGGAGGAGCCTGCCGACCGGGTGTGGATGGTGCCCACCAGCCCCGTGACCCGCCCGACGTGCCGGGCGATCGAGTCGACGAAATGGGTGACGGTGGTCTTGCCGTTGGTCCCCGTGACCCCGATCACGTCGAGGGCGGTGGACGGGTAGTCGTGGACCGCTGCCGCCAGGTCCCCGATCACCTCCCTGGTGTCTGCCACGACGATCTGGGGGATGTCGACCTCGACCTCGTGGTCGACACAGAGGGCGCTTGCCTCCTTCTTCGCCGCCGTCGCGGCGAAGCCGTGCCCGTCGACACGCTCGCCCCGGATGGCGACGAAGAGGGACCCGGGCCCCACCTGGCGCGAGTCGTGGGTGACGTCGCTGACGATGGCTTCGCCGGGTCCCACCACGGTGCCGGTTACGAGATCGGCGAGCGCACTCACGGTCTTAGCGTTCTTGGCCATCCGGGCCGACCCCGAGTCGATGCAGCGCCTGTTCCATGATCTCGCTGAAGACGGGCGCCGCGGAGAGACCACCTGTGCGGTAGTCGTAGTCGGGGGCGTCGATCATGACCGCCACCACCACCTGGGGGTCGCTGATCGGGGCGAGGCCGACGAACGACGCCCTGGTCTCCTCCGTGTACGTGCCGTCGTCGCCCAGCTTGTTGGCTGTTCCGGTCTTGCCTCCGACCCGGTATCCGTCCACGGCCCCGGCGTGGCCGGTCCCCTCCTCGACCACCCGGCCCAGGAGCTCGCGCATCAGCAATGCCGTCCCGGGACTCACCACCTGGCGGGTCTCCACGCCGGCGACCTCGTTCTCACCGTCCCCGTCGACGGTGGAGCGCACGATGTGAGGAGTGGTCCAGATCCCGTCGTTGCCGATGGCGGCATATGCCGCAGCCATCTGCAGCGGGGTGGCCGCAACCGAGTATCCGATCGCGGCCGACGCCCAGCATGTCTGGCACCCGGCGTCGAACCGGAGGATTCCTTCGGCCTCGACGCTGTAATCGATACCGGTTTGCTCCCCGAGACCGAACTTCTCGATGTACTCGACGAGACGATCTTCTCCCAACGTCTCGGCCACCCTGATCGTTCCGACGTTCGAGGAGCGGGTGAATATCTCGCCAACGGTCATGTCGGCGGTCTCATGCTCGGCGAAGTCGCGATAGCAACCCACGACATCGTCGTCGTCCGCGTCACAGGCGCCTTCGAGCACGGCCAGCTCGTCGTCGACGTCGGGGATCACGGTGCCCACGGTCACCTCGGCCTCCTCGAGGGCGGCGGCGAAGGTGATCATCTTCTGGGTGGAGCCCGGCTCATAGATCCCGCGCACCACGAAGTTGGAGAACATCCGACACGAAACCGGATCTTCCGCGCCGTCGCAGGACGGGTCGAGGGTTTGACGGGTCTCGGGGTCGAAGACCGGGGCGCCCACCATGGCCAGCAACTCGCCGGTCTCCACCGAGAGGACCACAGCCCAGCAAGACTCCGCTCCGGTTCGGTCGACAGCGGCGACACAGGACTCCTGGGCCTGATACTGCAACGGCAGGTCGATGGTGGTTATCAGGTCTGTTCCGGGGACGGGTGGCACGATGTTGGTGTTGCCCTGGGGGATGATCCTTCCCGCCACATCGCGCTCGTATTCGGCGTGGCCCGGTGTTCCCCGCAACAACTCGTCGTAGACCAGCTCCAGCCCCTCCTGACCATCACCGTCGATGTTCACGAACCCGGTGATGTGCGAAGCCACCGACCCCGCCGGATAGACACGTGACGGCTCGGGCTGTGCGAACACCCCGTCGAGCTCGAGACTGAGGATGTCCTCGGCGAGCACCCCTTCGACCTGACGCTTGATGTACACGAATTCGGAGTCGCCGGTGAGACGGTCGTAGAGCCTGTCGACGTCGACCTCGAGCAGGCCACCGAGCTGCTGAGCGACATAGAGCGGCTCGCTGACCTGGTCGGGCACTGCGAACAGGCTCTGAGACTCGACGGTCATGGCGAGAAGATTTCCCTGACGGTCGAAGATCTTGCCCCGTTGTGGTGCGAGCGGCCGGGTCACCAGCCGCTGGCTCAGCCCCTCCTCTGCGAGCTCGTCGGCTCGGACCACCTGGATCTCGAAGAGCCGATATCCCATCCCCAGCCAGGCGGCCACCACCACCAGCCCGATTAGGGCCATCCGGGCCCTACTGGCATTGAGTCGCTTCGCCCTACTCCCGGCCACGGCAACCGGCTCTCCGGCTGGTCACCCGGAGGGGCGGCGCCCCGCAGATCGACCCGGTTCCAGCGCGTCCTCGGGGTGTCATTGATTGGCTCCGTCACCTTCGCCCTCGGCGACCACCGGGGACGGAACATCCAGGTCCACCAGCAGCTGATGGGTGTCGGTCGGGATCACCAGGCCCATCTCGTCCGCGAGGGGGGCGATTCGGGCCGGGTTCTCGAGACGAGCAACCTCGACTCTGAGCCGTTCATTGAGCGCAGCCTGCTCGTCGATGGCCTTGTTCAACTCGGCGAGCTCGAATGCGGACCTGTCGAGACTCGTCCGGGCGAACCCGAGGGCGAGGAACGCCACCACTGCGATGATCACCATGATCATCCAGGGCGCGATCGACGGTCGGCGCAGACGGCGTCCTTTGAGGACACGCAGTTGGTCGGACGCTCCGCTCTTGGGAAGTGGCTGGACGGTCATGCTGCGACCTTCTCCACTGCTCGCAGCACCGCGGAGCGGGCCCGGTTGTTCTCTTCGATCTCCTCGACGCCGGCACGGATGGGCTTCCGGGTCAGGATCCGGACATCGGCGGTGTTGCCACAGCCACAGACGGGGAGATCCGGCGGGCAGGTGCATCCCCGGGCACGCTCGACGAACTCACGTTTGACGATTCGGTCTTCGAGCGAGTGGTATGAGATCGCAACCACGCGGCCACCGGTACGGACGAGATCGACGGCTTTGGACACGCCGCTGGCCACCGCCTCGAGCTCTGCGTTGACCGCGATCCGGATGGCTTGGAAGGTGCGTCGGGCAGGATGACCCGCCCGACGCCGGGCCGCGGGCATCGCATCGGCGATGACGGTGGACAGGGTGGCAGTGGAATCGATGGGCCGGGCGGCGACGATGGCCCGGGCGATACGTCGGGCCAGCGGCTCTTCGCCGAATTCACGGACGATGCGGGCGATGTCCTCGGCGGGCCACTGGTTGACGATGACGTCGGCGCTCAATCCTGCGTCGGGCCCCATTCGCATGTCCAGCGGCCCCTCCTGACGGTAGGAGAAGCCACGACGGGCCTCGTCGAGTTGGTGTGATGAGACCCCGAAGTCGAAGAGGACACCGGAGATCGGCTCGTCGGTCACCGAGGCGACAGCAGTGTCGATGTCGGCGAAGTTCGCCTGGACCACGGTTGCCCGAATCCCTCCGGCGTTGGCCAGAGCGTCGGGGTCTCGGTCCATGGCGATCACGGTCACTTCATCTCCAAACTCATCCAACATCCGTCTCGTGTGGCCCCCACCCCCGAACGTGGCATCGACCACGACCCCGGGGATCACCGGCGCCATCATCTCGACGACGACTTCTGCCAGGACCGGCCGGTGGTAGGCGGCCGTTTCGTTCGGTTGGTCCTGGTCCATTGCGAGCCCTCCGGGCGCTGGTACCAACTAGAGGCGGGCGGAGTCAGGGGCCTTCCAATTGGTTCCGGAGGGCTCGCAATGAGCCCAGACCTGGTCTATCGCTCAGTCCTCCTCGTCCTCGAGATACATCTCGTCGCTCGATGCCCTGTCCTCGAGGTGGCGGACCTTCTCCCACAACTCGATGTGGTCGAAGAGGCCAAGCACGGCGATCTCGGTCCCCGTCGCCAGCCCGGCGAATTGGCGCAGATCGGGCTTGACCAGCACTCGTCCCGACTTGTCGGGGCTCTGCAGGTCGGCGGCGGCGAACAGGGTCCGGGCGAAGCGACGTCCCGCCTTGTCCTGGGGACGCTCGATCACTTCGGAGGCCTTCTGCTCGAAGTCGTCTGCAGCCCAGATGACCAGTTGACCGTCCTGTCCCTTGGTGATGACACAACCGTTCTCGAGACGACGGCGAAAACCGGAGGGCATGACCACCCTTCCCTTGCCGTCGAGGCTATGGAAGTACTCGCCGAGGAACACTTCTGCTCTTTTCCGTTCTTCCTCACTGTCCGACCCCCTTGCATGGGGCGTGTCCGGAGGACACGAGCGCCAC
>CAZZIG010000032.1:0-4432 GCA_964653975.1 uncultured Acidimicrobiaceae bacterium
ACCGAGTAGGGGATGCTGCGTCGGACGAAGACGTCCTCGATGACCCGGGACATGGCGTTGGTGCGGTAGAAGACGGCGACATCGGCGAGGTTGAAGCCCTCTTGCTGGAGACGTTGGATCTCATCGACCAGGAACCCCGCCTCGTCGTGCTCGTCCTCGGCCTCGAACCTGGTGATGGGCACACCCGAGCCCCGGTCGGACCAGAGGTGTTTCGGCGTCCGCTTCGTGTTGTTGGAGATCACCGAGTTCGCCGCCTCGAGGATGGTCTCGGTCGACCGGTAGTTCTGGTCGAGGACGATCACCCGGGCGTCGGGGTAGTCCTTCTCGAAGTCACGGATGTTGCGGATGTCGGCCCCGCGGAACTTGTAGATCGACTGATCGGAGTCTCCCACCACGCAAAGGTTGCGGTGTACCGCGGTGAGCTGCTTGACCAGCATGTACTGGGCCCTGTTGGTGTCCTGGTACTCGTCGACGCGCACGTATCTGAAACGACGCTGATAGTGCTCGAGGACCGACGGAAATGCGGCGAACAGCTCGACGGTGACCATGAGGAGGTCGTCGAAGTCCATTGCCGACGCCTCGACCAGCCGCTGCTGATAGAGCCGGTAGATGTCGGCCACCTGCTCGTGATAGAAGCCGTCTCCCTGGTCGGCGAACGACTCGTAGTCCACCAGCTCGTTCTTGGCATTGGAGATGACCGCTTTCATCGCCTTCTCGGGAAACCTCTTGCTGTCGAGATCGAGGTCCTTGGTCACCATGCGGAGCAGACGGAGCGAATCGGCATCGTCGTAGATCGAGAAACCCGACTTGTACCCGAGGCGGGTGGCCTCTCTGCGCAGGATGCGGACACACGACGAGTGGAACGTGCTGACCCACATCGACTTGACCATCCCACCGATCAACTGGCCGACCCGCTCCTTCATCTCGTTGGCCGCCTTGTTCGTGAAGGTGATGGCGAGAATCGAGTCGGGAGCGACGTTGAGGTCTTTGATCAGATGGGCGATCCGGTAGGTCAACACCCGGGTCTTGCCCGAACCGGCACCGGCGACTACGAGGACCGGGCCCTCCGCAGCAGCTACTGCCTCACGTTGGGTCGGGTTGAGCTCGGCGAACAGCGGCGACTCCGTGGGGACGTCGTCCACGAACCACTGGGTCTGCTGGGTCATCTGAAGCCGATGGTACCGGCCACTCCCGACAGACCGGTTCAAGGGCCCGGATAGATGCCAGACCGACGCGAGGCTGGACGCGACCCGGTGCGGCGGAGAGGAGGCAGCGTTTCATTCGTCCCGTCCGCGCTGCAGTCCGTTGCGGTGGACGCGACCCGGTGCAGCGGAGAGGAGGTCACACAACACGAGAACCTCGAGGCAACCGCCACCTCCAAACGCGTGCAGCGCACCACCGGCGGGGGGTTTGAGGGGGGTCGTCCCCCCTCACAATTTCGTCCCCCCTCACTACATGATTGCGGTCTCGGGCAGCTCGACGCGCACTTGCTCTTCGGCGGTGGTCTCCCGTGGCGGGCCGTCGCCCACGAGGACATTGCGACGGTTGAGCGGCAATGAATAACAGAAGCGCGCCCCGGTGGGGAATCTCCGCTCGTACCAGACGTCACCGCCCATGGCTCGAGCCAGACGTCGGGCAATCGGGAGTCCCAGGCCCATGCCGGTCGAATCTCGGGCGTCGCCTTTCGACAGCTGCTCGAAGTTCTCGAAGACCCTCTGTGTCTCCTCGTCGGGGACACCAGGCCCGTTGTCGGAGACGATGATGAGGTATTGATCCCCGAGGACGAAACCCTCGACCAGGATTTGGTCGCCGCCGTACTTCCGCGCATTCTCCATGACGTTCCTGATGACCTGGTGGACGCGGCGACGGTCGGCGTAGACCCTCACCCCGTCCGGCAGCGAAACGAGAGAGGACTTGCGGCCGCCGTTCGGGAACACCATCTGCGCCACGTCCTCGATCAGGTCGCCCAAATCGAAGAGATCGGGATCGAGGCTCAGGCGGTTGGCCTCCAGACGCGGGATGACCAGCACGTCCTCCACCAGGTCACCCAGATACATGGCCTGACGGTTGATGATCGAGATGAACTCGTCGACTTCTTCGGAAGGAAGGTCCTGCCACGACTCAACCAGCGTGTCGGAGAAGCCAGCGATCGAGGTCAGTGGGGTGCGCAACTCGTGGCTGACCAGGGCAACAAAGTCGTTCTTGATGGTGTGCGCCTCTTCGGACAGCCGGAGCACCTCTTTCTCCCGCTCCCGCCCCTGGGCTGTGATCCGCCATGCCCAGAACACCGATGCCAGGCCGATGACAGCCGGCAGAACCAGCAGGACCTCCTCTAGACGCGGCAAGTCAGGCATTTTCAGGTATCAAGTATCGGCACTTCGTGCCTGGAGTATTAGGCATTCGGAGAGAGGGCTCCGTAGGTCCTGATACGTCATACCTCATACCTCTCAGGCGGTGTCGGCATCCTCGAGACCGATGAGCTGGCGGAGGGTCTTGGTCAGGACGCCCTGTCGGAGGTCGAACTTGTCGAGATAGGCGTCGACGCCCACCGACCAGGCGGCGTCTTTCTCTTCCTGGGTCGCCACCCCGGAGACCATCACTATGGGGATGCGGACATCGGCGGCTCGCATTGCGCGGACCAACTCGACGCCGTTGGATCTGGGCATCGAGTAGTCGACCACCATCGCGCTGAAGGCATCCCGGGCCATGGCCAGCATCGCCTCACGGGCGCCACTGGCCACCTCGACCTCGAATCCGGCGCCGTGGAGAGTGGCCGAGAGGAGCTGGCGCACTCCGGCGGAGTCGTCGACCACCAGCACCCTTGGCTTGTCATCGACCAGATGGGGACGATGGCGGGCGACCAGGCCCAGGAAGTCCGGGTCGAGCACTGCCAGCACCTGCCCGCCACCGAGTTGAGCGGCTCCCTTGATGGCCCCGCTGCCTTCGATGATCGGGCCCAGGTTCTTCACGGCCACCCGACGTCTGTCGATGATCTCGCTCACGGTCACCGCCACCAGCCCGGACCTCGTGTTGACCACCAGCAACTCGGAGTCATCCTGGACGTCCTCGTCGCCAACGGCGAAGGACAGCGAGAGAACCGGCACGGCAACGCTCTCGAAGGTCACCTCGCGGCCGTTGGTCTTAGTAGTGAACTCGGCGTTGGTGAGAGGCATCGACGCCTCGACCGCGGCCTCGGGAATCCCCCAGAACTGGTCGCCCTCGGCCACGACCACCACGTTCTGCAAAACCATCGAAAGAGGCAGGGTCATGGTCACGGTGGTCCCCTTCCCTCGATCCGACTCGAGGGTGACGGTTCCATGGACCAGGACGGCCGCCTCGGCTGCCTCGCTCAGGCCGTCCCCGGCTCCCGAGAACTCCGTTGCCTCGTCGAGGGTCGAGAATCCGGGATGGAAGAGGATCGGCGAGAGATCTGACGGGGCGATCGGTAGACCCTGCTCCTGGGCTAGCTCGGCGACGCGTTCCCAGTCGACGCCGGCCCCGTCGTCGGTGACGCCGACCTCGACCCTGTCGTCGACCACCCGGGCGGTCACTCCCACCACCCCGGTCGCTGCCTTGCCGGCCGCCACCCGCACGTCGGGAGTCTCGATTCCGTGGTCGACCGCGTTCACCAGCAGGTGGCGCAACGGCTCGCGGACGAGGTCGACGATCTGACGGTCGAGCTGGACGTCCTCCCCTGTGAGCGCGAAGCGGACATCTTTGCCCGAGCGTCGGCCCAGGTAGCGAACGAACTGAGGGAAAGTCGACACCGCGTCGTAGAACGAGACGTTGGCTAGGGAAACCGCCTGGTCCTGTATGTCGCTGATCGACTGGCTCAGTCTCGCCAGCTGCGACCGCCACGATCGTCTGAACATGTCCGGATCGGCCCCCTCGATAGACACTAGGGAGAGGTCGGCGAGTGCCTCCGCATCCAGAGCGACTTCGACTATTCGATTGATCAACTTGTAGAGGTCGGCAGTGTCCACTCTGGTGGCACCGCCGAGTAGCGACTCGGACACCGACGTCAGGAGCCCGCCGAGGCTTCCCACGTCGGGCGAGCGCACGGTGGTGAGGCGTTCGGGCGGCATCGCCTGCGCCTCGTCAGGCTCGACCGAGGCCCTCTGGAGGAGCGATATCAACTCGGCGTCCTGAGGTGAATCGATGGCAGCAGGGAGCCGACCCGCGAGGGCTTCCATGGCGACGACGACCTCGGGGTCGATCGACTCGCCTTCCGACACCCTTCGCCACAACAGCTCGAGACGCGTCGCCGCCTCCCTTATCGCCGTGTACCCGAGCAGCCCGGCCGAGCCTTTGATCGTGTGGGCGTCGCGAACCAGATCGACTACGGAGTCCGCAGCCAACCGGCCTTCGGAGAGTGAGCGAGCGCCTTCGACCAAGCGACGGGTGCGCTCATCCAGCTCCTCACGAAAGATTC
>CAZZIG010000033.1:0-39205 GCA_964653975.1 uncultured Acidimicrobiaceae bacterium
GCTCACCCGGTCCATCGAGCCCGGGTCGGTGGACCTCGTGATCTGGTCGGAGGGGAGCACTGGGTCGACGAATGCCGACCCAGTCCTCAACGGCGACATTCGGGAGGCCATTGCCGTCGAAGCGCGGCGCATCGGGGCGCCGATGCTGATCGGCGGCGATCGCGTGGTCAGCGACACCGAGTGGATCAACGCCAATGTCTACTTCGACGCCGACGGGGTGATCCTCGGTGAGTACCGCAAGCAACACCCGGTGCCGTTCGGCGAGTACATCCCGTGGCGGCCCCTCTTCGACTGGATTCCCGCACTCGATCGGGTGCCCCGTGACGCCATCCGCGGTGACGGCCCGGTTCTGATGGACGAGGTCGGCTCGGTCATCTCCTGGGAGGGCGGTTTCTCCCGCTACTCCCTCGAGACCCGACGCGCCGGCGCCGAGGTGATCGTCGTCAACACCAACACCGCCTCCTACGGCATCGCCCCCACCAGCGACATCTGGATCGGGATGACCCGGATGCGCGCGGTCGAGCTCGGAGTGCCCATCATCCACGCAGCGGTCACTGGCAAATCGACCGTCATCGACATCGACGGGACCGTCGGTCCCGTCACCGAACTCGCCGAGTCGGTCGTGCTCCAGGACTCCTATCGCGCCGCCACCCTGGAAACGCCCTATACGGCCACGGGCGATCTGATTATCTATCTGGTCGCCATTCTCGGCATCATCACCTGGTCGCAACCACTGGTAGGTTCGAGGACCCGACCACAGGAAGAGGAGTAACGATGTCCCAGGCCCTCGAGAACCTGCTTCGCGAGAACCGCACGTTCCCGCCCTCGGCGGAGTTCGCCGCCCAGGCCAACGCCAAGCCGGGCATCCATGAGGAGGCGGCTCGGAACTACGTCGAGTTCTGGAAGAAGCAGGCACTGGAGCGGATCACCTGGTTCAAGGAGCCGACGGAGGCTCTCGACGACTCCAATCCGCCCTTCTACAAGTGGTTCGCGGACGGCGAGCTCAACCTCTCCTACAACTGTCTCGACCGCCACCTCGAGGAGCATGGCGACCAGGTCGCCTATCACTGGGTCGGTGAGCCCGGAGACACCAGGACCCTCACCTATGCCGACCTGGCCGGCGAAGTCAACAAGTTCGCCAACGCGTTGAAGAGCTTGGGTCTGGAGAACGGTGATCGGGTGGCGATCTACATGGGGATGATCCCCGAACTGCCCATCGCCATGCTCGCCTGTGCCCGTCTCGGACTAGTCCACTCGGTGGTCTTCGGAGGGTTCAGCGCCGACGCCCTCTCCTCACGCATCCTCGATGCCGAGGCTCGCATCGTGATAACCCAGGACGGGGCCTGGCGCGGCGGCAACGTCGTGCCACTGAAGGCCAACACCGACGAAGCGCTGGAGCGGACACCAGGCATCGAGCGCTGCATCGTGGTGAGACGCACCGACCACGGGGTCGAGATGAAGGAGGGGCGTGACGTCTGGTGGCACGAGCTCGTCGAGGGCCAGTCGGCGGATTGTGAGCCCGAGGTGCTCAACGCCGAGGACCCCCTCTACATCCTCTACACATCGGGGACCACCGGCAAGCCGAAAGGAATCGTCCACACCCAGGCCGGCTATCTGACCGGCATCACCACCACTCACTCATACGTGTTCGACTTGAAGCCCGACACCGACGTGTACTGGTGTGCAGCCGACATCGGGTGGGTGACCGGCCACAGCTACATCGTCTACGGGCCCCTGTCCAACCGGACGACAGGGGTCATGTACGAGGGCGCACCGAACCACCCGGAGCTGGACCGTCTCTGGCAGATCATCGACGAGTACGGCGTGACGATCTTCTATACCGCGCCGACGGCGATTCGCGCCTTCATGAAGTGGGGTGACGAGCACGTCGACAAGCACGAGATGTCGACGCTTCGGGTCATCGGCACGGTGGGTGAGCCGATCAACCCCGAGGCGTGGATGTGGTATCGCGAGCACGTGGGCAAGGGGAGGTGCCCCGTCGTCGACACGTGGTGGCAGACCGAGACCGGGGCGATCATGATCACCCCGCTGCCCGGGATCACGGCGACGAAACCGGGCTCGGCGACCAAGCCATTCCCCGGGATATCCGCCGACGTGGTCGACGACGACGGCAACAGTGTCCCTCTCGGCGGGGGTGGTTACCTCGTGATCACCGAGCCCTGGCCGGCGATGGCGAGGACCATCTACGGAGACGATCAGCGCTACGTCGACACCTACTGGTCCCGGTTCGAGGGAAGGTACTTCCCCGGCGACGGGTGCAAACGCGACGAAGACGGCTACTACTGGCTGCTCGGTCGGGTGGACGACATCATGTTGGTGTCGGGCCACAACATCTCCACGACCGAGGTGGAGTCGGCTCTGGTGAGCCATGTGGCTGTCGCCGAGGCGGCGGTCGTCGGGCGGTCCGACTCGATCACCGGTCAGGCTATCGCCGCATTCGTGACCCTGCGGGGCACATTGGCCGGGGACGAGGCTCTGATCGATGAGTTGCGTGAGCACGTTGCCCACTCGATAGGCCCCATCGCCAAACCCAAGTCCATCGTGTTCACCGGTGACCTTCCCAAGACCCGCTCGGGCAAGATCATGCGCCGGCTCCTGAAGGACATCTCGGAGCACCGACAACTCGGTGACGTGACCACCCTGGCCAACGCCGACATCGTGGCCGAGATCAGCGAGATGGCATCGGCCTCCAGCGAGGACTGAGAGCCGACCTGGCCGTATCAGGTATCCCGACTACGTCAGGATGGCCCCGGCGACGAAGGCCACCGCGATCAGGAAGCCACCCGACAGTTCGATGCCGATCGAGGTCAAGACGGCTCTGAGTGCGCCTTTGGTCGCAGTCCACGCCATGGCCGCGCCCCTTCGGGCCCGTTCGAAGAGGTAGATGGTGAGGACGAACCCGATCGGCGCACCGAGGATTGGTATCACGAAGAGGCCGACGGTGGCGACAGCCACCGCGAGGACCAGTACCGAGCCCGGCAAACCGGTCTCCTTCAGGCGACGCCCGGGGAAGAGGTACTTGACCACCGTTGCGACCACCGCCAGGGTGACACAGAGGCCGAGGACGACCCAACCGATGAGGGTCGACTCCTCGAATGCCCATACCGCCACGGCGACGACCTGGAGCGCCAGCCCGGGGAGGATGGGGACGACGATCCCAACGAGACCGACGAGGACGGCCAGGCCCGCCAGGAGGTCGTGGATCTCCAAGGATCAGCCGCTGCTCGAGGAGTCGGCCAGCCGGGCAACCAGATCGGATGCCCCGGCGAGTACCGGCTCCCCATGACCGAAGAGAGCTACTTCGTAGTCGAACCCGGCCAGTTTGGCTGCGGAGGCGTTGGCGAGGTCGATGTCGTCGCTGAAGTCCGGGTTGGGCCCGGCCACCCCACCGTTTGAACCATTGAGAGCGTCGCCGGCGACGAGGATCCCAGCGACCGGGTCGAGAATCGAGATGTGGCCGGGAGTGTGCCCCGGGGTGTCGATCACCTGCAGTCCGTGGTCCACCGTGTCGCCATCGCCGACGGCCCTGCCCTCGGTCGGGGCGTCGATGGCGGCGAGGTCAGCCGCCCCTGCGTACCAGGGAAGGCTCTCGGAGGTGGCCTCGATGACCGCGGTCACACTGCCCTGGTGATCCGGGTGGAGATGAGTGACTACCAGCGCCCCGACATCGCCCCAGCCGAGACCTACCTCGTCGAGAGCGCCTTCGATCGCCCCCTCGCTGCCTTCGACCCCGGTGTCGACGACGACGGCTTCACCGTCCCGGTAGAGGATGTAGGCGGAGACAAAGCCAAGGTCGACGCGGTGCCAGTCGTGGCCGGCACCGGGGGGACTCGTCTCTGGGGCGCTGGCCTGGGACGTCGAGGTCGGGCGGGGAGGGGTGGTGGTGGTCTCCGGCTCAGGAGCCGGAGTGTCCTCGGACGGATCCCCGGAGCAGGCTGCGGTCCCCAGGACCATCAGTGCCAGACCGGCCTTGCCCAAGTCGCGGAGCAAGACCCTTCGGGTCGGCAACGAGTGGGGTGTCATCAACCTCAGGCTACGCAACAGGCCGGTCCGGGTGCGCGTAGGGTGAGTGCCCATGACGACCAAGATCATCCTCCCCGAAGCCGACCTGCCCACCCATTGGTACAACATCGTCGCCGACCTGCCTTCCCCGCCACCGCCGGTGTTGCACCCGGGCACTCATCAGCCCGTGGGCCCGGACGATCTGGCGCCGTTGTTCCCCATGGACCTGATCCTGCAGGAGGTGGCCACGGACCGATACGTCGAGATCCCCGAGGAAGTGCGCGAGGTGTACCGCATGTGGAGACCCTCGCCGTTGCACCGGGCCCATGGCCTGGAGAAGCTCGTCGGCGGCCCGGCCCGGATCTACTACAAGTACGAGGGTGTGAGCCCGGTCGGCTCGCACAAGCCCAATACGGCGGTGGCCCAGGCGTTCTACACCGCCAAGGCCGGGGTGGAGAAACTCTCCACCGAGACCGGCGCCGGTCAATGGGGATCCGCCCTCGCATTCGGCTGCTCCCTGTTCGGTCTCGAGTGCGAGGTCTACATGGTGAGCGCCTCGTACCACCAAAAGCCCTCCCGCAAGGCTCTCATCGAGACTTTCGGGGCGACCATCTACCCGTCGCCGTCAACGAACACGAACTACGGCCGGTCCGTGCTCGACGCCGACCCGGAGACCCCGGGGAGCTTGGGAATCGCCATCTCGGAGGCAGTCGAGGTCGCCGCCACCAACGAGAACGTCAAGTACTCACTGGGCTCGGTGCTCAACCACGTCCTCATGCATCAGACGATCATCGGGGAGGAGGCTCTCCAGCAGCTGAAGATGGTCGATGAGACACCGGACGTGGTCATCGGCTGTGCCGGGGGCGGGTCCAACTTCGCCGGGCTCGCCTTCCCGTTCCTGCGAGAGAAGATGGCGGGGACCATGGACCCGGTCGTCCGCGCGGTGGAGCCTGCTGCCGCGCCGTCACTCACCAGAGGGAGCTATCAGTTCGACTTCGGCGATACCGGCCAGATGACACCGCTGGTCAAGATGCACACACTCGGCCACCCCTTCATCCCCGATCCCATCCATGCCGGTGGTCTTCGCTACCACGGCATGGCACCACTGGTCTCCCATCTCGCCGAGTTGGGTCTCATCGAGGCGACATCGCTGCACCAAACCGAGACTTTCGAGAAGGCCGTCAGCTTCGCCAGGGTCGAAGGAATCATCCCCGGTCCGGAACCGACCCATGCGGTGGCCGAGGCCATGAAGGAGGCCGAACGGGCCAAAGAGGCAGGAGAGGAGAAGGTGATCCTGTTCAACCTCAGCGGCCACGGGCATTTCGACATGACCGCCTACCAGGCCTTCTTCAACGGCGAGCTAGTCGATTACGACCATCCGCAGGACAAGATCGACGTCGCCATGGCACAGGTCCCGGTCGTCTCCACCTGACGGCTCGAGACAGGTCAGGAGGGACAGTCGGGCTCTCCGGGATGGAGACCCCGGACGAGGAGCTGGATCGGTTCACCCGTGCCGTCGGGGCTCTCCCATGTGGTCGCCTGGGTGGCGTCGGCGAACCCAGACAGGACCGAGCCGTCGAAGACCTCGCATTGCCAGCCGTTGGCCAACTCCGTCCAACCCGGCAGGTCGGTGTCCTCGAGGGGCCACCGTCTCACGTCCTCGAACTCGGGGTCGGTTGTGTCCGGTCCCGCGATGACCCGGACCCGATCGGGCTCATAGGGCTCGGCGTCGGCCTCGACGAGGAACCCGTCGATGGTGCCGATCAATTCGAGGAAGGCGGCGTTGCGATCGGAGGGAGGATCCTGGATCCCCAGGGCGTATACGGCGAGCCGATGCTCACCCTGATCGTCCCAGAACCTGATCACCTCGGTGGTGGCGTCGGCGACCATGTCCATGGCGCTATCGTCGGTCTCGTCGTCGATGTCTTCGAGCCCGATTCGCTCGACTAGGTCGAGGATCTCGTCCACCTGGGTGTCGTCTAGCTGGGCCACCAGGTACGGGGGGACCAGACGGCCCGGGTACTCCAGCGTCTGGAACCCGGGATGGATCAGACGCCCGTCGCCGAGGAGTGTGTAGCGCGGTGCGACGTTGAGGATGACCTCGACCGGTGCGAAGCCACCTTCGGAGAGGATCTGCAGCAGCGGTTCGTCCTCACTCACACCGTCCGGAGACTCCCCGGCCGGCACACCGCAGGCGGCGAGCAGGAGCCCGATGGAGAGCAGCACAATCGTTGACTTGGATCTCATTCCCATTAGATGGGAGAACGTGCCGGGTCGGTTCCCGTCAGCTCGCCTCCCAGTCGGCCAGTCCCTCGTCGACGAGATCGATCGCCCAATCCAGCTCCTCCATCGTCGTGATCAGAGGAGGTATGAAGCGGAGGATGTTCCCGTCGGGCCCGCATTCGATGATGATCAACTCGTTGTCGAAGGCATGACCGGCAACGTGCTGGAAAGCCTTCGCATCCGGGATCCGTGTCTGGCGGTCCTCGACGAACTCGACTCCGATCATCAGGCCCAGCCCACGTACGTCACCAATGGTCTCGTGGCGTTCCGCCAGTTCGTGGAACCGGGTGAAGGCGTGTGCCGACAGCTCGCGGGCGTGGGGGAGCAGGTCACCCATGGTGTCGATGACCGCGGTGCTCGCAGCAGCGGCCACCGGGTTGCCTCCGTAGGTCGTCCCGTGTGATCCAACCGGCCAGGAATCGACGATCTCCCGGCTGGAGCCGTAGGCGGAGAGCGGGAATCCGTTGGCGATCCCCTTGCCGAACGCCATGATGTCGGGTTTGGCGTCGAAGTGATCGGTGGCAAACCACTCGGCGGTGCGGCCGAACCCGGTTTGGACTTCGTCGTAGATGAGGAGGATGCCGTGCTCGTGGGCGAGGCCACGCAACGCGGAGAGGAACCCGGGCGGGGCCGGGTAGTACCCACCCTCCCCTTGCACCGGTTCGACCAGGAAGGCAGCGATGTTGCTGGGTGACACCACGTGTTTGAACATCATCTCGAGCTCGTGGAGGCACCTCTCCACGGCAGAGCCCATCTCGACTCCCCACCGGTAGGGGTGTGGGAACGGAGCGACGAATACCGAGCCCAACACCGGGTGATAGCCGTCCCGATACTTCGCCTTGGAAGTCGTGTAGGTAACCGAGCCCATGGTCCGCCCGTGAAATCCGCCCCGGAAGGTGATCACACCCTGGCGTTTGGAGGTGAACTTGGCCATCTTCACCGCGGCTTCCACGGCCTCGGCCCCGGAGTTGGCATACCCGAACTTCTCGATGCCCTCGGGTGTGATGTCACGAAGCCGCTCCGCGGCGGTGACGAGAGACTCGAAGTGGACCACCATGCCGGAGTGGATCAGCTTGTCGAGTTGGGCCCTGGCGGCCTCGACGACCGCGGGGTGCCGGTGACCCAGGTTGGTGACCGCCGTGCCGCAGGCGAAGTCGGCCCACCGGTTGCCGTCGGGGTCTGTGATCCAGATCCCGTTAGCCGTTTCGGCGTGGATCTTGGTGTTGAAGGCGATGACGGGGGCGAGAACGTCGTTGTGACGGCTGAGCAGGTCGGCCAATGCTGACTCCTTTGGGTTCGTTAGCGGGCGTGTGTCGGTCCGCAGCGCGTCTAAGGAGCGGCGAATACGCCTCGTCTCGCGGCCCTGGGTGTGCGGGCTCCCATCGGCCAAAGCCTAACCGCTCGACGCGCCGGGCCGTCTGGCGCTGACCGCCAGGTAGGCGGCGGCCAGTCCCTGGATCACGAGGATGACACCGAGGATGGTCACCATCGCTCGAAAGGAGCCTTCGGGGTAGAAGAGCAGGAGAAGACCGATCACCGCACTCACCACGCCAAACAGTGTCGAGGTCAGCCCACCTCCCCGGAAGCCACCGAAGATCGCCACCACCCCGGTGACCAGCCCTATCACCCCGAGCGTTATCGCGATCGCGCTCCCCAGGAACTGGCCGGTCTGCACCGGGTTGACGAGCACCACGACTCCGGCGGTCACGCCGAGCAGACCCAGGCCCACCTTCCACACCACGTCACTGCGATGGACCAGAACCGAGAAGACCAAGAAGGCACCCTGGATCAGCCACCACAACCCGAGGAGCAGCGCCACCACGCCGACGGCCGCGTCTTGTCTCAGCAGGAGGATGGCTCCGAAGATCAACGCGGTCAGCCCACCGAGGAGGAAGGCGTGGTTGATCGTTCGTTCGGGGGTGGGTTCTGACGCCATGTCGAGAGAACCTAGATGATCCTCTCCAGGGGTAGGTTCGGTTCCCATGACGTCGCTGCGCTCTACGAGGGTGGTCCTCGAGGAGGAGACCAGACCGGCGACAGTGCGGTGGGAGGACGGCGTCGTGGTCGAGATCGGGGACGGGCCCGCCGACCACGACCTCGGCGCTGTGGTGCTTCTCCCCGGGCTCGTCGACTCCCATGTCCACGTCAACGAGCCGGGCCGCACCGAGTGGGAGGGATTCGCCACCGCGACACGGGCGGCGCTGGCCGGCGGGACCACCACCATCGTCGACATGCCCCTCAACTCGATCCCACCGACGACCAGCGTCGACGCTCTGATGGAGAAACAGAGAGCTGCCAGGGGGAAGCTGAGCATCGATGTCGCGTTCTGGGGCGGGATCGTCCCCGGCTCGCTCGGGGAGGTCCCGGCTCTCACAGAGGCGGGAGCGTGCGGCTTCAAGGTGTTCCTCGTCGACTCCGGTGTTGCGGAGTATCCCCCGGTGCTTCCCGACGAGGTCTCGGGGCTCTCACTCGACCGGCCCATCCTGGTTCACGCCGAGTCGCCGGAGTTGGTGAGCGCACCGTCCGGAGGGTCCTATCAGGACTATCTCGAATCCCGACCTCCCGAAGCCGAGTCGAAAGCCATCGAGAGCGTGGCCCACCTCCTCTCCCCGGTGCACGTGCTCCATGTGTCCTCCGGTGACGGGGTGGACGCGATCAGGGCGAATCCCGGCATCACCGGAGAGACGTGTCCCCACTATCTCACCTTCACCGACGAGGACGTCACCGGTGTGGAGTTCAAATGCGCACCTCCTATCAGGGACCGGGCCCACCGGGAGGCGCTGTGGCAGGCGCTGGCGGCCGGGACGCTGTCCATGGTCGTCTCCGACCACTCCCCGGCCCCACCGGAGTCGAAACGAGGAGACTTCGCCACCGCCTGGGGCGGCATCTCTTCGCTACAGCTCCGGCTCTCGCTGACCTGGACCGGTGCCAGCGAACGCGGAATCGGCCTCGAGATGCTGGCCCGGTGGCTGGCCCTCGCTCCGGCGAGGCTGGCCGGCCTCGACGATCGCAAAGGATCGATCGCAGTCGGCAAGGACGCCGACTTCGTGCTCTTCGACCCCGACGCCGAGACCGTGGTCCGGGGGGGTGAACTCCATCACCGCCACCCGCTCACCCCCTACGAGGGCATGCGACTCCGCGGCCGTGTGCTCGACACGATGCTGGGCTCGCCTGCGAGGATGCTGAGGCGCAGATGATCGACCTCATTTCCGAGCGAGTCGGTGGGCGCGTCCTCGACTGCAATGACGAGTTCTTCGCCCCGGCCAACAACCTGATCGACCCCAACCCGCCCATCGCCAACGACGAGTACACCGACCGCGGCAAGTGGATGGACGGATGGGAGACGAGACGTCGTCGTGAGCCCGGTCACGACTGGGTGGTCATCGGGTTGGGCATTCCCGGGCGGATCCGCAAGGTCACGGTGGACACGTCGTATTTCACGGGCAATTTCCCCGAGCACTTCTCTCTCGAAGCAGCCGGCATCGGCGATCTCGATCGGGCGGAATGGATCGAAATCGTGCCGCGGACGGATCTGACGGGAGCCACTGTGGCCGAGTTCCTCGTGGACGATCCTCACCGCGCCGAACTGGTCCGGCTCAACATATACCCCGACGGCGGTGTCGCCCGTCTCCGTGTCGAGGGTGATCCGATTCCGGCGATCGACCTGGTGTGCCCCGACACCGAGATCGATCTCGCCCTCTCCGCGGTGGGATCCGAAGTGGTCAACGCCTCCGACCTCCACTACTCCCATCCGGCGAACCTGCTCCGCCCCACCCCGTCTGTCGGGATGTGGGACGGGTGGGAGACCAAGAGACGCCGCGGCCCCGGACACGACTGGGTCCTGGTTCGCTTCGGGATGCGCGGTCGCGTAGATCGGCTGATCGTGGACACCACACACTTCAAGGGGAACGCACCGGGATGGGTTTCGGCCGAGTTCTCCGACGATGGCGAGAACTGGGTCGTTGCCGCCGATCATGTCGCCGTCGAGCCGGACAGGGCGAACGTGGTGGATGTCGGAGGGGCCGAGGGCGAGTTCTTACGTCTCTCCATCCACCCAGACGGGGGAGCGGCGCGGTTGCGGGCATTGGGGACCGCCGACCCTGTGGCCGCGGGCGACCGTCGGGTCGCCTACCTGAACTCGCTGTTTGGCCAGGCCGCGGCCCGCTTCTTCCACACTGCCTGCGCATCCGGTGTTTGGATCGACGAGATGATCGCCCGTCGTCCCTACCCGACCGCCCGAGCCGTGCTCGACGAGGCAGAGGTGGTCTTCGCCTCCCTGGCCGAGAGCGACTGGCTGGAGGCGTTCGGTGGGCATCCCCGCATCGGAGAGAGAGGCGACTCAACCACCAACCGCGAGCAGGCGGGCACGGCCACAGCGTCGCGGGAGACCATCCGAGACTTGATCGAGGTGAACCGTCGCTACGAGGACAAGTTCGGGTTCACCTACATCGTCTACGCCACCGGAAAGACTGCCGACGTCATGCTCGCCATCGCCCGTGACCGTCTGGAGAACGAACGCGACCAGGAGATAGCCAACGCGGCGGGCGAGCAACGGAAGATCACCGCGACCAGGCTGAGACGTATGTTGTGTCAGGAGGTTCGATGACGACTTTGACCACCCATGTCCTCGACACCGCCACCGGAGAGCCGGCCAGGGGGATGAGGGTCCACCTCTCCCGGGCGGTGGAATCGGGGTGGGAGCGGCTGGCTGAGCAGGTGACCGACGACGACGGGCGGGTCTCCGGTTTTGGTGATCTCTCGGGAGGGCGACACCGTCTCGGGTTCGAGACCGGTGAGTACGGGAACGACTTCTACCCGTTCGTGGCGGTGGCGTTCGAGATCGACGAGACCCGAGCCCACTACCACGTCCCGCTCTTGCTCAGCCCGTACGGCTACAGCACCTACCGGGGGAGTTGACGTGCCGTTGGGCGAGAACCGCTGGGGGAAGAGCGACGTCCGGCTCTCGAAGGTCTTCCGCGGGGACGATCAGGACGACTTCGTCGATGTCACGGTGCGGGTGTTGTTGAGGGGCGACGTGGCGGCGGCGCACATGGAGGGGGACAACTCGGCGGTAGTCCCCACCGACACCATGCGCAACACGGTCTACGCCATGGCCCAGGGTCGTCTCGGTCGGGACCTGGAGCGGTTCGGCGAGGCCCTGTGCTCCCACTTCCTCGACAAACCCGGCATCGAGGGGGCGGAGGTGTCCATCCACGAGGCCATATGGGCACGGGAGACAGAGAACGGGTTCGTCGGCGGCAGCTCGGAGCGTCGCACTGCCCGGGTGGTCCGTGGCGACGAGCCGTCCACTTCTGCCGGTGTCGAGGGTCTGGTCGTGTTGAAGACGAGTGGGTCGGCGTTCGAGGGTTTTCCCAAGGACGAGCTCACCATCCTCCCCGAGACGTCGGATCGTGTCCTGGCCACATCGATCACCGCCGAGTGGAGCTACTCGACCATCCCGGAGGACACCTCCCGCACGTGGGGTCTGGTGCGAAAGACCCTCGTCGACCATTTCTTCGGGGACTGGTCGGCCTCGGTACAGCACCAGGGTTATCTCATGGGTGAGGCCGTATTGGGGGCCGTCCCCGAGGTCTCCGAGATCCGTTTCCGTTTACCAAACCAGCATCACCTCCCCTTCGACCTGACCCGTTTCGGGCTGGAGTGGGAGGGAACCGTCTTCCACCCCGTCTCGGAGCCATACGGCGACATCTACCTGACAGTCACCCGATAACCGTTCTGTGTCAGTGTGAGGAGCCGTAGGGGGGCGAAACTGACACAGAACGAATCTGTCGGCGGCAGACGGCAGTTTCGACCCAATGAGGGGAGAACAAGACGCACAGCAGCTGGCCGCGGGTCAGCAGTTTCTGCTCAGTCGGGGTCAAGCACTCGAAGCAGGGATGACGCAGAAAGAGATCGACTGCCGCATCTCCAAAGGACGTTGGCTGCGCATCCACGACGGTGTCTACCAGGTCGACCGCCGGCCCCTGACCTGGAAGTCGAAGCTCATGGCCGCCATACTCGCCGCCGGCCCCAAGGCGCGGGTCTCGCATCGAGCCGCCCTGGTGTTGTGGCAGATGGACGGGATCACGTCAGCACCGATCGAGATCACCCTGCCTTTCGGGAACCTGGCGTTTCCCGAAGATGTAATCGTTCATCGCAGTCGACGGCCGACCCCGAGGGCGGACTGCGGTGGGATCCCCGTCTCCGGCCCGGAACGGGCTCTTCTCGAATCCTGCCGGTATCTCGGCCCCCTACTGATCGGTAAGGCCCTCGATTCGGCGATTCGCCACGACCTGACCGCCGTTGACCGGATGTGGCTGATGCTGGCGAACGAGGGTGGTCGGGGCGTCTCCGGCAGCAGGCTGATGAAACGCGTGCTGCGCGAACGTCACCATGACACCGCCACCGACAGCGGCTCCGAGTTCGAGTTGCTCTATCACATGCAGCGGAGTGGTCTGCCCAAGCCCGCTCTGGGGTTCGAGTTGTATCCGGATGGCGGCCGCCGTGTCCCTGATTTCGTCTGGCCGGACGTGGGCAAGGCGGTGGAGGTCGATGGCATCGATGCTCACTCCTCCGCCGACAGGCTCGATGACGACCTGGTCAGGCAAAACGCTCTCATGGATCTCGGTCTGGAGATCCGGCGTTTCAGTGCCCGCCGCATCCGTCGCGACCCCGAGAGGGTCGTGGCTGAAATCAGGAGGTTCCTGGAGTCCTCCAACCGTTCTGTGTCAGTCTGAGGAGCCATAGGGGGGCGAAACTGACACAGAAGGGCTCAGGATCCCCGGCGGCCCTCCAGGATGCGGAGGAAGGAGCGAGCTCTCAACTCTTCGACCGTGAGCCCGGTGCGCATGATGGCCTCCTCTTCGGTGATGGCGCCGCAGTTGATGGCGCGCAGGAAGTAGTTCAACAGTCCCTGGCCGGTGGCGGCATCGTCGAAGACGTCGCCGACCATGGTGGCCTTGGCCGCCGACTCGACGAAGTTGGACAGACGAGCACCCGCCGCCTCCAGACCCTCCAGGAAGAAGGCGAAGACCGCGGCGTAACGGGTCACGAGTTGGGCCGGGTGCAGATCCCATCCCTGGTAGTAGGCATGGGCGAGCGAATGCCTGATGTGGTCGTAGTGGAGCCTCATCGCGCTCCGCACCACGTCGGGGTCGTCACCGACCGGCATCACGTTGGTCGCCCCGTCCGACAACCACACACCTGTGCCGGCCAGGCTCACCTGCAGGGCGTGCCGGGCGAAATCACACGCCGGGTGGTCCATGGTCTGGTGGGCGGCGGTGATGTTCAACGAGGCGGTGTAGTCGTAAGTGCCGAAGTGGGCGCCCCGGACTCGACCGTCGGCGGCGTCGACCCACTTGCGCACGCCGACGGTCCCGTCGACATCGATCACGGTCTGGGGAGTCTCCACCATGAGCTCGATCGGGATCCGGTCGATGCCGAGAGTCGACTCCAGCTCGGCCAACGCCTCGCTCATCACCTCGATCTGGGCGATGTCCTGGAGTTTGGGCAGGGTGATGGTGAACCCGGCCGGAACCCGTCCCGCCTCCTCCAACACCGTGGTGACGAAGAGGTCTGTCGTCCGCAGTGCCCGCCGGCACAGCTCGGCGGACAGCGACTTGACCCTGATGCCGATGAAAGGGGACAGTGTCCCCGCCCCCATGGCAGCTGCCACCTGCTGGGCGGCGCCCACTGCGTGCCGGTCCTCCTCGTCGTCGCTGCGATGGCCGTATCCGTCCTCGAAATCGATGCGGAAGTCCTCGACGGGCTCCCGCTCCAGCTTCGACAGCACTGCGGTGTGCACTCTCTCCGCCAAACCGGAGTCGAGCCCGATCAGACTTGCCAGAGACTGCGGGTCGGGCACCCACTCGGCGGCGAAGTCGAGGGCCAACTCGCCGAGCTTCTGGGTGGTGTTTGCAGAGAACAGCTGGGCGCCGCCGTAGACGGAATGAACCGGTTGACGATCCGGCCCCTCGCCCGGGAACTGCTCGGCGATGCGAGCGGATGCCTTCTCGAGACGACCGGACCAGACCGTGAGTGAGTCTTCACTGAGTGTCATCCCCGGGACTCTATGGACACGGTTACCTTGATGGCGATGGCAACCCTCCTCGCTCGCAACGCCCGTCTCCTCGTCACCATGGACGGACGGGAGATCGAGAACGGCGGGCTGTTCGCCCGCGATGGCTGGATCGAGAACGTCGGCGACAGCGACGACATCCCGGCCGTCGCCGACGAGATCGTCGACCTGAGCGGCCATCTCGTGCTCCCGGGTCTGGTCAACACCCATCACCACCTCTACCAGACCCTCACCCGGGCGTTGCCCGCCGCCCAGAACGTCGGGCTCTTCGACTGGTTGACCGCCCTCTACCCGGTTTGGGCCCGTCTGACCCCTGACCACGTCCACACCTCCACCAGACTCGGGCTCGTCGAGCTGGCGAGATCCGGTGCGACGACGGTGTTCGACCATCAGTATCTCTGGCCGAACGGCTCCCGTCCCGACGACCAGTTCGAAGGTGCCGACGGGCTCAACATCAGATTCCATGTCTCCCGTGGAGCGATGAGTCTCGGTGAGTCCGCGGGAGGGCTTCCGCCCGACTCGGTCGTCGAAGACGAGGACTTCGTCATCGAGGACACCCGTCGGGTGATTTCCACCTTTCATGAGGCGCGACGTGGGGCGATGCGACAGGTCGTGGTCGCTCCGTGCTCCCCGTTCACGGTCACACCCGACCTGATGAGGGAGTCGGCCCAACTGGCTCGGGTCACGGGGACCAGACTCCACACCCACCTCGCCGAGACCGAAGACGAAGAGCAGTTCTGCCTGGAGAAGTTCGGTCACCGTCCGGTCGCCCACATGGAGGCGGTCGAGTGGACCGGCCCCGACGTCTGGTATGCGCACGCGGTGCACGTCGGTGATGACGAGGTGGCTCGTATGGGCGTTGCCGGGACGGGGGTGGCCCACTGTCCCACCTCGAACATGCGTCTGGCATCGGGGATGGCTCCGATCGTCCCCTACCTCACCGCAGGGGTCCCGGTGGGGCTCGGTGTGGACGGATCTTCCTCGAACGACTCCTCCAACATGCTCGCCGAGGTCAGACAGGCGTTGTTGTTGAATCGTCTCGCGGTGTCACCCGGGGTGGGTACGGGCCCGCAGATGACCGCCCGCCAAGCCCTGGAGCTGGCAACTGTCGGCGGAGCCAGGGTCCTGGGTCGGGACGACATCGGGATCCTCGCACCCGGGATGGCGGCCGACTTCATCGCCTTGGACCTCGACCGTGTCGAGTTCGCCGGGGCGCTGCACGACCCGGTGGCGGCTGCCGTGCTGTGTGCACCCTCGACGATCGACCATTCCTGGGTGGCGGGACGGTCCCTGGTGCGCGACGGCGAGGTGTCGGGCGTCGAGACCGACGAGCTGATCAGACGTCACAATCTCCTGGCTCTCGATTTGGCGGGGTAACTTCTCGATCGTGGAGGTCCATCATCCGACGATGCTCGACGACGCTCTGGCCGCCGTCTCCCAGGGTGCGATGCCCCTCGCCGGTGGCACCGATCTGATGGTCGAGATCAATTTCGGGCGCCTTCGCCCCGACCACGTGGTGGGATTGCGCCGTGTTGGTGACCTCCAGGAGTGGGACGGCTCCCGGATCGGCGCCGGAGTCACTTGGCGTCGGATCGAGCGAGAAGGGCCCGGCGCTCTCGCCCAGGCCGCCCGCACCATCGGCTCACCCCAGATAAGGAACGCCGGGACCATCGGCGGCAACCTCGGCACCGCGAGCCCGGCGGGCGACGGGCACCCGTTCCTGATCGCTGTCGATGCCGCCATCGAAGTCGCCGACTCCACCTCGACCCGGCGCATCCCGTGGCGTGAGTTCTTCGCCGGGGTGAAACAGACGACCGTCGCCGACGGGGAGCTGATAACCGCAGTCCTCCTGCCCGAGGACCTCCCCGAACGTCAGGAGTTCGGGAAGATCGGTGTTCGCAACGCGATGGTCATCGCCACGGTTTGTGCGGTGGTGACGCGTCGGGCGGACGGGAGGACCACGGTGGGGCTTGGCTCGGTGGCCCCCACTCCGATCCGTGCCACCCGGGCGGAGGAGATGATCTCGTCGGTGGCGCGACCGACAGCAGCCGACCTGTCCGAGTTCCAGCGTTTGGTGAGCGGCGAGGTCGCACCGATCACCGACCACCGCTCGACCGAGCAATATCGGCGGCACGCCGCCGGTGTCCTCTCCCGCCGTCTCCTCGAGAGGTGTCTGCGATGATCCTGACATTCACCCTCAACGGTGAGGCGGTGAACACCCGGGTCCAGGTCCCGATGAGCTTGCTCGACATGCTCCACGACGAGCTCGGTCTGCCCGGTTCCAAGAGTGCGTGTGAGCAGGGCGAATGCGGCTCGTGCTCCGTCATCCTGGACGGTGAGTTGGTGTGTGCCTGTTTGGTGCTGGCCGCCGACGTCGCAGAATCTGAGGTGACGACGGTCGAGGGGATCGGTGACGGTGCGGTGCTCAACGGGGTGCAGCAGGCGATGCACGAGGCCGGGGCCGTCCAATGCGGGTTCTGCACCCCGGGGATCGTCGTGGCCGCGACCGAGCTATTCGAGTCGAATCCCACCCCGACCACCGCGGAGATCAAGGAGGCCCTCGCCGGGAACATCTGCCGCTGCACCGGCTACGGCGCAATCGTCCGGGCCCTGGATGGTCTTGCAGGGAGACGCCCATGACCAGGACTAGAACCACCATCCGGGCGGACCGCGTCGACGGTGGGGTGGGCGAGTCCCCGCTCCGCCCCGACGGCGTCGCCAAGCTGAGGGGGGAGTTCGCCTACGCGTCGGACCTGGTCGCGGAGGGGATGTTGTGGGGGGCGACGACACGAAGCCCTCACGCCCATGCTCGCATCGTCTCCATCGACGTCGCCCCTGCCCTGGCGATCGGCGGAGTGCATGCCGTGCTCACCGCCGACGACGTCACCGGGCGCGCCGTGTTCGGGTTGGAACACCCCGACCAGCCGGTCCTCGCCGCCGACCTGGTCAGATACTGGGGTGAGCCGGTGGCCGTGGTGGCCGCCGAGGACGAGGACACCGCCCGGCGCGCCGCCGCCGCGGTGAAAGTGGAATATGAGGAGCTGGAGCCTTTCGTCGACCCCGAGGAGGCGGATCGCGCCGACGCGGTCTTCAGGAGGATGCGGATTCGCCGCGGCGACCAGGAAGCTTCCGGTTCGGTGGTCGTCGAAGGCTTCTACGAGGTGGGGATGCAGGACCAGGCGCCGCTGGGCCCGGAGGCAGGGCTCGCCATCCCGGATGGCCACGGCGGTGTCGACCTCTACGCCACCAGCCAGTTCGTCCACGTCGATCAGGAACAGGTCGTGGCGGCGCTGGGGTTGCGGCCCGAGCAAGTGCGAGCCCATCCAGCCGGTGTCGGCGGCGCCTTCGGCGCCCGGGAGGACGTCAACCTCCACATCCATCTCTGCATGCTCGCCCTTCACACCGGTCAGCCGGTGAAGATGGTCTACAACCGCTCCGAGTCGTTCACGGGCCACGTCCACCGTCATCCGGCCCTCATGTGGTACCGCCACGAGGCCGACGACTCAGGGAGACTGGTCAGGGTCGAGGCTCGCATAGTCATCGACGGCGGCGCCTACGCCTCCACGACCGCAGCCGTGCTCGCCAATGCCTGCTACTTCGCAGTCGGCCCTTACCGCTGCGACTCGGTGGCCATCGACGGAGTCGGGACCAGGACCAACAACCCGCCGTGTGGTGCGATGAGAGGTTTCGGTGCGGTCCAGGTCTGTGTGGCCTACGAGGCGCAGATGGACAAGCTGGCGGCTCGGCTCGGACTCGACCCCCTCGAGATCAGACGACGCAACGCCCTCGCCACCGGAGACGTGCTCGCCACCACGGGACAGCGCATCGACACCCCGTTGCCCGTAGTAGACGTGATCGACTCGCTGGCGGCGATGCCGATCGTGGAAACCGATTCGCCGCTGCCCGGCGGCAGCGGTCTCACCACCGAGTCGGCTCACGTCGAGCGGGGTGTCGGTTATGCGATCGGGATCAAGAACCTCGGTTTCTCGGAGGGGTTCGACGACTACGCCCAAGCCCGCGTTCGGCTCACCGAGGAGGGCGCCCTTGTCGAGACGGCCGCGATCGAAGTCGGCCAGGGTCTCGTCACCGTGCTGGCCCAGCTGGCCCGCTCCGGTCTCGGCATCCGCTCTGCAGTGGTCCGTCACGTCGACACCTCCAGGATCGATTCGGCCGGCTCCACCTCCGCCTCACGTCAGACCCAGATCTCCGGTGGGGCTACGTTGGAGGCGGCGACACGGCTACGTGGGCGGATCATCGAGCACCACGATGGTGACGATCTGAACGACGAAGGGGTGCTCCGTGACGGCGAGGTCGTCGTCCCGATGGCGGTTCTCGTCGGGGAAGGATGGGAGGAGACCGTCACTTTCCGACACCCCGCCACCGAGCCCTCCGACGACGACGGTCAGGGTGTCGTCCACGCCGACTTCGCCATCGCGGGCCACCGCGCCGTCGTCGACGTCGACCCCGAGCTCGGGTTGGTGACGGTGGTGCGGGTGGACACCGCGCAGGACGTCGGCAAGGCGTTGCACCCCGAGGCGGTCCGGGGCCAGATCGAAGGGGGCATCCTCCAGGGTGTCGGTCTGGCTGTGATGGAGGAGCTGGTCATCGAAAACGGTGTCATCCGCAACCCCAACTTCACCGACTATCTGCTCCCGACGATCCTCGACGCGCCTGACGTGGAGGCGCTGCTCATCGAACAGGACGGGTCGTGGGGCCCGTTCGGGGCCAAGGGCGTCGGGGAGCCGCCCACGATCTCATCGACGTCGGCGGTGGTGGCGGCGATCCGAGACGCCACCGGCAAGGAGATCAACCGGGCCCCGGTCCGTCCCCAGGACATCGCGCTCTGACTTTCCGCAGGAAGTACGACCCGAATGTGGGTCTGTCCGCCTCGAGAAATTCGCGAGGCGGTAAGACCCACATTTCTCGAGGCGGTGGGACCCGGATATGGGTCCCACTTCCTGAGGTTTTCTGGCCCACCTCCGACGTTGTAGCGTCCTGGGATGGAAGAGTTCATCCGACGGCTCCCCAAGGCGGAGCTGCATCTCCACATCGAGGGCACCCTCGAGCCGCAGATGATGTTCGACCTGGCGGAGAGGAACGGGCACGAGCTTCCCTACCGGGATGTCGAATCCGTCGCCGCGGCGTACCGATTCAAGAACCTGCAGTCCTTCCTCGACATCTACTACCAGGGTGCCGCGGTCCTGCGGACCCCGCAGGACTTCTACGACCTGATGACGGCCTATCTCGACCGGGCCGCGACCGACGGGGTGCGACGGGCCGAGATCTTCTTCGATCCCCAGACCCATACCGAGCGCGGGGTCGGGTTCGAGGTGTTCATGGAAGGGTTTCGCTCGGCGATGGCCGATGCCGGTCGGAGCGGTCTCAGTGCCGCGCTCATCCTCTGCTTTCTCCGCCATCTCGGTGGTGACGCCGCACTGGCCACGATCCGGGAGGCGGAGCCACATCTCGAAGGGGTCATCGCCGTGGGTCTGGACTCGGCGGAGGTCGGTTTCCCTCCTGAGCTCTACGGCGACGCCTACGCCCATGCCCGAGAGCTGGGTCTGCGCGCCGTCGCCCACGGTGGCGAGGAGGGCCCTCCAGACTATGTGACCGGCGCCCTCGACACCCTGGGTGTGGAGCGGGTCGATCATGGGGTGCGCAGCCTTGAGGACCCGGATCTGGTGGAGCGGCTCCGAAACGATCAGATCCCACTGACCGTGTGCCCGCTGTCCAACGTGGCGTTGCGGGTGGTCGACCGGGTGGTCGACCACCCCCTGCCCCGGATGATGGAGGAGGGTCTGCTGGTGAGTGTGAACTCCGACGATCCCGCCTACTTCGGCGGGTATGTCGGGGAGAACTACTTCGCTCTCGCCGACGATCTGGGTTTCGGCGAGCAACGTCTCGCCATGCTGGCGGCCAACTCGATCGTCTCGTCCTTCCTCGACGAAACCCGCAAAGAGGAGCTTCTCGACGAGTTGGAGTCGGTCGCTCCGTGAGCTCGGAGTGTCAACGGGCGACGAGGGCGAGTTGGCGGGACAGGGCGACCAATCCGCCGTCTTCACTCCAGATCTCGCCGTCCTCTTCGAGCATCCCCCCGGTGACGAACCGGGTAGTGAACTGGCAGGCAAGCCAGCCGCGTGGCGCCGGGTCGCGCACCTGGACACTGAGGTCGACCGTCGGCGTCCACCCCGCCGGGTAGGGCGAGTTGAAGATGGCCGGGGGGAGGGCGTCGCTGGCGAGGACCACCGCATTGGCGTCCATCTCCTCGCCGTCGAGAAGACGGAACCAGCCCCGCATCACCGCATCCTCTCCCGGAGCCCCGGTCAACAGCGCGGCCTCGTCGGGATGGAGTCGCACCTCTACCTCTCCGGTGAACGGTGGGGGTAGGGGAGCGGTCTCCGACGGCGTGGCCCGAATGCACTCTTCGGGTGGGGGGAGGTCCGGTGGCTTTGCTCTCACCAGGTCGCCGTCGGGCCTGGGACGATCCGGCTCGGCGTATACGCCTGTGACATCGAGCAGACTCCTGCCGTCGCCCGACATCGTGGCACGCAGCGTGCTGAGACTTCGCCCGCTCTTGAGGACTTCGACATCGATGTCCACCGGCCCCTTGCCGACCGGGTTTAGATAGCTCCCAGTGGCGGAGATCAGCTGGCGCCCCACCGCCTCCTGTGCCATGGCCCGGGTGGCCATCCCCATCAAGAAGCCGCCGTTGGTGACTCCGAAGATGTCCCAGCCCTCCGGCACCTCCCCTTTCCATCGACCGGGACCGCCGAAGACCGCCGAGGCGTCGGCGAAGCTCAACGAAGACTTACTCCGTCTCCTGGAGCCACGTCGCCGATGACGCGCGGGGAGTGCATCGTCGTCGCCGTGAGCACCGGGTCGACCGCCGTCTCATCCACCACGAGGCAAAAGCCTATCCCCAGGTTGAACGTCTTTCTCATCTCTTCCTCCGACACTCCCCGTGCCGCGACGAGGTCGAAGACCTCCGGTCTCTCCCAGGTGTCGAGGCGGATCCGCGCTGCCAGGCCGTCGGGCAGGGAGCGTGCCAGGTTGGCGACCAGTCCCCCACCGGTGATGTGGGCGGCGGCGTGGATCCCACCGGCCGCCACGGCGGTGAGCACGGCCGGGGAGTAGATCACAGAGGGGGCGAGCAGGGTGTCGGCCAGGTCGACGACGTCGTCTCCGAAGGCGGCCCTGATCAGCGAGAAGCCGTTGGAGCGAAGGTTGGGGGATGTCAGCCCGACAATCACATCGCCGCTGCGAACCCGTTCCGGGCCGAGCACGGCGTCGGCTTCGACCACACCCATCACGGCACCCGCCAGATCGACGGTGTCGGAGTCGAGCACACCGGGGTGGACGGCGGTCTCCCCCCCGAGAAGCGGGCATCCGGCCTGGAGACAGGCGTCGGCGACCGACTCGACGATGGCGCGGTCACGCTCGGCTTCGAGCGAGCCCACCGCCAGATAGTCGACGAAGCCGAGCGGGAGAGCTCCGGCCGCGGCCAGGTCGTCGACGCACATGGCGACGAGATCGAAACCCACCCCTTCCCAACGATTGGCGCGACGGGCCACCTCCAGCTTGGTGCCCACACCGTCTGTCGACATCATCAGTACCGGGTCGACGAGCCCCTCGGGGAGACGCACCCCGGCGGCGAAGCCCCCGAATCCTCCGATCACCTCGGTCTTCCACGTGGAGGTGACCGTCTCCGCTATCGAGTCGGTGTGTCGATCGGCTCCTTCGAGATCCACCCCGGCATCGCGGTATGAGGTCATCCTCAGTTGCGTTCCAGCTGGAACTTGTCGGCGACCTCGGGGATGTCGGTGGGGTAGGAGCCGTCGAGACAGGCGGTACAGAAACCCGCATCCGCCACTCCGGTCGCCGTCAACAGGCCTTCGAGGGAGAGATAGCCGAGAGAATCGGCCCCGAGATGATCCCTGATCTCGTGGACCTCCATACGGGCTGCGATGAGAGTGGAGCGATCCGAGGTGTCCATCCCGTAGAAACACGGCCATCGATAGGGGGGCGAGGACACTCGCAGGTGCACTTCGGCGGCACCGGCCTCTCTGACCATGGCCACGAGCTGGCGGGTCGTCGACCCCCTCACGATGGAGTCGTCGACGAGGACCACTCGCTTCCCATTCAGGCTCTCGGGGATCGGATTCAACTTCAGTTTGATGCCCTGGTCGCGGAGCAACTGGGTGGGCTCGATGAAAGTACGCCCCACATAGCGGTTCTTCACCAGACCATCGGTGTACGGGATGCCGCTATGGGCGGCGAAGCCCTGCGCGGCCGGGATGCCGGACTCGGGAACGGGGACCACGACTTCGGCGTCGGCGGGGTGCTCCTCGGAGAGGATGCGGCCCATCTCGTAGCGGGCACCCTGGATCGACCGGCCGTACATGTGGGTGTCGGGACGGGCGAAGTAGACGAACTCGAAGACACAGAGACCGGGGTTGATGCGCGGGAAGGGGTAGTACGACTTGGGGCCGCCGGCGTCGATGACCACCATCTCACCGGGCGACACCTCCCGTACGAACTTGGCGCCCACCATGTCGAGCGCCGACGACTCGGACGCAATCACCCATCCGCCTCCCTCGATCGAGCCGAGACAGAGCGGTCGGAAACCGTGCGGGTCGCGGAGCCCGACTATGCGGCCTTGGTCCATGATGACCAGGGAGAACGCCCCCTCCCAGGTGGGAGCGACCTTCATCAGCGCCAACTCCAGCCCCCGGGCGTCGGAGCGGTTGTCGTCGATCGCCCTGGCCAGCCCTTCGGCCATCAGGTCGGAGTCGGTGGTTGCGCCCTGGATCCCCAATGATCGGGCCAGCTGCTCGGTGTTGGTCAGGTTGCCGTTGTGACCCAGAGCCACACTGGTGTTGCCCACCTGACGGTGAGCCGGTTGTGCGTTGGCCCAGTTGTTGGACCCTGTCGTCGAGTAGCGCGTGTGGCCGATGCCCAACAGACCGTCGAGACCGGCGAGGATCGGCCCGTCGAAGACCTGGTTCACCAATCCGAGATCCTTGAACACCGTGACCGTCTCCCCATCGGAGGTGGCGATCCCCGCCGACTCCTGTCCACGGTGCTGCAGGGCGAAGAGACCGAAATAGAGGAGGTGGGAGACGCGTTGGGTCGACGAGTATGCGGCTATGACCCCACAGGCCTCGCGGGGCCCTTCTTGAAGCGAGACACTGGCCTCCACGGGCACGAGGATGATCGTAGGTGGACCCGGGGAGAGATCACAGTCACCAAGCGTGACTTCGAGAAGAGGTTTTCGCGAGACGAATGGCGCGGGTCCGGTTGCGCGGGTCGTCTTCGAGGTGTCAACCAACCGTCTCGGCCACCGACTCGATGCGTTTCCTCACCGTCTCGGCCGATGCCCAACCACGGGCCAGCAGGGCCAGCCGCCCGTCTCCCAGCTGCCCGACCAGGGTCGGAAATCCGCTGATCCCCCAGTTGCGCGCCCGGGAGAAGTCCTCCCAGGCTCTCTTCTTGGCGTCGTCGGTGGGCAATGACGCAGAGAAGGCTTCCAGGTCGACCTCGTAGCCGTCGGCGAGTTCGGTGAGCACTCCGAAATCGGTGACGTCCCGACCCCGGCCGTAGAAGGCCATCTGCACATCTGTGAAGTAGTCGAGGGTCCGTGACGCGTTCATCTCCCGCATCCGGGTGACTGCGATCGCGGCGGGCTCGGTGTCATAGATCCAGCCGTCGCGTCTGGCGAGGAAGGAGATGTCGAACGGCTGTCCGGTGCGCTCCGCTATCTCCATCCAGTGGTCGGCGAGGGACCTGGCCATGCGGTCGTCGAGCGGCTGGGCCATCGGACCGGGACGGAGACCGCCGACGACGACCTCCACCGGCAACTCTCTGGCCAGGGATTCGATTTCGGGAGCGAATCCCCAGCACCACGAGCACATGGGGTCGCCCACGTAGACGAGGCCGGTGATTCTCTCCGTCATCACCTGTCAGCCTATTTGGACGGCTGACGCTGGTTGTGATCGAAACTCTCGACGGACTCTGCGTGTCGAGTCAGCCGGCGAATCGCGACTCCGCCTCTGCGACGGTCTCGTCCGAGTCGGCGCTGAACCACGAGCGGCCGTCCTCCCCCCATCCCCGCCACTCGTCCGGGGGCACGGCGCGGAAAGACACCCGGTCCAACAGGGTCTGGATCGACCCACCCGCGACCACCTCATCGACGGCCGAGTCGGCGATGGACGTCGGGTAGACGGCACACGTGACCTGGCGGGTGCCGGTTTCGTCAACGGGTACCACCGGGAGATCTGAGACCAGGTCATCGAGCCGGCGGAGGGTGTTCGGGTCGACGAACGGGTGATCCACGGCCACCACCATCACCCGATCGCGGTCGGTTCGGGTGAGGGCGGTGGCGATCCCGGCCAGTGGGCCCTGGGCATGCACGGAGTCGGGCCAGGTCTCCCATCCCTCCCGGTCCGGGCCCAGCAGAACGACACGATCGGACACCCGCTCGAGAGCGGAGGCCACCCGGCTCAACATGGGACGGCCCGCCACGAGCACATCGGCCTTGTCGCGGCCCATCCGGCTGCTGGCTCCTCCGGTGAGGATCGCACCGAGTGGTCTGGGGTCCATCGGAGTCGAGGCTACGGCATCAGAGGCATGGCGGTCGTCGCCTTCTCGTCTGGCTCGTCCGGTCAACCGGCCAGTGCCCTCTCGATGGCGTTGTTCCAGAGATCGGTGCACTCGGCGAGCGGCACCCCGTCACCGTTGAGGGTGACCTTGTCGCCACCGATCGTGCCTATTCGACGGGTCAATACGTCTTCGCCCTCGACTGTCCCGCGTGGGGCCACGACCAGGAAGCGATGGGGATCCTCGGAGAACGGGTTGTCGGTGGTGACTTCGGCACCGACCCCGGAGACGATGCAGATCTCGGCGAGGGCCACGGCGAGACCACCGTCGGAGATGTCGTGGAGGACCGGGGCCCGGTGGGCGAGGTCGAGGGCGAGGGAGATCACCTCGCAGGCCAGTTGGGGGTGGCATGCGGTCGGCGTACCGCCGATCTCCGAGCGGAGGCGTTGCGCGGCGGAGCCGGCCAGGTTGTCCGTCGCTGCCGGACCCACCTCCCATATCTCCATCCCCGCCTCGGCCCGTGACAAGCGGGGGGGTGGTTCGGGCATCGGGTCGGCCAGGCCGAGGAGCCCGACGACGGGGGTGGGATGGATGTCGACACCGTCGGTCTCGTTGTAGAACGAGACGTTGCCGCCGACGACCGGGATGCCGAGAGCCTCACACGCCTCGGACAAACCCTCGACCGACTCTCGGAACTGCCACATCACCTCGGGCTTCTCCGGGTTTCCGAAGTTGAGGTTGTCGACCACCGCCAATGGCCGGGCGCCGGTCACCGCCACGTTGAGGGCCGCCTCGTAGACGAGACGGGCCGACCCGACTCTCGGATCGAGGTGACACAGCCGGCCGTTGCCGTCGGTGGACACAGCCAGGGCCTTGTCGCTGCCCTGGATGCGGAGGAGGTTCCCGTCGGCTCCGGGACCGATGACGGTGTTGAGGAACAGCATGTGGTCGTACTGGCCGTGGACCCACGCGGACGACCCGATCGCCGGGTCGGCGAGCAACTCGGCCAGCGCCGCGCCGACGTCGGCGATCTGGATGTCGGAGGGCCGGGTCTGTAGCTCGTCGAGCCAGCGCGGTCGCTGCGTGACCCGGTCGTAGACGGGGGCGTCGTCGGCCAGTGAGGCTGCCGGGACCTCGGCGACGACCGAGCCGCGATGACGAATGGTCAGGGTGTTTCCCGGCCGCACCTCGCCGATGACAGCAGATTCGATCTCCCACTTGTCGGCGACGGCGAGGACAGCCTCGACCTTGGACGGCGCGACAAAAGCCATCATGCGTTCCTGTGACTCCGACATCAACAGCTCGGGCGCAGTCATCTCCATCTCCCGGGTGTGCACCGCGTCGAGGTCGACATCGATGCCAACACCCGCCCGCCCCGCCGGCTCGGAAGTGGCACAGGAGAGCCCGGCCGCACCGAGGTCCTGCACCCCCACCACCAGGTCGTTCTCGTAGAGCTCGAGACACGCCTCGATCAGCTTCTTCTCCTCGAAGGGATCGCCCACCTGGACCGACGGCCGCTTCTCCCCCGACTCGTCGTCGAAGGAGGCAGAGGCGAGCACGCTGGCGCCCCCGATGCCGTCTCGCCCGGTGGCCTTGCCGAGGAGGATGGCGACCGTCCCGGGCTCACCGGCCGTCCCCAACACCAACTGATCCCGACGCAGCAACCCCAGGCACATCACGTTGACGAGTGGGTTGCCCGTGTAGCAATCGTCGAACTCGAGCTCCCCGCCCACCGTCGGGACTCCCACTGCGTTGCCATAGCCGGCAATGCCCGACACCACGCCCTTGAAGAGATAGCGATTCTTGGGCTGGTCGAGGGGGCCGAACCTGATCTGATCCCAGAGGGCGATGGGTCTGGCGCCCATGGTGAACACGTCGCGCAGGATGCCGCCCACCCCGGTGGCGGACCCCTGGTAGGGCTCGACGAAAGAGGGATGGTTGTGGCTCTCGATGCGCAGCGCCGCCAGCCAACCGTCACCGATGTCGACGACCCCCGCATTCTCACCGGGCCCTACGACGACCCAGGGCGCTTCGGTGGGGAACCTGCCGAGATGCTTGCGGGAGGACTTGTAGGAGCAGTGCTCCGACCACATGACCGAGTACATGGCCAACTCCGCGGGCTTCGGCTCCCGTTCGAGGATGTCGACCACCGACTGGTACTCGTCGTCGGTCATACCCAGCCTCCGGTGGACTGGCTCCTGGGTCGTGGTCATGCGGGCACCGGCGCCCGGAGGAAGCTCTCCAAGAGCAGCTGGCCGTCCGTCGAGCCGAGGAGCTCGTCGGTGGCCCTTTCCGGATGGGGCATGACTCCGACGACATTGCCGGCGGCATTGGCCACCGCCGCTGCCCGGTCCTGGGACCCATTGGGGTCGTCGACATAGCGGAGCACGACCCGCCCGGCTCCGGAGGGGTCGACCCAGGACCCCTCGTAGGAGTTGAGCGGGATGCGGAGACGTTGCCCGGGCTCGGCGGATCGGGTGAGGATCGAGTTGGTGTCCACTACCTCGACTTCGACGAAGCGACAGATGAACGAGAGATCGCGGTTGGCGATGTGGGCTCCCGGGATGAGCCCCGACTCGCAGAGGATCTGCCATCCGTTGCAGATGCCGAGCACCGGTGCCCCGACCGAGGCCATACGGGCAACCTCCCTCATCGCCGGGGAGAACCGGGCGATGGCACCGGTGCGCAACGCGTCTCCATGGGCGAACCCCCCGGGGAGGACCACGCCGTCGAAGGCGGACAGGTCGGTGTCCCGGTGCCAGACCAGTTCGGCCTCGCCACCGAGCGCGGTCAAGGCACGGACCACGTCGTGCTCGCAGTTGACGCCAGGGAACACGACAACGGCGGCTCTCACGTCTCCACCTCGACCACGAAATCCTCCAACACCGGGTTCGCCAGGAGTTGACGGCACATTTCTTCGACCCGGGACTTCACCTGTGCCGGATCGTCACCGTCGACGTCCAGGTGGATGACACGATCCATCCGCACAGAGGTCGTCTCGGTGAACCCCAACTCGTGGAGCGCCTTCTTCACCGTCGTCCCCTCGGGATCGGCGATCTCGGGTCGCCGGTCGATGGTGACGGTGACCCTCATCGTGCGGCCAGGTAGTCGTCGAAGCTCGCGCCGGTGATCCGCTCGTAGGCCTCCACATAGCGTTGGCGTGTCCCCTCGACGATCTCGTCGGGCAGGTCCGGGGGAGGTGGGTTCTTGTCCCAGGGCTGGCGTTCCAGCCACTCCCGCACGTACTGCTTGTCGAAGGAGGGAATCTCGTTTCCGGGCTGGTACTGGTCGGCAGGCCAGTAACGAGAGGAGTCCGGGGTGAGCACCTCGTCGATCAGGAGCAGCTCCCCGTTGGCGTGTCCGAACTCGAACTTGGTGTCGGCCAGGATCACCCCTTTCTCCGCGGCGTAACGATTGGCCCGGGTGTAGATGTCCAGCGACCGGGTGCGGAGCTCTTCGTACAGCCGGTCACCGAGGATGTCACGGGTCTGGGCTTCGGTGATGTTCTCGTCGTGGCCGGTTGCCGCCTTGGTCGCCGGCGTGAAGATGGGCTCGTCGAGCTGTTCGGCCAACCTCAGACCATCGGGTAGGTGCTCGGTGGTGGGACCGCCCCCGTCCTTGTACTCACGCCATGACGAGCCGTAGAGGTAGCCGCGGACGACACACTCGACCGGGACCACCTCGGCCCGTCTCACCACCATGGCACGACCGGCGAGCACGTCCCTCTGTTGTTCGGTGAGCTCCTCCACACCGGAGAGGTCGGTGGTCACCAGATGATTGGGTGTGTCGAGGAGGTCGAAGAAGTGGAGACTGAGCCCCGTGAGCACACGTCCCTTGTCGGGGATCGTCTGGTTGAGGATCACATCGTATGCAGAGATGCGATCGGTGGCGACGAAGAGGAGATGCTCCGAGTCGATCTCGTAGATCTCCCTGACCTTTCCTGAGGCGAGATGGGGCAGTGCGAGCACGCCGCGGGAGCGTAGCGTCGTTGCCGCCGAGCTCGGACCACACCCCCTAGCCTCGTCCGGGTGAGCGGATTCGACAGAGAGCGCGTTGCCGGGCTGTTGGCCGACGACGCCTACGCACAGGGTTTGGGAATCGAGTTGGTCTCGGTCAGCGACGAAGAGATCGTGGTCGCGTTGGATGTTGCCGACAGCCACGCCAACTTCCTCGGAGTAGGTCATGGCGGGATGGTCTTCTCACTGGCCGATTGCGCTTTCTCCCTCGCCTCGAACTCCGCCGGCGATCCGGCGGTGGCCATCGACACCCATCTGGTGCTCACGGCCGCGAGCCGTCCCGGAGATCGCCTCGAGGCGAGGGTGAGTGAGGTCTCCAGGGGCCGGACCCTTGGCACCTATCGGGCCGAGGTGACACGCGGCGACGGGCGAACCGCCGCCCTGTTCACCGGCACGGTCTACATCAATCGGTCCTAGAACCCGTCCATCCCAGATCGGGGACTTAGTATTTCGCGGGCTTTGTCTTCGAGCGGGATCCAACATTGGCTCTGATCGAGTTCGTCGTGTTCCACCCGTGGAAGGCGGTTACGACGCTGGTGGTCGGCACGCTCCTGGGACTGGGAGCGTTCTATGGCTACCAGCTCAACGCCGCGTTCGGATCTGTGGCCGTCGAGGAGTTCGACCCGGGTGTGGCTCGAGCCGCCATGACGTCGGGGCTGGAGGAATCCCCCTCGGTGTCGTTCCAGTTCACCGATGAGCCCCTCTACGACCTCGATGCGGAGATGGAGCGGATCGCAGAGTCACTCTCCTCCCGGGGGGAGGCTCCCGAGTTCAACACCGCTGCATTCGGCGAGCCCGTGCCCGACGAGGTCTTCGAGGCCTACCTCCTCGTCGGCACCGATGCCTCCGGATCTCTGGCCGACACCATCATCCTGGGGCTGCAACCCAGCGACGGGAGTGCTCCGATCATGGTCTCCCTGCCGCGCGACTTGTTCGTGTGGAACATCTGCAAACAGACCTTCACCCGCATCAACTCGGGTCTCGGCGGGTGCTCTGGGATCGCGTCGGGTCTGGAGCTGCTGGCGATAATCGTGGAGGACTACACGGGGATACCGATCGATCATGTGGCCCGAATCGACTTCGACGGGTTTTCCCGGATGGTGAACGTCATGGGAGGGATCACCGTCTGTGTCGATCATCCCACCCGCGACGCCAAGGCCCACCTGAGCATCGACACGGCGGGCTGTCAGACCGTCGACGGCGACACCGCATTGGGCTGGGTTCGTTCCCGACACCCCGAGAACCTCATCGACGGTGAGTGGAGGGCGGTGAGTGGATCGGACTTCACCCGCCAGCGCAACCAACAGGACGTCCTGTTCCAGCTGGCGGCGCGGGCGGCCGGCTTCTCTTCCCCGGCTGCTCTCGCCGATCGCCTGGCGGTGATCTCATCGTCGGTTCGTCTCGACTCCGCATGGTCGCTATCCGATGCCGTCGGCGCAGCCTGGAGATATCGGGGCATCTCGAGAGATGCGGTCAGACCCTTCTCGATCTCGGTGCGCGAATACCGCACCTCCTATGGAGCACAGGTGCTCCTGCCCCGGGTGCCGTTCCGCGACGATCTCGCCGCGGTCTACGACCTGGGCTGAGCGTGGCGGTCGGCCAGGGTGGCGAGTCGATCGAAGACGGGTGCGGTGGTCTCTGCGATGTGCTCCAGCGAGAAGCAGCGATCCAAGACGGTCTCGCCGAGCCCGACGTCGGGGTCAGCATCGAGGAGGTCGCGTAGATGCGCCTTGTCCTCCCATGCCTCCATGGCGTTGCGCTGCACGAGGCGGTAGGCGTCGTCGCGGGCGAGCCCCGACTCGATCAGTGCGAGGAGGACCGCCTGGCTGAAGACGAGACCGTTGGTCGACTGCAGGTTCGCGGTCATCCGCTCGCTGTCGACGACCAGGTCGTCGACCAACCCCTGGAACTTGACCAGCATGTAGTGGAGCACGATGGAAGCGTCGGGAAGCGCCACCCTCTCGGCCGAGGAGTGGGAGATGTCGCGCTCGTGCCAGAGGGCAACGTTCTCCAAACCGACCTGGGCGTAGCCACGAAGCAGACGAGCCATCCCGGTCATCCGCTCGGAGAGAATCGGATTGCGTTTGTGCGGCATGGCCGACGACCCCTTCTGGCCCTTGCGGAACCCCTCTCGGGCCTCACCCACCTCGGACCGTTGCAGATGCCGGATCTCGGTCGCCATCCGCTCGATCGAGGCGCCGACCAGGGCGAGAGTCGAGAGATATTGGGCGTGGCGATCGCGTGCCGTCACCTGGGTCGACGCCGGTTCCACACCCAGGCCCAGCTCCGAGCAGACTGCAGCCTCCACCGACGGTGGCACGTGGGCGTAGGTGCCCACCGCACCTGAGATCTTCCCGACGGCCACGGCCTGGCGTGCCGCGGCGAGACGCTCCCGGTCCCGGGACAGCTCGAAGGCCCAGCCGACGAGCTTGAGGCCAAAGGTGGTGGGCTCGGCCCAGATGCCATGGGTCCGCCCGATCATGAACGTCTGGCGGTGCTCGAAGGCCCGTCGCACCACCGTTTCGAACAGGTCGTCGAGGGCTACGGCAAGGAGATCTGCGGACGCTGCCAGGAGCACCCCGCCCGCGGTGTCCAGCACGTCCGAGGAGGTGAGCCCATAGTGGACCCATCCGGCCGCCTCACCACCTGCGGCCTCACCGAGCAGGTCGACGAAAGCGGCGAGATCGTGGTTGGTGACCTCCTCCCGCCGGGCCACTTCCCCCGGCGTGGGGCATGCCGCCGCCTCGGTGGCATCGGCCACGCCCGGTGGAGCCACTCCTTCTCCCTCGAAGGCGCGTAGAGCGGCGACCTCCACCCGTTTCCACGTCTCCAGTTTGTTCTGCTCCGACCAGATCGCCCCCATCGGGGCCAGGGTGTAGCGATCGATCACCCGGTGATGATGGCACGCCGGTTAGGTTGAGGCGGCACGATGCGGACGATCAGGAACGACCAGGCGCGGCGTTATGCCCTGGGAGCACAAGGCTTCATCGAAGGCCGTCCTGCGGGTCGGGTCGACGTGAGGCACTTCCGCAAGGTGATCGACCAGATCCGGTTGATCCAGCTCGACTCGGTCAACGTCTTCACCCGGACCCACTACATGCCCTTCTTCTCCCGGATCGGCCCCTATGACCGCGACGCCCTCGACGAGTGGCTGTGGAGCTCGGGTGAGATGTTCGAGTATTGGGGGCACATGGCATCCCTCATCCCAAGCGATCAGCATCGCCTCTTCCGCTGGCGGATGAACCACGATTGGCAGTGGAACCGGGCCGAGAAGCTGATCGCGGAGCAGCCTGGATACTTGGAGGCCGTCCTGGGCGAAGTACGGGCCAAGGGACCGCTTCGGACCAGTCATCTCGACGACCCCGGCGAGAAGGGTGAGGGGATGTGGAACTGGTCCAACGGCAAGGTGGCCCTGGAGATGCTGTTCATCCAGGGCAAGGTGACCACGGCCGCACGCCCAAATTTCGTGAGGATGTACGACCTCCCCGAGAAGGTGATTCCTCCGGAGCATCTGAACTCACCCGACCCCGGCCACGACGAAGCTCTGGCCGAGCTGCTCATGCTCGCCGCCTCGGCGATGGGTGTGGCCACCGCCGACGACCTGGCCGACTACCACCGGATCCGCACGCCGGCGGCCCGACCGGTGCTCCGTCGTCTCGTTCATGCCGGTGAGCTGGAGGAGGTCGAGGTGGAGGGTTGGGATCGTCCCGGATACATCCATCCTGAGGCGACCCTGCCCCGCTGGCCGAAGGGGACGGCGCTGCTCTCACCTTTCGACAGCTTGATCTGGTACCGCCCCCGGGTCGAGCGACTCTGGGGCTTCCACTACCGCATCGAGATCTACGTCCCCGAGTCGAAGCGGGTCTATGGCTACTACGTGCTGCCCTTTCTCTACGAAGGAGACCTGGTGGCCCGGGTCGACCTCAAGACCGACCGCCGCCGCAATGCCCTCCAGGTCAAGGGTGCTTTCGCCGAGCCCGATATCGACAAGAAAAAGGTGGGACGTGCCCTGCGCGATGAGCTGGAGCTAGTCGCCGGTTGGCTCGACCTCGACGACCTGGTCGTCGACCGCAACGGCGACCTCCACGACCACCTCTGAACGCTTCTGTGTCAGTTTTGGGAGCCAGAGGGGCCCGAAACTGACACAGAACGGGTCTAGGTGAAGGCGTTGAGACCGGTGATGGCCTGACCCATGACCAGGGTGTGGATCTCGTTGGTACCTTCGTAAGTGATGACGGTCTCCAGGTTGGCCATGTGGCGGAACACCGGGTACTCGAGGGTGATCCCGTTGCCACCGAGGATGGAACGGGCCGTACGAGCCACCTCGAGGGCGTTGCGCACGTTGTCGAACTTGCCGAAGGAAACCTGTTCCGGGCTGAGTCTCCCCTCGTCCTTGAGCCGACCGAGGTGGAGGGCGAGGAGGGTGCCTCGCTGCACGGCGACCATCATCTCGACCAGCTTCTTCTGGGTGAGCTGGAAGGCCCCGATGGGCTGGTTGAACTGCTCCCGCTCCTTGGCATAGCGAAGGGCGGTCTCATAACAGTCCCGGGCCGATCCGATGGCCCCGAAGGCGATCCCGAACCTCGCCTCGTTGAGACACGACAGGGGCCCGCGCATCGAGGCGACACCGGGGAGGGCGAAATCGTCGGGCAGACGCATCTCGTCGAAGGCCAACTCCGAGGTCACCGACGCTCGGAGGGAAGCCTTCATCTTGATGTCGTGCGCCGAGAATCCGGGGGTGTCGGTGGGGACGATGAAGCCGCGGACACCCTCGTCGGTCCTCGCCCAGACGATGGCGATGTCGGCGACCGAGCCGTTGGTGATCCACATCTTCGACCCGTTGATGATCCAATCGGATCCGTCACGACGGGCGTTGGTCCGCATCGACGCCGGGTCGGACCCCGAATCGGGCTCGGTCAGCCCGAAACAGCCGATCACCTCGCCTTTGGCCATCCTGGGCAGCCAGGTCTGCTTCTGTTCCTCGGAGCCGAATTTCCAGATCGGGAACATCGCCAACGAGCCCTGGACCGAGACGAACGACCTGATCCCCGAGTCGCCCGCCTCCAATTCGAGACTGGCCAACCCGTAGGACGTCGCCGACGTCCCGGCACATCCGTAACCCTCGAGGTGCATCCCGAGCATCCCCATCTCCCCGAACTTGGCAGCCAACTCACGATGGGGGATCACCCCCCGGTCCCACCATTCGGCGACGTCGGGCTTGATCTCCTTCTCCACGAAATCACGGACGGTGTCACGTAGGAGGATCTCCTCTTCGTCGAGCAACGAGTCGATATCGAGGAAATCGTGTGGATCGGGTTTGTCGAAGGACATCTCGCTCATGTAGCCCGATGCTATCCCCTGGAGCCTCGATTCACCCAGCCAGGGTCTTCTCGGCGAGTTCCTTGCGATACCCGGCCAGCTTGGCGGTCAGATCCTCGTCGCCTACCGCCAGGATGGCCACTGCGAGCAGGGCGGCGTTGGTCGCCCCGTCGACGGCGACGGTGGCCACCGGGATCCCCGTCGGCATCTGCACCGTGGCCAACAGGGCGTCCATGCCGTCGAGGCTGGCGTTGATGGGGACACCGATCACGGGGAGGAGCGACTTGGCCGCCATCACACCACCGAGGTGGGCGGCCTTCCCGGCCCCGGCGATGATGACACTGAAACCGTTGTCCGCGGCGCTCTCGGCGAAGACGATGGCCTCATCCGGTGTCTTGTGGGCCGACAGGACCCTCGTCTCGTGCTCGATGCCGAACTGGTCGAGCATCCGGCCGGCTTTCTCCATGATGGGCCGGTCGGATCCCGAGCCCATGACGATGGCGACTTTGTAGCTCATCGCCAAGACGCTAATTGCTCTGTATCAGACGCCGGCATCGGCCCTCTATGGGTATGTGTGGGGCGCCGATCGTTGCGCGACCGGGGAGGCGAGACCGTGCGAGATCCGCAACGGACCGAACGGGGCGAACGGGGAGGGGACAGCAATGTCTCCTCCCCTTTCGCTAGAGGGCGATGTCTCTGCGGTACTGGACACCGGGCCACCGGATCGGTTCGGCGGCGGCGTAGGCGCGGTCGCGGGCAACGTCCAATGAGTCACCGGTCCCCACCACGTTGAGCACCCGGCCCCCGTCGACGAACAGCTTCGATCCCTCGGCGACGGTGCCGGCGTGGAACACGATCACGTCGTCGCCGAACGCTCCGTCGACACCGACTATCTCGGCGCCCTTCTCGGGTGCGGTCGGGTACCCGGGTGCGGCCAGCACGACGTTGACCGCGGCCGCGTCGGACCATTGCGGATTCCCGCCCTCCAGGACATCCAGCAAGTCGGTCGTCATCCGGGGCAATATGGCCTGAGTCTCGGGATCGCCGAGACGAACGTTGAACTCGAGGACTTTCGGGCCAGCCACTGTGAGGACCAACCCTGCATAGAGAAAACCGGTGAAAGGGGTCCCGTCGTCTCTCATCTGTTCGAGGGTCGGGATTACCACCCGGTCCATGACGTCGTCTACCAGCCCTGAAGGCAGGTCGTCGACGGGTGAGTAGGAGCCCATGCCTCCGGTGTTCGGCCCTTCGTCCCCTTCGAGGAGACGTTTGTAGTCCCGGGCCGGCTCCAGTGCGACCGCCCCGTCCTCGGTGCAGACCGCGAAGACACTGACTTCGGGCCCTTCGAGGAACTCTTCTACCACCACGGGACCGTGCTCGATCCAGTGGTCTGCCCAGGATCCTGCGTCCACCTTCGAGTCGGTGACGAGCACCCCCTTTCCTCCCGCCAGGCCATCGGCCTTGATCACGTAGGGAGGGTCGGCGCGATCGATGTGCTCCCGGGCGGCGAGCGGATCGGTGAAGGTCTCCGCACCGCCCGTCGGGACCCCGGCCCTGGTCATCACCTCCTTGGCGAACCGTTTCGAGGACTCGAGACGCGCCGCGGCGCGAGTCGGGCCGAAGACGGGTATCCCGAGCCGGGAGATCGCATCGGTAGCTCCGGTGGCGAGAGGAGCCTCCGGTCCCACTACCACCAGATCGACGGCATGGAGGCGGGCCATGGCCGCGATCGCCCCGACATCGGCGATCCCGATGCCCTCCACGACCGGGCCCAACCCGGCCAGTCCCGGGTTGCCGGGCAGCGATATCATCTCGTCGACCCGGGACGACTGCGCCAGCTTCCACCCGAGGGCGTGCTCGCGTCCGCCCGACCCGATGAGCAGTATCTTCATGAGAACTCCACCAGTTGGGTTCGCTCGGGCCCTACCGACACCCAAGCGATCGGGACACCGACGGCCTCCTGGATGTATTCGATGTAGGCCCGGGCCGTCCTGGGAAGGTCGTCTACTGCGCGTGCTCCGGTGATGTCAACCTCCCATCCGGGCAGTTCCTCGTACACCGGTTCGCAGTTGTATAGGACCGACTGCTGGGAAGGGAACTCGGTGTGAGTGTCGTCGGCGGTCCGATACCCGGTGGCGACCTTGATCGTCTCGAATGCCGAGAGGATGTCCAGTTTGGTGAGGAAGACCTTGGTGAGGCTGTTGATTCTGACCGCATAGCGCAGGGCGAGGAGGTCGAGCCAGCCGCAGCGGCGGCGACGACCGGTGACCGTGCCGTACTCGCCACCCAGCTCGATCATCTTGTCACCCACCTCGTCGTGGAGCTCGGTCGGGAAGGGCCCGGTGCCAACCCGGGAGATGTAGGCCTTGGCCACGCCGACCACCTCGTCGATCATCTTGGGCCCGATCCCGGAGCCGACGACGGCGCCACCCGCGGTGGGATTGGACGAGGTCACGAAGGGGTATGTGCCGTGGTCGATGTCGAGAAGTGTTCCCTGCGCCCCCTCGAACAAGACCTCCTTGCCTCCGACGATGGCATCGTGGAGCAGGAGCGAGGTATCGGTGACGTGGGGTCGGAGGTCCTCGACATAACCCAGGTACTCTTCGATGATCTCCTCGGCGTCCATCGGGAGCGTGTTGTAGACACGGGGAAGGATGCGGTTCTTCTCTTCGAGTGCCGCCTCCACCTTCTCGGCGAAGATCTTGGCGTCGAAGAGGTCCTGCATCCTGATGCCGAATCGGGAGTATTTGTCGGTGTACGCGGGCCCGATTCCCTTCTTGGTGGTCCCGATCTGGTTCTTGCCCAGGTACCTCTCGATGACCGCGTCCAGCTTGCGGTGATAGGGCATGATCAGGTGGGCATTCGACGAGACCTTGACCCGGGAAGGGTCGAGACCCTTTCCGGCGACCATCTCCATCTCCTCGAGTAGAACCGCCGGGTCGATCACCGTGCCGGAGGCGATCACCGGGATGCAACTCGGGTACAGGATCCCGGATGGGATCAGCGACAGGGCGAGTTTCTCTTCGCCGACCACGATCGTGTGCCCCGCGTTGTTGCCGCCCTGGAATCGCACCACGTAGTCGGCGCTCTCGGCGAAGTAGTCGACGACCCGACCCTTGCCCTCGTCGCCCCATTGGGCACCGAGAACGATGGTTGCTGTCACAGCAGCGACGCTAGTGCCCCGACCACCAACTCTGGCCGCGCCGGGCAGGTCCGGAGCATCAGCCCGGCCGGTCGTCGCTCCTACCCAGATGGCGGAGACCCCCCGCCACTACCCGGATCGGCGCAGTGCTCAGGTTGAAGAGCCCCAATCCAACCGCTTTGGGCAGCTCGCGTAGACGTGGTGCGCCGATGAACCCACGCCGGGTGAAGTAGACCCAAAGTCCGAGGACGAGGATCGCCATCATCGCCACCAGACCCCAGAACCCCCAGCGGAGGTCAGCACCGGGGATCTCGATGAAGTTCATCCCCCACAGCCCGGTGATGAGGGTGAGGGGGAGGAGGATGGCCGAGAAGACGGTGAGCACCCGCATGATCTCATTGGTCTGCTCGGCAACCGCCCCCCGATAGGTCTCGAGGACCGAGCCGAGCAGGGCCCGCCCGGCTTCGAGTGCTTCCAGGGAGCGGTGGTGTTGGAGGGCCACCCTGACGAACATCTGGCGGGCGTGGTCGTCGATGGCGTGGTGGGTCGACTCCGAGAGGTCCTCATAGACCTCGTACTGGGGCCCGAGTGCCCGGCGGAGATAGATGACGTCCCGACGCAAGGCGTGGACTTCGACGACCGTTTGGGGGTCGCCCTGGATGGCCATCTCCTCGAGGGCGTCGGCCTGTCGCTCCAGTTCCAGGATCAAAGGGGCATACCGTCTCCCTCCCACCAACGCCATGAACCCGAGCAGGGTCGCCGGTGAGGTCACGGGGAGCCCTCCTTCCTCACTCAACCGCTCCTTGAGCAGTTCGAGCGAGCCACGTGGTCCGTCATGCACGGTTATCAGGTAGTTCGCTCCGACGAAGACGTCGATCTCCGGCGTCGAGAGACGCTGGCCCCCGGTCGAGAACCCGTGGAGGACCACGAAGATGTCGTCGAGATGCTCCTCGACGAGCGGGAGGTTGGTGGCCGCGAACGACTCCTCCACTGCCACCGGGTCGATCCCGAAGTCATGGCCAATGCGTCGCACGGTGTCAGGCTCCTCTTCCATCACGTCGACCCAGACCCAATGCCCGGGCCGAACGGGACGACGCGGCGATTCCACCACCTCCCCCTCGACGCCGCCGCTCTCGTCCCATCGGTAGACGTGGATCATGATGTCGATTATCGATCCGCAGCCTGTCGTCGCCCGGTAATCACCGCTGTGGAATCACGTAACACAGCGTTCACAGAGCAGCAACGGCCGAGCAACCCACCGGGGATACAAAGTCCCCGGTTCACGACCACGAATGGAAGGAGGCATCGTGACCGAGACGGCTGCCGACGTCTTGTCCCTCGTCGAGAGCGAAGGGTACGAATTCGTCGATCTGCGTTTCTGTGACCTGCCCGGTCAGGTCCAGCATTTCACCGTACCCACCCATCAACTGACCGAAGACTCGTTTGGGGACGGATTTGGCTTCGACGGATCCTCCATCCGCGGGTTCCAGGACATTCAGGAGTCGGACATGATCCTGATCCCCGATCCCGAGACCGCGGTCGAGGATGTCTTCCGTGCCCGGAAGACCTTGATCCTCTATTGCTTCGTGCACGACCCGATCACCGGCACCCCCTACGAGAAGGATCCCCGCTACGTTGCCAAGAAGGCCGAGGAGTATCTGGTCTCGACGGGGATCGCCGATACGTCGTACTGGGGCCCGGAGGCCGAGTTCTACATCTTCGACGACGTCAGGTTCGGCCAGAACCAGA
>CAZZIG010000034.1:0-41382 GCA_964653975.1 uncultured Acidimicrobiaceae bacterium
TGTGCAAACGGTATGGGAGAAGACCCGCAGATCTCACATACACCTACATTACGCTGGCCCGGTGACCATCTTGGCCACCACGTCGCCAGGTGATCAGCATCTGGTGGCTTTCGACACAAGTCTCAAACTCGGTGAGTCTGAGCCTCTCGGAGCAGGGGTCAAGCGGGTGACCATGGAGCAGCTGGAACATGCCGCCTCCGGGTTCTTCGCCAACGGCGGGAACGGGTTGGCGTCTGCGGTTCACGAATCACGCAAGTCGATGAAGAGGGTGCGGGCCCTGTTGCGTCTGGTTCGGGGCGAGCTTCCCGACGAGATATACGAGTTCGAGAACAAGTCGCTACGGGACACCGCCCGTCTGCTCTCGGAGATTCGCTCGGCCCAGGGCGTCGTCGACGCGGCCGTGTCGATCCAGGCGATCTACGGCGAGCTCCTGGCCGACGGGACTTTCGCCGAATTGATCTCGAGGCTCTCGAGACGTCGCGACCTGACGGAGTTGAAATCCGTCGAGGACCCGAATCTGATCGGCCGGGTGGTGCGGAGCCTGGAACGAGCCCACAACCGATACGGCTCGTGGCCCACCGACCCCGAGGCGCGAGAGGTCTATGGGCTCGGCATCCGCGACTCGTTCACCGCGGTTTCACCCGGGTTGTCCGCCACCTTCGGGCAGGGCCGGCAGAGCATGGTCCGGGCCTACCGCAGAGCACGAGCAGGCGACTTCCACGAATGGCGCAAGAGGGTCAAGGACATGCGGCATCAGATGGAGTTCCTCGCACCCCTGTGGCCTGAGGTGGTCGTGGGGACAGCCATGACGCTCGACCGGCTCGGCAACATCCTCGGAGAGGACCACGATCTGGCGGAGATGCTCGAGTTGCTCGGACATCGCCGCGACCTGTGCCCGAGTCCCCGGGAGCGGTCCCTGTTCCGCGCCCTGGCCAACCAGCGGCGTGGTGAATTGCAGGTGGCCGCCGAGATCCTGGGACGGCGGGTCTACGCGGAGCAACCCGACGCGCTCACCGCTCGCTTCGGCGAGTATTGGGGTGCGCGCCAGACGGCGATCGGGGAGACTCTCGACACCATCGTCGTCTACTGACACCCGGTCGCCTGGAGGGCTCGGGGAATCCCGGTCGCCGGTTTCATGTTGTCTCCAGAGACGCAAGCACTGGAGATGTTGGTGAGTGATCGTGGACGTGTGCGGGTCGAACCGTCGCGCAAGCAAGTGCGGGTCATGCTCGGCGGGGAGATCGTCGCCAACACCACCAGCCCCTTGCTCGTTTGGGAGGTGCCCTACTACCCGACCTACTACTTCCCCGAGGCCGATGTCAGGACCGATCTCCTCGTCGAGACCGGCGAGACCAGGAAGAGCCCGAGCCGTGGCGACGCCACTCAGTACACCGTCAAGGCCAATGGAGCCGAAGGCGCGGCTTACTCGTTCGAGGAGCCGAAGATCGACGAGATCGCCGGTCACTACGCCTTCGTCTGGAAGACGATGGACCACTGGTTCGAGGAGGACCAGGAGGTCTGGGTCCATGCCCGCGATCCGTACACCCGCATCGACATCCTGGCATCGAGTCGCCGCGTCCGGGTGGAGGTCGACGGGGTCACGATCGCCGACAGCACCAACGCATCCTTCCTCTACGAGACCGGGTTGCCCACCCGCTACTACTTCCCCAAGACCGACGTCCGCATGGAACTGCTCACACCCACCGACACCGTCACCGCCTGCCCGTACAAGGGAACGGCCCGATACTGGACCCTCACCGTCGACGGCGAGACCCACGAGGACCTCGTCTGGGGATACGACGCCCCTCTGCCGGAGTCCCAGCAGATCCTCGGCATGGTCAGCTTCTACAACGAGAAGGTCGACGTCTATATCGACGAAGAGCTCGAGGACAGACCCAAGACCAAGTTCGGTTGAGACTTCGCCCTTCAGGTCTATCGAGGCGTCTCTTCGCCCTTAATCTCACCGGATGAGGCTCGGCCGTCTCGGACTGGTGATCATGCTCCTCGGCGTGGGGTGCACGTCGCCGTCAGACATCGACATCCCCACCGAACAACACCTCCAGGGCAACTTCGTCGATGAGTCGGGTGAGGAGATGCGCTACCTCGTCTGGCTCCCCGAAGGCTACGGGGAAGACCGCACCCGCCGTTACCCTCTCATCTACTTCCTCCACGGCAGCGGGGACGACGACTACGATTCCACGTTCGTCATCAGCTTCGGGCTCCCCGCTGTGCTGGCCCGGGGCGAACAACCCGAAGACTTCGAATTCGTGGTGGTGTCTCCGCAGGCGGAGCCGGAGACCACCTGGTACACCGGTGACCAACCTCGGATGGTCGATGCCCTCCTCCAGGAGATGCTCGACACCTACCTGGTCGACCCTGACCGGGTGTATCTCACAGGTCTCTCCATGGGCGGCTTCGGCTCCTGGCACATCGCCAGTGAGTTCCCCCAGCGTTACGCGGCGATGGTCTCGTTGTCGGGCAGCGGTTACCAGCAGGCCGACACCCCTCCCGCCGGCTTCGCCTGTCGTCTCACCGACGTGCCGGTGTGGGCGATTCATGGGGAGCAGGACATGATCGCCGATGTCGGGGCGGTTCGCACCCAGGTCGAGGCATGGGAGGAAGTATGCGATGGGGAGGTGAGATGGACCACCTATCCCGACGAAGGGCATTTCGGAGCCTATGAGGTCGCTTACCGCGATCCGGAGCTATACGACTGGATGCTGGATCACAGCCGCTAGGACCGTTCAAGGCCGGAACGGTTTTCCTGGCTGCAGTGGGGCGGATCGACCGTCGTCCCATTGCACCTCCCCGGCACAATCCGCCGCCCGCTCCACCTGCGAATCGGACAGACCCACCACAGTGAGCAACGCCGACGTCTCCTGGTCGGTGCTCACGAACTGGAGCTCCGCCGGACCGAGCATCGTCGTGGAAAGACCTTGTAGACGGAGATGGACGGGCTCCTCCACGGTGGGGAAGTCCGATCCGGCCCGAAAGAAGATCAGCTCGCTCTTCACCTCCTCCTGGCCGATCTCGGGACAGTCGAAGATCAACTGGTAGACGTGGGGGCCTTCGGCCCAGAATCCGGGACCGAACTCGTGGGAGAACGCCACGGCCCACTGCGCCGGGTCGATCTCCTCGGGGAGGGAGGCCGGCGGGAGATCGATGCCCGGCAGCGGCTCGGCCGGGGCGCAAGCGGTGACGGCCGCCAGCAGGAGCGCCAGAAGGAGTCGCATCGGTCGATGGTACGTCGCGGGGTCTTCCCCGGTCACGAACTAGAGCTGACCGGAGTCGGTGGTCTCGATCGTGGCCAGATAGGCGGGGTCGTCGTAACGCTCGAGCAGGAAAGATCCGGCGTATCGGGGCAGGTCCGATCCGACGATGTGACGTGTGACCAGGTCGGCGGCCCCGGCGGAGACCATGACGCCAAAACCAGACATGCCCGCGACCAGATGGACACCGTCCACCGGGCTCGGGCCGATCAGGGGACGGTTCTCCCGGGTCTTGGTGTAGTAGCCACCGTCGACGAACGACTCGGGGAGTCTTTGCAGATACGGAGCCAGGTTCGGAACCATCGTGGTCAGCCCACGCATCACCACCTCGGGATAGAGAGGGTCTTCCGGAAGGGGCCAGGTCGGCTCCGCGACCTCACCGTGATACTCCCAGAGACCTACGAAGTAGGGAGATTCGCCTCCACCCTCCGGTCGGAAGTGGCAGTAGATGGGCATCTCACCGAGCAGTTCGTGGCGCCCCATCGCGCTCAACTCGGCACGCTCCTCCCGGGTCCAGTCGAGACGCTGGGGGTCGCTCCAGATCGTCATCGGGGCGTCGCGGGGGATGATCCCGAGGTGGTCTTTGAAGGCAACCTTGAGATGTAGCTCGGAGAAGAGCGGCAGGTCGATCCCGGCCATGGCGGCCACGGCGGCGTTCATCGGCCCGGCGGCGATGACGATGTCGGGAGCCGACACCGTCGATCCGTCGGAGAGGAGAACCGTTCCTCCGACGATGTCGACCACCGATGCCGCGATGAGCTTGGTCCCATGGTCCCGGGCCCGTTCGAACATCCACTGGCCCAGGTCCTGGGCGCGGAACCAGCCTGCCCGCTCGACGAGCATCCCCCCCACCGCTTCGGGAGTGATGAATCCGAATTCCGATCTCAGCTCCCCTGCGTCGAGCAGCCGGCTCGCGGCACCCATCTCGTTTCCCTCCTGCACCTGGCTCTCCAGCTGCGCGAGGGTCTGCTCCCGGGCGGTGACGAACAGATACCCGTTGCGGTTGAGGCCGAACTCGGTCTCGGTGGCCAACTCTTCGAAGATGTCGATCGAACGGTTCATCAGGTCGACCATCGATTGGCTCGGCCACCAGTTGCGGTAGCACTCGGTCGACTTGTCCGAGGTGAGTGTCAGGGGTGGCCTCGGGTCGACGATCACCACGTCGCCGACGTCGTGTCTGACGCTCAGGTGGTAGGCGGTGGAGACACCGGCGATGCCCGCGCCGATGACGACGATGTCGGCGGTGTGCCTCATCGAGCCAGGAAGCTCTTCACCTTTCGGGCCAGACTCTCGGGAGTGAAGCCGAACTGCTCAGCCAGCACCTCGGCCGGTGCGGAGGCGCCGAAGTGATCGATGCCGATGGTCAGCCCATCCGGACCGACGAACCTCTCCCATCCGAACACCGACCCGGCTTCCACCGAGACCCTCGGGGCGGTGCCGAGGACCTCGTTGCGGTAGTCCTCCGACTGTTGGTCGAAGAGCTCCCAGCAAGGGAGGCTCACCACCCGTGTCGAGATCCCCTCGTCCTCCAGCAACTCGGCGGCGCCGAGTGCGGCCCCGACCTCAGACCCGGTTGCGATGAGGGTCACTTCGGAGCCATCCCGGACCACGTACCCGCCCTTCTGCAGTTCGCCCACCGGGAGGGTGGGGACGTCCTGACGGGTGAGGACCAGTGCCACCGGCCCGTCGGACCGGTTGAGGGCGACCTCCCACGCCTGGATCACCTCGTTGGCGTCGGCCGGCCTGATCAGCCACAGGTTGGGCATGGCTCGCATCGACGCCAGATGTTCGATGGGTTGATGGGTGGGCCCGTCCTCACCGAGGAAGATCGAGTCGTGGGTCCACACCCAGATCGAGGGGGCCTCCATCAGGGCGGAGAGTCGGACGGCCGGCCGCATGTAGTCGGAGAAGACGAAGAAGGTGGCCCCGTATGGCTTGAGCCCCCCGTGGATGGCCATCCCGTTGACGATCGTGCCCATGGCGTGCTCCCTGACCCCGAACGGGATGTCACGCCCCGTCGGGTCCGTAGCCGAGTACAACCGGTCGCCGTCGATGACCGTCTTGGTCGAGCCGGCCAGATCTGCCGAGCCTCCGATGAACCCGGGGACCTTCTCGGCGATCTCCCCGAACAGCTTGCCCGACGATGCCCGGGTCGCCACCTCCTCACCCTGCTCGAACCCGGGGCCATCGAGGGTTATCGAAGCGTCCGAGTGCAGTTTCTCCCACTCGCTGGTGTCGATCGTGTCGAACCTCTCCCGCCACTGCTCGTGTCTGACGCGACCCCGCTCCATGGCCCGGGTGAAGAAATCGTAGACGGCGTCGTCGACGTGGAAGGTGGGCTCTGCCGGATAGCCCATAGCCTCTTTGGTGATCGCGATCTCCTCTTCACCCAGCGGCGAGCCATGGGAGGCCGCGGTGTCCTGCATGTTGGGGGCGCCATGGGCGATGTGGGTGTGGCAGACGATGAGGGAGGGGCGGTCCTCCTCGGCATTGGCCGATTCGATGGCTTCGGCTATCGCCTCCCGGTCGTGGCCGTCGATGGTCTGGGTGTGCCAACCCACGGCGTCGAACCGCTTCACTACGTCCTCGCTGAAGGTGATGTCGGTGGTGCCGTCGATGGAGATGTCGTTGTCGTCATAGAGATAGAGGAGTTTCCCCAGTCCGAGATGCCCGGCGAGGGAGGCCGCCTCGGCGCTGATGCCCTCCATCAGGTCTCCATCGGAGACGAACCCGTAGGTCCGGTGATCGACGAGGTCGGGCCCGAGCCGGGCACGCAGGTGGGTCTCAGCCAATGCCATGCCCACCCCGGTGCCAAATCCCTGTCCCAGGGGCCCTGTGGTCGTCTCGATGCCGATGGACTGGTCGATCTCGGGGTGACCGGCCGTGTGGTGGCTCCACTGGCGGAAGTTCCTCAACTCGTCCATCGACAGCGGGAAGCCCGAGAGGTGGAGGAGTGAGTACAACAGCATCGACCCGTGGCCGTTCGAGACGATGAAGCGGTCGCGATCGGGCCACTCGGGATCGTCGGGATCGACCACCAGATACCGGCCCCACAGTGTCACCGCGATGTCGGCCATGCCCATCGGCATGCCCGGGTGACCCGAGTTGGCCTTCTGCACGGCGTCCATGGCGAGAGCCTTGAGGGTGTTGACGGCGAGTTGCTCGATCGACGTGTCAGCCATCGGGCGAGGGTACATCACCCCGTTTTCGTGGGTATGTCCGGGACACGGGGTCCCCGGGTCCCACGGATGCCGTGGGATCAGCCGTGGGGGCGACAGTGCTCGCAGGCCACGTATCCCGCTTCCTCCGCGGCGGTGGTGGTGCGGAAGTCGATGACTTCCGAAGCCTCGCGGATCCTGCTGCAGGTGGGCAGGCAATAGATCCGGTTGGCCGGGTTCGCCCGCACCCGAACATGACGGGTGGCGAGATCCTCCAGCCACTCGGGCATGGCTCCTTCGTGCTGGAGCAGCTCCACCTTGTTGTGGGGCCCGCCCAACGAGTAGTTGCCGATGTGCCCGTCGGATCGGACCACCCGGTGACACGGGATGATCAGGGGGATCGGGTTGCGGGCCACCGCCGACCCCACCGCCCGCACCGCCCGGGGCCGGTGCACTTCGTAGGCCACCCATCCGTAGGGTCTGACCTCGCCCTTGGGGATGGTGGCCGTGGTGCGAAGCACCTTCTCCTGGAAGTCGGTCACCGATCTCAGGTCGACGGGGAGTCTCCCCGGCGATCCTCGTTCGATGGCCTCCTGGATGTGGTGTCGCCAGGCTGTTGGGGCCTCGGCTCTGATCAGCGGTTTCCGGGAACGGGCGCGGTAGCGGTCTTCGAAACCGCCGGCGATGTCGACCGACGACACCCCGGTCGGGTTGAAGGTGACAATCACCTCACCGAGCGCGGACTCGTAGAAGTCGTAACCCTCGGCCAAGCCGGTCCCGAGGGCGACTCCCTCGGTCAACCCCTGAGGGAGATCTCCCGCCAGCCGTTCCAATTGCTCTTCGATGCTCATTCTTCTCCCTCGATCATCTCCCTGAGGCGACCCAGGCCCCGGTGGACATCGGCTTTCACCGTGCCTTCCGGTCGCCCGGTTATCTCGGATATCTCGACGATGCCCAGACCGACCACGTGACGGAGCACGACCGCGGTCCGCTGGTGGTCGCTCAAGACGGACAGTCTGCGATCCCAGGCGGCTGCGTCCACCGGTTCGGGATCCTCGTCGCCGGTCTCGGTCATCTCGACATAGGTGGGCCGGCGCGCCTTGTCGCGGAGGTGGTTCCTCCCCAGGTTCATCGCGATCGTCCACAACCATGGCCGCAGGTTCATCCCACGGATGCGCTGGGCGTCGTAGCCGCCGAGCGCTCGATAGGCCCTTATGAAGGTCTCCTGGGTCAGGTCCTCCGCTTCTTGGTGGTCACCGCAGATACGACGCAACCCCCAGAAGAGCTGTGAGCCCATCGCCTCGACCAACGTCGGAAAGGTCGTGTCCAGGTCGGCGGCCAGGGCCATTGCCAGATCATCCATCACGTGTGAAGAACCCCGATTCGGGTCATCCGGTTGCACGTCGGGCACCGTACCTATATTGGGCGGGTGGCAGACCCCGCCATCGAAGAGAGCCTCAGGGCAGCGGAGACAGCCGTCGCCGCAGGACAGAGTCTCTCCGGCACCGGTTTCTGGCAGGCGGTCGCGACCGTCAAGGGTCAACCCGAACTGGTCGACCGCTACGCCGATCGCATCGCCGCCATCGACACCGCAGCCCATCGCAACTGGGCCATCCTGGCCCTCCCCCTCCGGCTGGGCACCACGATCGCGTTGTTGGTCGTGCTCGCAGGTCTCGTCCTGGTGGCATGGGCCTACTCCCTGGAGGGCACGGCAGCGGTCGTCTCCTTCCTCGCCGGAGCCGGGATCCTGATCGGAGCCACCCACGGGCTGGGCCATCTCGTCGTCGGGCGTTTGTTGGGGATCGGCTTCGAGTACTGGTTCGTCGGAGAGGTTCGCCGCCCCCAACCCGGTCTGAAGGTCGACTACGTCAGCTACCTACGCGCCACCGCCCGCCGACGGGCCTGGATGCACGCGGCGGGGGCGTTGACCACCAAGGCCATGCCGTTCCTCCTCATCGGCGCCGCGTTGGCAGCCGGGCTTCCCCCTTGGGTCTCATGGGCATTGGCAGGTCTCGGAGTGGCCATGATCCTCCTCGACGTCTTCTGGTCCACCAGGGCCTCAGACTGGAAGAAGTTCAAGCGGGAGATGGAGTTCGCTCAGTCCTGATCGACCTCCGGGATGGAGCCGTCGATGCGATGTAACTCCTCGTGGGTGGCCACGAGGTCCTGGAACTCGGGCGGGTCTTCGACGTCGATGGCGATGAGATGACGGGTGACCGGTCCGTCGCCACTGTCGAAAGAGCGCGCCTTGCGCAGGAGTGCCGCCGCAGCGTCGTCGATGCGGGCGTGTTGGGCCATGTGGTCGGGCCAACTCCGCAGGACCATCATCTCGGTGAGACGGGCGGGATCGGCGACGTTGCGGAAGAGACGCCACCGATAGGCCCCGGTGCTCAGCCTGACCAGACGCACCTGATTCATCACCCTGGTGAACTCGGCGAAGTCGCGGGTGTCGATCACCCAGGTATTGAGCACGATGACCGGGCCTCCCTCCAACAGTTCCTCGTCGTGGGGAGAACCGACAGTCTCGGTGAACTCGGGCGCTTCGACCTGGTCGACGTGCGGGATCCGGAAACGGGGGGCGAACAGGCCCAGCGTCACCGCCCCCCCGGAGAACAACAGCAAGGTCAACGGGGTGCCGACCAGGTCGGCCACATACCCCGACAGGATCGAGCCGATCGGCATCACCCCGGCGAAGGCGAGTGTGTATATCGACATGGCCCGTCCCCGAATCCATGCCGGGGACATGAGCTGCGCGGTGGCGTTGAGAGTGGCCAGGGTTAGCAGCCAAAAGAGACCGGCCAGAAACATGCCCAGTCCGGCCACCGCGACGTTCGGAGCCACACCCAGCACGATCCCCGAAACGCCGAAGAGGGTGATCGTGTAGGGCACCCACGACCCGTCCACCCATCTCCCGATGCGTGGCCTGATGACTGCGCCGGTGAGCGCTCCTGTCCCCATCGCCCCGAGCAGCACTCCGAAGGCGACCGCACCGCCACCGAGATAGGCGGTGTGAACCGGGAGTATCGTCTGCACCACGGCCGAGCAGATGGCGAAGATCGCCACCAATGCCATCAGGTTGCGGAAGGTGGGGGTGAAGCGGGCGAACCGGACCCCGGTGGCGATCGCCCGTCTCATCGACTGAGGGACATCCTTGGCCGACACCACCAGCTTGGGGCCGATGACGACGAGTGCGACGATGATCGCCAGATAGCTCAGTGCGTTGTAGGCGAACCCGGCCCCCGCGCCGTAGACCGCAACCAGCGCGCCGCCCAGCGCCGGTCCGATGGCCCGTGCGGCGTTGAATGCCGCCGAGTTGAGGGCGACGGCCGAGGCGACGAGGCCTCGCGGAACCAGATCGGGCACCAGGGCCTGCCAGGCGGGGAGGTTGAGGGCGAGACCGGTGCCGATCAGGAGGCCGAGTGCCAACAGGATGCCCGGTGTCATGGCATCGAGGAACGTGAGAACGGCCATCGCTGCTGCCGACACCCCCATCACGCCCTGGGCGATCAGCATGAGCTTGGCACGGTCGTATCTGTCGGCCAGGGCACCGGCCGCCAAGGAGAAGAACAGAAGGGGGAGTGTGGAGGAGGCGACGATGAGCCCGACCCATGTCCCCGACCGGGTCAATTCGAACATCAGCCACGAGGCCGCCACCGACTGGACGAAGGTGCCCGAGGCCGAGAACACGTTCCCCGCCCACAGCCAGCGGAAGTGGGGGTACTTGAGTGGCTCGACGGCCGAGGTCATCGGGGCAGCGTAGGCCTGCCCGCCACGCCCTCCTAAGTTAGGGCCTGGTGGCACATGACCTCGCATATTTCGTCCAATCCCGACAGGGGACAGGCCCCGGGGTCCTCGTGCTCCACTCTCTCTGGGGCCTGACCTCGTCGGTCAAAGGCCTCTGCGACGCTTTGGCAGATCACGGGTTCACGGTGCTCGCCCCCGACATCAACTTCGGGGAGTTGCCCGAGACCGAGCAAGAGGGGATCGACCGGCTTGGGGAGGCCAGTCCCGATCGCCTCGCCTCGCTGGTGCTGTCGTCGGTCAGACTGTTGGCCAAGCAGTCGAGAATGGGACCGATCGGGATAGTCGGGTTCGGCATGGGTGGGTCGATGGCCCTGTGGGCGTCGGTGCGCCTGCCCGACCTGGTCGGCGCCGTCGTGTCCTTCTACGGGTCACAACAAATCGACTTCGCCGGGTCGAAGTCCTCGTATCTCATCCACTTCGCCGAGGAGGACGACTACGTCACGGACGACGAGGCGGCCTTCATGGAGGCGACCATGCGTCTCGAGGACCTCCCGGTCGAGGTGATCACCCATGAGGGGACACGACACGGGTTCTGCGAGCCGGACAGCGAGACCTTCGACGCGGCGGCCTCCGATGAGGCATGGCAGCGGACCCTGGACTTCCTCGATCAGCGTCTCGCCCCTTAGCTGCGGGGCGATCGGGAAGACGCCCAACGGAGAACCTCGGGGGACACGCCTAGAGTTCGGCCATGTCCTCACAGAGCGGGACGCAGCCCACGCCGAACATCGACGGCGCGATGATGAGGCGGCTCGAAAAAAGCGTGGCCGTGCCCCTGGAACGCCCCGGTATCGAGGTGCTGTCACCGTTCACCGAGGAGACGATCGGCGAGGTGCCCGACGCAACCCGGGACGACACCGTGGCGGCGGTGGACCGGGCCAGGGCGGCACAACCATCTTGGGCGCAGACACCGGTCGGCCGTCGGGTCGCCATCCTGTCCCGGTTCCACGACCTGCTCATCGATCGCGCCGACATCGCACTCGACATCATCCAATTCGAGGCCGGGAAGGCGCGGATCCCCGCGTTCGAAGAAGTCTTCGACACCATCGCCACCACCAGGTACTACCTCAAGACGGGGCCCCGGCTGTTGCGGCGGCGACGGCGGGCGGTGTCGTTCCCGGGGATGACCAAAGCCTACGAGTACCGCCACCCCCGCGGGGTCGTCGGCAGCATCACCCCGTGGAACTTCCCCTTCACTCTGGCGGTCTCCGACATCATCCCCGCTCTGCTGGCGGGGAACACGGTGGTGAGCAAACCCGACGAGAAGACACCATTCTCCTTGCTCTACGGAGTCTCCCTGTTGAGAGAGGCCGGATTGCCCGAGGATGTGCTCCAGGTGGTCACCGGCCAGGGCGATGTCGTCGGCCCGGCCCTCACCGATGAAGTCGACTTCGTGATGTTCACCGGATCCACGGTGGTCGGTCGCCAGGTCGCTGCCCGGACGGGGGAACGGCTCGTCGCCTCGTCGATGGAGTTGGGCGGCAAGAACGCCGCCATAGTCCTCGCCGACGCAGATCTCGACAGGGCGGTGCCTGGCATAGCCCGGGCGAGCTATGCCAACGGTGGCCAACTCTGCATCTCCATGGAGCGGGTCTACGTCGACGAATCGATCAGGACCGAGTTCACGGACAGATTCGTCGAGCACACCCGCCAGATCTCGATGAACCGCTCGTTCGACTTCTCGTCGGGGCTCTCCTCGATGATCACCAGGGAGCACCTGGACAGCGTCCACACCCACGTGGAAGACGCAGTGGCGGCCGGGGCGACCCTCCTCACCGGGGGCAAGCCACGTCCTGACGTCGGTCCATTGTTCTACGAGCCGACCGTATTGACCGATGTCGACGAGGCGATGTTGTTGTGCCGCAGCGAGACCTTCGGTCCCGTCGTCTCCATCTATGGGTTCGCCGACATCGACTCCGCCGTCGTGGCCGCCAACGACTCCCACCTGGGGCTCAACTTCAGCGTTTGGACCCGGGACCACCGACGCGGCGTGGAGTTGGCCACCCGTCTCGAGGCAGGGACCGTGGGCGTCAACGACGGCTACGCCGCAGTCTGGTCTTCATACGACGCCCCGATGGGCGGCATGAAGGCATCGGGTATGGGCCGACGTCACGGTGCCGAGGGCCTGCTCAAGTACACCGAATCCCAAACGGTGGCCGTGCAGAGACTGGGCCCGGCCTTCGCTCCCCCCGGGCGCATGGGTTATGACACCTATCAGCGACTGCTGGGGCGGATTCTCAAGCTGGCGAGACGAGCGCCGTTCTACAAGTAGACCTCACCACGGTGGTCCCTTCAGGTCGATCGTCCCCGACGTCGGCGCCTTGTTGATCAGGTCTCCGACCATCACGCGGTTGAAGCTGAAGGTCTCCGGCTCACCGAACTGTGTGACCACCACTTCCCCCTCGAACAGGACCCAACCGAGCCGGGCGTAGTAGTCGACCAATTCGCTGCTACAGACGAGCAGGGCGAAGTCGGTGTCGTTCCCGGCCAGGAAGTCGAGGGCGCGTCCCATCCCGAGAGCCGCATAGCCGCGGCCCCGGTGATCGGGATGGGTGGCGATGCCACCCACGCCCCCGATGGTCACCGGATCCCCGTCCCAAGACCCCTCCCGGCGCACGATCCCGGTGTAGGAGACCAGTTGGCCCTGGTCGCCACGGACGAACACCCCCCACTGCGGTGCCGACCACTCCCGGGAGGCACCCTCCCACGCCGCCTCCTGGTCAGGGGGGTAGACGGCCTCCTTCAAATCACGCAACGCCTGGCCGTCCGACTCGCTGAAGTCGTCGAGGGCCTTCAAAGTCGTCGTGAGGCTCAAGATTCGCTCATCTCGGCGAGGTCGGCCTCGAGTGTCTCACGGTCTTGGTCGTCTTCGACCTCCGTGAGGGCGGCGCGGGCCAGGTCCAGGTGCTCGGTGAAGGTCTCGACGTCGTCCACCATTGCCGCCGCCCGGGCTATGGCCTCGTGGGCGAAGCCGGTGACGAAGGGGTCGAGCGAGTACTCGACGGCGATCTCGAGCGACCGCTCCCCGAAACGGCGGGCCAGGTCGGCATAGCCGAGGACGACCGCGGCGCGGGAGACCTGCCAATCGGCGATGGCCCGGTTTCGCGCCGTACCCACCCGATACCAGTGGTAGCGCTGGGCGAAGGCCGAAGCCAGCATCTCCTCCTCCTCTTCCCGGCTCAGGGTCGCGGCATCGAGCAGATCCCAGGTGTCGTTGAACGCAATCGGGGCGAAGGTGCGATGCCACCTGGCGATGTCGTCGCTGCTCGGGTTCTCGATCGGCTCGATCAATTCTGGTTCTCCCTAAGGTGCGGGCTTCGATGACGGTGGCAACGATACGCAGCCATGGCTGACCACATCATGGTGGAAGTGGACGGAGAGGAGATCCGGGTCTCGTCACCCGATCGGGTCGTATTCCCCGACCAATTTTGGACCAAACAGGACGTGGTCGACCACTTCGTGAGGGTGGCCGAGGGTGCGGCGCGGGGGATCAGCGGTCGTCCCACCATGTTGAAGCGATACATGCAGGACGTGACCGTCGACCCGATCTACCACAAGAGGGCCTCGAAGAACACGCCCTTCGACACCGTCCAGATAAGGTTCCCGTCCCAGCGGCCGGGCCGGATGAACGTGCCCCGGACCCAGGGGGACGTCATCCGACTGGTGCAACTCGGATGTCTCGACTTCCACCCGTGGCCGGTGCGGGCCGACGACATAGACCACCCGGATGAACTTCGTTTCGACTTCGATCCCACCGAAGGGTTCGGGTTCGATCGAGTCAAGGAGGCGGTCGCCGGGGCCAAGGAGCTTCTCGACGAGGTCGGTCTGATCGGATGGCCCAAGACCTCAGGGAGCAGGGGAATCCATGTCTACGTCCGCATCGAGCCCTTGTGGGACTTCTTCCAGACCAGGCGGGCGGTTCTCGCCTTCGCCCGCGAGTTGGAGCGGAGGATGGACGGTCTGGTCACCACCAGTTGGTGGAAGGAGGAGCGAAACGGGGTCTTCGTCGACTACAACCAGAACGCCAGGGACAAGACCGTCTCCTCCGCCTATGGGGTCCGGCCGACAGGTTTCGTCTCCGCCCCATTCACCTGGGACGAGTTGGCTGATATCGCCATCGAGCATTTTCCCTTGGGGGCGTTCGCGGAGCGCTGGGAGACGGTCGGCGATCTCACCGCCGGCATCGACGAGACGGCCGGTCGTATCGACACGCTCATGGAGTGGGTCCTCCGTGACGAGGAGAACGGGATCGGTGACGCCCCCTGGCCACCGCACTACCCGAAGATGCCGGGTGAGCCACCGCGGGTCCAGCCTTCGAAGCAGCGTCGCCCCGACGACGATTACTAGCCCTTTCTGAAATGCACCACATCCGGATATCCGGATCTGGAGCCTTGGGAAGCGGTTCAGAGGGCGTCGCGGGTGCGGAGGGCCCAGGTGAGGACGGCGGTACCGAAGACGAGCACCGCTCCCAGCTTGATCAACCCACCACCCACACCGGGTGCCACCGCTCCCAGGGCCTCGTCGACGGGAACACCGGTCGTGTCCACCATGTCCACGTAGATCGACGCCGCGATCCTCCAGATGGAGAGTTGGGCCAGACCGGTGACGAGCCCGGACAGGGCCAATTCGACGAGGACCAGGTAGCCCAGGCCGACCAGGACCGAACGGGAGAAGAGATATCCCACAGGAACGAAGATCGCGGCGTAGCCGACGGCCGCGGCCAGGAGAAGAGCAGCGCCAGGGACGATGGTGGCCATTTCGGCCCCGTGGATGAGCCCGGCGAGAATCGTCGCCACCCAGCCACCCAGAGCAATGGTGCCCGCGGCCGAGATCCCCGCCAGCAGGGACGACACGGCGAGGGAGAGACGTGGGATCGGCCTCATGTATATGTAGGGCAGGGTGCCCTCGTCGCGCTCGTCCCGGAGTGTCGACACGGTCAGGATGAGAGCGGCGATCGCATAGGTGAAGCCGACCGAGAGCATGATTCCGACGAACGCCTCGGAGAGGTCATCGGGGTCCAGGTCGATGCCTGCGACGGCGAAGATGAGACCGGGCACCGAGGCCAGGAGGACGAGCCAGAAGACCCGGGAGCGTTGCATCAATCGGCGATAGAGGTGCCCGGTCAGCACCAACATCAGCGGCCCTCCACCAGGTAACGGAACACAGACTCGAGGGACTCGTCGGCGGGCTCGATCCTGGATATAGAGACTCCGTTCCCCAATGCCAGGTGGGGAAGGGTCATGGCGACCTCCCGGGCGTCGGCTGCCTCGATCATCAACTGCTGACCGGCGATCTGGACACCGATGACGTTGGGCGTCCCGATCAGCTCGGATGCCAGTGAGCGAGGGTCGCTGCAGTCGACGAAGATCAAACGGGGCTTGTCGGTCATCGCGGCGCGTATCGTCGCCACACTGCCCACCGCGGCGAGACGACCGTCCACCATGGCGATGACCCGGTCCGCCATCCGCTCCACCTCCCGGAGCACGTGGGAGGAGACGATGAGAGTCTTGCCCGCCGCTCCAAGCTCTTTGAACAGTCTCATCAGTTGGGCGCGCTGCACCGGGTCCGCCCCGTTCAGGGGCTCATCGAGCAACAGGATCTCGGGTTCGGGGACCAGCGCCGCCGCCACCTTGGCCCGTTGTCGCATCCCCTTCGAGTAGCCACCGAGGGTGCGTTCGGCGGCGGCGGTCAACTCGACGGTCTCCAGTGCCGTCTGCGCCCGGTCTTCGGGGTCGTCGACTCTGGCGAGACGAGCGGCGAGCTCGACGAACTGACGTCCGGTCAGATGCTGGTAGACCGCCTCGTCTTCGGGAACGAGAGTCATCGACCGGTACACCGACGGATCGGACCGCGGGTCCTTCCCGAGCACCGACACGCTGCCCTGGGAAGGGACCTGCAGACCGGCGATCACCCGCATGAGTGTGGTCTTGCCCGCACCGTTTGGGCCGAGCAGACCGGTGACCCCCGGGCCAAAGCCGATGGTGACCTCGCTCACGGCCACCTTGGGGCCGAACCACTTGGAGACAGCGGTGACCTCGACGGTGTGACTCATGCCAGCCTCCGATATCGGCTCCTCACGAGGATGGCCGAGATGACGACGGAGACAGCGATCACCGCGGCGGCAGTCCAGGCCCCGAACCCAACCGCTTCGGCGGGGTAGGTCACGGTGTCGCGGAACAGAGTGTCCCGGACCATGCGGGGGAGATGATCGAAGGCGAGCAGGGAGGTCCATCGCGCTCCGGCGAAGGTTGCCTCCGAGATCTGGGCGGCGATGAATCGTCCCGGGATCAACACTCCCAGGAAGGCGGCCGAGGCGATACCCGGGCGGTTGATGAACGCCGACAGGAGCAGGGCGAGAGCTCCGTGCATGGCCACGAAAGCCAGCGTGGTGACCGGCACCTTCCACAGGACGTCGAGGTTGTCTCCCATGTAGGCGAGGAACCCGTCGTCGGAGATGAGACCGAGACCGAGATGGAGGACCGCCTGAGGGATCACGTAGATCGCCGCCACCACCGTGGCGAACGCCCCCACCTTCGCCACCAGGTAACCGTCGACGGTGAGGGGTCGGGAGAAGTAGACGGAGAGCACCCCGCGTGTGCGGTCCGGGATCAGCAGCCAGGGCCCGGCGAAGGCGATGAACAGCAGCCCGATCCAGCTGTAGAGGTCGAACAGCTCTCCGTAGGAGGGGACACCTTCGGAGAGTGACTGTGCGATGTCACCGATGAACCAATGGACCCCGATGATCACTGCTGCCATGGCGAGAGCGATAGCGATCATGAGCCACGGGTAGATCTTCTCTCTGGCCTTGCGGCCGAGCCCGAGCACCCGGCGGATGCCGTCCTTGTAAACCGCCTTCCTCGCCCCGGATGGGCCGGTGCGTTCCCCGTCGTAGGTGCGGTAGCCGCGGTCGTAGATCACCTGGTCGGTCACAACGTCACCCCCTGACCAGGCTGGAGAAACAGGTCCTCGAGCGAAGCCGAGCCCCGGATCATCCGCACCAGGCCGGACTCGGCGGCGGCGGTCTCTTCGAGGATGGCGCGTTCGATCTCCTGGCCGCCGGGGCCCACCACGAGATGGAGGCCCTCGACCGTGACCTGAAAGCCTCTTCTGATGAGACGCTCGGCGAGTTGGGCCACGTTGGCGACCACCTCGACCTGAACGCTTCCCCTTTGCTCGAAACCCTGGAGGGGCCCCGATCGGAGCAGGTCTCCCGCATCGAGCATCACCACCCACGAACACGTCTCCTCGATGTCGGTGAGGACGTGGGAGCTGACGATCACGTTGATGTCGAATTCACCCAACCTCCTGACGAGTTGCAGCATCTGAGATCTGCCCGCCGGGTCGAGACCGGAGGCCGGCTCGTCGAGAAGGACGAGATCGGGGTCGTGCACGATCGCCTGCGCCAGTTTCACCCGTTGCTGCATGCCGGTCGAGAAGTCTCCCAAGTAGCGGAATCTCTCCTCCTCCAGACCCACGAGGAAGAGCGTCTCCGAGGAGCGTCGTCTCGCCTCGCTGGGCGGGAGCCCGGCCAACTGCGCGGTGTATGCCACGAAGTCGGCCGCGGTCTGATCCTTGGGCAGACAGTCGCCTTCAGGCATGTAGCCGAGCCGGGCCCGGACCGCGAGCGGCTCGGTCTCCGGGTCGTGGCCCATGACGGTCATCCTCCCCGAGGTCGGGTGGAGCAGCCCGAGCAGGAGCCTGAGCATCGTGGTCTTGCCGGCGCCGTTGGCCCCCACCAGACCGGTGACACCGGGGGGAACGGTGAGGTCGAGGTCGCGCAGGGCGACCACCCCTCCGTAGTCGTGGGTCAGGCCCGCGATCTCGACGATGTTGTCCTGGCCCATTCGTCGGCAGTGTGGCATCTCCCGGATCTTGGGAGAATCAGGGATCTCCCCGAGCCGACCCGGACCGGAGCGTTCTAACCGTCCACCACCTCGGCGAAATTGGCTCCCTCGGGACGCTCCAACTGGTCCATGGTGCAGTCGCTGGCGTCCTTGTCGGGTCGCCAGCGGTGGAACCGCGCTGCGTGACGGAAGCGATCACCCTCTAACTGGTCATAACTCACCTCGATGACCACTCCCGGTTGCACCGGGGTCCAGGAGTTGTCCTTGCCGGCCGACCACCGGCTCTCCGCGCCGGGCGCCCGGGCCGCCGCGTCGAAACTCTCGTCCGCTCTGAGCTCGACGAAGCGGTCGTAGATCTCCACCCGATCGGTGTTCGGGAACCCGGAGCAGTGACCGATGAAATGGAAGTCGCCCTGGTCGTTGTACAACCCGAGGAGCAGGGAACCGATCTTCCCTCCGTCTTTGTGCTCGCGGAACCCACCCACGACCACGTCGATGGTCCGGCGATGCTTGATCTTGATCATCGCCCGTTTCCCGGACTGATAGGTGAGACCGGGGTCTTTGGCGATGATCCCGTCACATCCGGCAGGCTCGAACTCGTCGAACCAGGCTCTCGCGGTGTCCTCGTCGTCGGTCTCGGGGGTGAGGTGCCAGGGGAAGTCGAGCTCGCCCAGCAATGACACCAGTCGCTCCCTCCGCTCCGCAAAGGGACGTTCCCGTAGGTCCTCGCCCCTGTCGGCGAGGAGATCGAATGCGACCATTTCGGCGGGTGTCCTCTCCGAGAGCATGTTGACCCGGGACTCCGCGGGGTGGATGCGTTGCTGCAGGCTGTCGAAGTCGGTGACGCCGTCGACGACCACGACGATCTCGCCATCGACCACGGTCCCGGGTGGGAGTTGCCCCAACGCCGGCTCGAGCTCGGGGAAGTAACGGAGGAGGGGCCGTTTGTTGCGGGAGTCGAGGCGGATCTCGGGCGTCGACCAGGAAAGCGAGCGAAACCCGTCCCACTTCGGCTCGTAGACGAAGTCGCCGGTGGGCCATTTCTCGGAGACCTTGGCCTCCATCGTCTCGATCGGTGGGTCGAAGGGATGGCTCATCGGCGAGGAGTGTATGTCCCGATAGCCTGAGGCTCCGACATGATGCAAACGATCAAAGAGCGGGCCAGGACCACCTACTCGATCTTCAGATACGCCGCCAAGGAGTTCGGGTATGACCGGGTCAACCGGATGGCGGCCGCGGTGTCCTACCGGGCGATCTTCGCCATGGCGCCGCTGTTGATCCTCAGCGTCTTCGTGGTCGCCCTCGTCGTTGGGGGCAATGACGCCGCCCAGGACGCGTTGATCGCTGCCATCGACCGGGTTGCCGGACCCACCGTGGTGGACTCGGTGGAGCTGGTCCTGGAGCAACTCGCCGATACCAGTTCCGTCACCGGTGCGGTCGGTGTCGTCTTGTTGTTGTGGACTAGTTCCAGCCTGTTCCTCGAGCTGCAGAACGACCTCAACGACATCTTCGAGGTGCCTCACGAGCAGACCACCGGGATCTGGGGCACGATCCGCAAACGTGGTCTCGGATTCCTCTGGGCCCTCGGTCTCGGTCTGATCCTGGTCACCGTCCTGCTGCTCAACAACGTCTGGCAGTTCCTCGGCGGCCTCTTCCCCGAGGATTTCGAGCCCGTGCACGAGCTGATCACGCTGCTGACTCCGCTGGTCTCGGTCGTGGTCCTCCCGTTCGTCATCGCATTGATCTTCCAGACGTTGACCCGGGCGAAGGTACGTTGGCGAGCTGTCTGGTGGGGCTCCTTCTTCACCGCGGTGGCGTTCCTGCTCACCGCCTACGGGGTCAGCGTCTACTTCCGGCTCTCCGAAGGGGGCGTGGCCGACCTCGTCGGTGCCCTGTTCGTGATCCTTCTCGCGGCATACATATTCTCGGCGGTGTTCCTCTTCGGCGCCCAGGTGACCAAGGCCTACGAGATCTACCTGCGGACTGGTCGCCCACCGGGCACCCCGGAGGACCCGAGCGCAGAGTCGTTCGTCGAGGAACCGGGGCCGGCGATGCCGGTGGCCGCGGTCTTCGGGTTCATCGCGGGGCTGTTGGTCGGGTGGCGGAGACGGTCGTGAGTGTCTCCTTGGTCACAGACGAGCGAACCCAATAACCTCGACACCAGATGGCCATAGACATCCCCGGCTTCATCGCCGACTTCAAAGAGCACGCCACCGATCACGGATTTCACGTCCACGACGAGCGACACTTCGTCGAGACCTATTCGCTACGACAGTCCTGGGAGGTCGACGTGCATCCCGAGGCGGGATGTGGCGGGCCGATCGACCTCCATGTCGCCCTGGACGTCAACCCGAACGTCGTGTTGTCGCTGCGCTCACAGCTGGAGAAGATGGCGGACTTCGAGGAGCCGCCGGACGACTACTTTCTCGACCTCTACTTCAACTGGGCCGTTCCGCCCCTGCACCACCCACCTGACCTGCTCGTCCTCTCCACCGACCTCGCCGGGCTCGGTGGCATCGACCTACCGATCGAAGTGTCGGCGGTGGACTCCTACTCGGACGTGATGGACGCTCCGGAGCGACGGCTCCAACTGACTGGGAAGAGCCAGGTGAGCCTGGTCGATGTGCTCATGGGCCGGGAGCAACTCTGCGAGGTCCTGGACAGCTCCCGTGAAGTCAGCGAATACCTGCTCGACCATGTCACCGGATGGATGGAGATTCCGGGCTCCTGAGCCCGGAACGCTTCGCTCTCAGTAGGGCTCGACTGCCGGCGATCCCGTACCGAGCACCGGATACCGGGCTCGATACTCCGTACCCTCTACTCCGTACCTTCTCCCCACTCCGAGCGGCCAAATACCGCTCTAGAAGATCATGCTGACCAGTGACCAGACTGCCAGGGCGGCGGTGGTGACGCAGAGGGCATAGAACAGCCCCATGGTCAACGGTCGCGGCGGTGGCGCCTCTCTGACCCTGTCGCCGGTTGGATCTCCCGACACCGGTTTCGGGGACGAGGGCACTCTGGTCTTCTCGCCGGCGCCGTTGACGGCGGCGGCGAACAGTGAGGGTTGGTTGGGCACGAACTGGAGGGTCTCGTCCTCGGCGGTGATGGTGTAGGTCGTGTCGGCCAGATGAGTGATGGTGATCTGGTCGGCGGGCCATTGACCGATCTCCTTGCCCGAAGCCGACATACGCACATGATCGTCGTCGAGCTCCACGATCACCGGTATGTCGTCGTCGGCGAGAGTGACTACACCGTCATAGATCGCCAATGTCCACATCCCCCCATGGGTAGGAACTCACAAAATAGGCCCTGAGACGGCTCCCGTCCACCTCGAAGTCGCTAGAACGGCAACCCGATGGCACGGCACAGGAATCGGGTGTAAGGCCCCGCCTTCTCGAACGACCGGAACAAGTCGTCGCCGAACTGGGCCGAAGTCAGCACTTTCTGGGTAAGCCTGGTTCCCGCGCTGAAGCTGCGCAAGCGGAGGTCGTCGGGGTAGGGATGGTCACCGTCGAGCTCCTTGGGAACCCTCTTGAGACGGTCATCGTCGTGGCCGCCGATTGTCCAGATGTCGGTGAACGAGTCGGCGTGGGCGGCGTTGCCCCAACCGCGGGGGTCTTCACCGATCGCTTTGCGTATCTTCCTGGCCACCGCCGTCTCCGGATGCCACAACCCCACCCCCGCGAAGTTCTGACCCGGCTCGAGATGGAGGTAGAAGCCGGGGGCGTGGACGTCTCTTCCCGACGAGTGGCGAAACTGGATTCCGACATTCGTCTTGTACGGGACCCCATTGGAGAATCGCATGTCCCGGTACGGCCGCATCAGCGACCCTCCGTTGACCCGAGTGTCCGCGGTGAAATGCGGCGAGATGGCGCGGAGACGCGCTCCGAAGTCCACGATGAAGTCGAGGGCAGGCTCGCGAATGACCTCGACGTATCTCTGCTTGTTCGCTTCCCACCACTGCTTGTTGTTGTTGGCGTCGAGCTCTTTGAGGAATTCGAAGACGGCTCGTCCAAAGTATCTGGTCATGGCCAGGACTCCCTTCGCTCTTCCCTCAAAGTAAGCGAAATGACGGGCCGATTTGAAGGGGGATGTTCGCGGCTGAATTGCGCCCGGACCCACCGGCCATATCATTGCCATTGCATTGGTCTCCGTCCTAGCCGCAACCGAGAACAGCCGCGCCAATTTCGCGAGTTTCGATGTCCCCCTCTGGGTCTGGGTCGCCTTCATCGCCGCTATCACGATCATGCTGGTCGTCGACTTGCTCCTGGTGCACCGGACTCCACATGAGATCTCGATCAAGGAAGCTGCCATCGAGTCCGCGGTGTGGATCGCCATCGGCCTCGCCTTCACCGGTGTCATGTTCTGGTGGCAGGGAGCCCAGGCGTCCGGGGAGTACCTGGCCGGCTATCTGATCGAGAAGAGTCTCTCTGTCGACAACGTATTCGTGTGGGCGGTGATCTTCAGCTACTTCGCCGTCCCCCGAAAATACCAGTTCAGGGTGCTGTTCTGGGGCATCTTCGGGGCACTGATCCTCCGTTTCGTCTTCATTGTCATCGGGACCGAGCTCCTCGACCGCTTCGACTGGGTCCTCTACGTCTTTGGTGCCTTCCTCTTGTTCACCGCCTGGCGGATCTACCGCCACGACGAGGCAGAAGTCCACCCCGAGGACAACCCTGTCCTCAAACTGGTTCAGAAGGTGATCCCGTCCACCCCCGAGCTCGACGGCCAGAAGCTGTTCACGAGGAGAAGCGGCCGCCTCCTCGCCACCCCATTGTTCGCGGTGTTGATCCTGGTGGAGACGACCGATGTGGTGTTTGCGGTGGACTCGATCCCGGCGATCCTCGCGGTGTCACGTGAGCGGTTCATCGTCTTCGCCTCCAACGCGTTCGCCATCCTCGGCCTCCGCGCCCTCTACTTCCTCCTCGGTGGGATGCAGGGCCGGTTCCGCTACCTCAATACCGGTCTCGGTGTGATCCTCGCCTTCGTGGGGGTGAAGATGCTCCTCGCCGAGTTCTATCACATGCCCACCTGGATCAGCCTCACGGTCATCGCCGCTGTGCTCACCGTCACCATTTGGGCCTCGCTGCGGGTAGAGAAACGGGACGCGATCACGGAGTCGGGGCCCGGCGACGACCCGCCCGCTCGGGTGCCGCCAAGTGACGAGCCTGAGGAGGACTCGAAGTGACCAAGGTGCTCGCCTTTGGTGACGATCGCTCTCCTGAGGCGGATCGCTGCTGGGATTGGATCATCGCCCACGACTGGGAGGGATGGCGACTCGAGGTCGTGACCGCCGACCCGTCCGCAGACATGCGTCCGGTGGAGCCTGAGGAGGCAGAGCTGCATGCCTGGCGACCCGAGGAACCCCGCGCGGCCGAAGGACATGGATTCGACACCGTCGAGAATCTGCGGGCGAGCATCGATCCCCGTCTCGCGCTCATCTCCAGACCATGGGATCTGGTTGCCATCGGGCCACGAGGCTCGGGCATGCTCAAGTCTCTCCATCTCGGAAGCACCGCCGATTGGCTGATCAGGGAGCCGGCCTCGCCAGTCCTCGTCGCCCGTCAGGTCGGGAAAGTCGCCAGGGCCCTGGTGGCAGCTGACGGTTCGGCTCACTCGATGAGGGCTGTGGAGACTCTGGCCTCCCTCCCGTGGCTCCGGGAAGTGGCGGTGGATGTGGTCGCCGTTGATGACGGTCGGGTCGACGTCGGCTCGGCCGTGGAGCAGACGATGGCGGTGCTCTCCTCGACCGGCGCAGACATCGAGACCACGACCCTCACCGGAAGGCCGACCAGGGCGCTGATCGGCCGGATCGAGACGAGCCAACCTGACCTGGTGGTGATGGGAGTGAGGGGGCTCGGCGGCGTCAAGCGGCTGGTGGTCGGTTCGACCACGGCGGCGATAACCGGCTCGACGGATCGGTCGGTCCTGGTGGCCCACGCCGCCACCAGGGACACCTAGCCCAGGACCCGCTTGCAGCTCCAGGGCTGCCAGTAGTAGTAACCGAGGTTCTGGTAGTGGTTGGCGAGCCAGGCGGCAGACGCGGTGTTGGCTTCGGGGTCGAAGACGCTGTAGCCCCCATAACCGGCAGCCGGCGACGTCGTCGTCCAGGTCGAGGGGAGGAACTGGAAGAGGCCACCGGCCCCCGAGTACGGGTTCAACGCGTTGGGATCTCCGTTCGACTCACAGTTGATGATCGCCAGCGCTTCCTCGACACGGTTGGAGGGAAAGAACTGCTGTACCAAGCCGCGCCATTGCTCCACCTGTGGGGGATGATCCCAGGATCCGCCACTCCCGCCGGAGGTGGTCGAGGTGGAGGGGGGAGCCGTCGTGGTCGGGTTGGTCGGGCTGGTGGTCGGCGTGGACGTCGAAGGTGGGGTGGTGGTGGTCTGTTCGTCTCGGGGGCGGCTGTCCTGCCGCTCCCGCTCGGCTTCCTTGGCCCGTGCCACCTCTACGGCGCTCAGAGCGGCCCGGTACTCTCGATCGGCCGCCTCCGCCTCCGTTATGGCGACGGCGACATCGGTGTCCGCCTGCTCGAACAGGTCGGTGTATCTGGCGACTTCGGCGTCGATCTCGGCTTGCAGCCTGGCGTATTCGTCCTGGTCGGCCAGGAAGGTCTCCTGGAGGTCTAACAAGTCTTTGCGTTTGGCGAACAGCTCCGTGACCGTCAGCCGGCCATCGGCGACCACGTCCTCGACGACCGAACTCGCCACCAGCGCCTTCTCCACGGTCCCGCTGTTCACCACCGAGACACTCGGTGAGGCGAGAACGGTGATATAGGCATCCACCGCCTGACTCTCGATGTCGGCTTGTATCCCTGCCAACTCGACGTCGGCATAGCCGACCTGTGCGGCGATCCGGTCGAGGTCGGCACCGACCGCCGAGAGCTGTGCGGTCAGCTCGTTGAGACGGGTTATGGAGTCGGCGAGCTGACGTTCGATCTGGTCGCGGTTGGCGACGGCCTCGTCGACGAGGCCGGTAGCCGCCTTTGCCCGCTCTCTGGCCTCTTCGGCGTCGTCCTCTGCGGAGTCGGTCGACTGGGCGAGCGCCACCGGCCCATCGGTAGCCACGAGAGAGACCACGAGGGACAGGGTGAGGAGTGCCGTGAAGGGACGCAAGAACCGCATTGGGTACCCACGAGGCTAACCAAGTCCGAGAGAGTGCGAGAAGTGAGGTCTGCCCGTTCCGTCGCTATTCGCCGGGGGACTTGACGAATCGTGCGAAGATCGCGGGCATCGACTCCATCAGAGCGGCGAGTTGGTGGAGGGCATCGAAGACCGCGGAAGCCTCGGACTTCTCGGGGTCGAGACGGGCCATCAGCTCGATTCCGAGGAACAGGGCGGCGATCGAATAGGCAGCCTCTCTTGGCGGCACTGCCGCTGCGATGGGTTGGCCGTCGAGGGCCTTGCTGAGGGCTTGTTCCACCAGGTCGATCCAGCCCTCGAACCCGGCCAGGATCGCCTCACCCATCTCGGCGTCGGATGCGGCTCCCGCCATCAACTGGGTGAGAACGGCGACCGAGCCGTCCCGCTCCGCCTCGTCGTGCAACCGTCGGGCCACGTCGACGAGGGAGGTGAGAGACGTGATCTCTGCGGTGACCTGTTGATAAGCCGCCACCCTGGCAGCCGACGAGCGTCGGGCGGCCTCGATGAGGAGGTTGGTCACCGAGCCGAAGTGATAGAAGATCAACGCCTGGTTGAAGCCTCCCGTCGAAGCGATGGCCCGGGCACTGGTCCCGGTGATCCCAGACTTCCGCACCGTTTCCAGGGCGGCGGCCATGATTCGTTCTCGGGTGTCGCTCGACTCGGGGTTGTCCACTTCGGTCAATTCTGACACCACGAGCACTCCTCCTCGTCGTCCTCGAGGAATCTGACCCAGCGATGGCGTCGCGTCGACACCATCTCGAAGAACGATTTGGCGAGTGGAGCCAGTCTCTCACCAGACAGCCGGACCGACCACGAACGGTATCTCCTGGTCGCCCACAGCGCCGTGAGGAAGGCCGCCGGTCCCACCCAGACGTTGCCGGAGTCGTCGGCCACGACCAACTCCTGTCCCAGCCAGGGGACACCCCCGAATCGGGCTTTCGCCGCCGGTGATCCGGCGGCGAGAAGCTCGAGTGGGACATAGGTCCGCTGAGTGAGGAGCCAGTCCCTGGCACGACGACAAACCGCACAGTGCTCGTCGTAGACGATGGTGAGTCGTTCCATCACACCCCATCGTCGTTGTGGGCGTCCTTGACGAGGATCTGCGGCGCCACTGGCGGGGGAGCGTTGCGCAGCTCGGCCCTGTGTCGGATCTTCCAGAAGACCAATACGTTGACGAAGTGGATCAGACCGAGGGTCACCAAGAGGATGGCGATACGGTTCACCAGATAGGCCACGGCGTCGAAGGCGGTCTCCTGCTGCTCGGCGCGGAGCAGGAAGAGCCCGTACCCGAGGTTCAGCATGTAGAAGCCCACCACGAGCAGCCGGTTCACCGCCTCGGCGAGACGTGGCTTGCCTTCGAACACGTCGTCGAGGAACACCGCCCCCGCCTTGAACAGGGTCCTCGCCAGCAGAGCGGTCATCGCGATGGCCACCGCCGCGTAGATCGAGTAGATGAGGATCCCGTATTGCATTGTCTACCCCCTTGTCGAGTCCATCCTCCTTGAGCGTATGCTCAAAGCACTTGCTTTGAGCATACGCTCAATAGCCACGATGTCAAGTGAGCCGTAACCTCGAGACATGACGAGACAGAACATCTCCTCCGGATCTCCTTTCGAGCCCCGGTACGGGTTCAGCAGGGCGGTGCGGGTGGGTGAGTGGGTGATGGTGGCCGGCACTGCCCCGATCTGGCCCGACGACTTCGTCGACCCGGACGCGGCGAGCCAGGCGGCACGTTGCATCGAGATCATGCTCGACGCCCTCGCCGAGGCGGGTGGGACGGCCGCCGAGGTGGTGCGCACCCGGATGTACATCACCGATGCCACTCATGCCGACGCGGTGGGAGGTGCACATGGGGAGGCATTCGGTGAAATACGACCGGCCTCCACCATGGTTGTAGTGGATGGCTTGTTGGACCCGCGTTGGGTCGTCGAGATGGAACTCGAGGCTGTCCTGACGACCGGAGAGGGCGATTGAGTCAGAGGAGGAAACTCGAATGTTTGGACGAAAGAGCACAGAGGTACCGGCAGCGGGTGACGCACTCTCCGGTCGAGACACCCCAGTCGAGGTCCCGGCTCGACACTTCGTCAACGGCAACCCACTCGTCGGGCCCTACCCCGACGGCACCGAGGTAGCCGTCTTCGGGATGGGTTGTTTCTGGGGTGCGGAGCGGCGCTTTTGGAACCTGCCCGGTGTCTACACGACTTCGGCGGGGTACGCCGGTGGGGCTACCCCGAACCCGAGTTACGAGGAGGTGTGTTCGGGCCGAACCGGACATGCCGAAGTCGTCATGGTGGTTTATCGCCCGGACGAGGTCTCTTACGACGAGCTGCTCCGTGTCTTCTGGGAGACCCACGATCCCACCCAGGGCTACCGGCAGGGAAACGATGTCGGCACCCAGTACCGGTCGGCGATCTACACCACGACCGACGAGCAACTCGATCAGGCCAAGAGGTCGAAAGACGCGTACCAGGGGGTCATCACCGAGAACGGTTTCGGTGACATCACCACCGAGATCGCGCCCTTGGGTCAGTATTACTACGCCGAGGACTATCACCAGCAGTACCTGGGAAAGAACCCCCACGGGTACGACTGTCACGCCAACACCGGCCTCGCCTACCCCGGTCTCGGCTGAGCGTGGAGCCCTGATGCACGATCGAGTTCTCTGGATCCTCCAATGGCTGGTGGGTCTCTACTTCATCGCCATCGGGGTCATGCACTTCATCGTCCCCGAAGGTCTGCCCAACACCCTGTCGTGGATGTACGACCTCAGCGACACCATGCACGCGGTGACGGGTGTTGCCGAGATCCTCGGTGGCCTCGGGTTGATCCTTCCCTCACTGACCCGGGTGCTCCCGGTGCTCACCCCGCTGGCCGCTCTGGGTCTGGGGTTGGTGATGCTTGGGGCCGTTGTATTCCACCTCGGGCGCGAGGAATACCTGAACATCGTGGTGAACCTGCTCAACGTGGCCGTGCTCGGCTATATCGCCTATGGGCGGCTACGTCTCGTTCCCATCGAGGCTCGATCGGTCTGATCAGCCGGTAGTGACCACCGCAGCCACCAGTTCTTCCGCGGTGAGACCGGTCACGTCGATCTCGACGTCCGGGCTGACTCCGACGCCACCGAAGTCGTGGCCTCCCGGGGTGAGCCAGCGGGCGATGGTCAGCTTCAAAGCTCCCTCGTTGGAGAGGCTGAACCTCTGTTGCACCGTGTTCTTCCCAAAGGTGCTCTCCCCGACGATCAGGGCACGATCCCGTTCCTGCATGGTGGCGGCGACCACCTCGGAGGCCGAGGCGCTTCCTTTGTTCACCACGAGGTAGACCGGGATTCCCTCGGGCACGATGGCGTCTCCGTTGACTTCGTAGCTCGTCGACTCGCCCGGGCCCTCGGTGACCACGACGTCTCCATCCTCGAGGAAGACCGAGGCCACGTCGATGGCCGTGGTGAGAAAACCTCCCGGGTTGTTGCGCAAGTCGATCACCAGCGCATCGACCCCGTCGGCGAGGCGGTCGACTATGGCCTCTTTGAACTGGGAGCCGGCCCCGCCGCTGAAGGTGGCCAGACTCACATAGCCGACCTCGCCGATGGTCTCGGTCTCGATGACGGGGATCACCACAGCCGCCCGGGTGATGGTGACCTCGAACTGCTCGCCATCCCGTTCCAGGGTGAGAGTGACGTCGGTCCCCTCGGGCCCGCGCACGGCCGCGGTCACCTCGTCGATCGTCCATCCCATGATCGATTGCCCGTCGACCTCGATGAGGACGTCGTCGCGCTCCAGACCCGCATCTTCGGCCGGTGCCCCGCTGATGGTGGAGACGATGAGGATCTGACACGTCACCGACACCACCCCACACTGCTTGTTCTCTCCCGGGATCGTCTGGTCTTCGGGAGAGACGAGCGCGCCGATGCCCTCGATCTGGCCTTGTTGCTCCTCTTGGAGGAGTTCCAGGGCATCGGGGTCGAGGTAGCCAGAGTTGGGGTCGAGCGCATAGGACGCCAACCCGGTGACTATGGCCTCGGCAGCCTCCGTGCTGTCGTCGGCGGCCCCTGCCGCGGTGTCGCACACCGCGAGGAACGCCTCATCGGGCGCCGCGCACACCAGCGGCTCATCGGAGTCGGCTCCGTCCAACGTGTTCAGCGCAAGAATCGCTGCCTCGGCGAGGGTGTCGGTGTCCACGGGGTCGACGTAGTTGTCCCGGATGAGGTCGAACGCCTCGCACACGATCTCCACCTGCTCGGAGGGACCATCGCAGTCGACCACCTCGAGGCTGCGGTCGCTGACCGTGGTGGAGGTGGGTCCCGGGTCCCCGGTGATCGTCGTCGTGGAAGCGGCCGACGTCGACGTGGTGGGGTTGGTGGTCGTGGTCGTCGTCGCGTCAGTGGTGCAGGATGCCAACAAGAGGGCGAGGGCCAGGAGCCCGACCAGTGTTCTCTTCGACCTCATGAGGCTGCTTCCAGCGCCATCTCGACGATCTCCTCGACGCTGAACCCGGACGGCCACGTCACCTCTCTATCGGGGATGAGGCCCCCATCGCCGGCAGTGTCGCCATCTGGTGTCGACCAGCGGGCGACGACCACGTAGAGCTCGCCTCCGTTGCGCAGGGTGAAGGGTATCTGCACGGCGTCTTTACCGAATGTGGAGGTACCGACGAGGACGGCATCACGCCGGTCTCTCAATGCTCCTGCCAGGATCTCGGCTGCGGATGCCGTCCCCTGGTTGACGAGTACGACGATGCGTTCGTCGGCGGCCGTGCCCCCCGGAGTCGCCTCGTATTCGAGGTGCTCGTTGGTTGCGTCGCTCACCATCACCAGCCCACCGTCGATGAACTCGTCGGCGACCTCGACCACCGAGTCGATCAGCCCTCCAGGGTTGTCCCTCAGGTCGACGACGATCGTGTCCACACCGAGTTCGTCGAGTTGATCGAGGGTGTCGGACACGAGGTGGGGGATGTCGTACTCGAAATCGGGGATCTTGATGTAGCCGATGTCGTCGAAGGGGAGGTCGGCCTCGACGGTCGGTATCGTCAGCTCGGTCCTCTCCACGTTGAACGACATCTCGGTGCCATCCCGTTCGACGGAGATCTCCACCGCACCGGTCTCTTCCCCGGCAATGAGAGACACCAGGGCGGTGAACCCCTTGCCGTCGACCGGTTCTCCGTCGACCGCGGTGATGATGTCACCGGCCACCAGCCCCGCCTCGAACCCGGCATTGTCCTCGAGGACGACCACGATCTCGAGCTCGCACACGTCGGTGATCTGGGTGCATTTCGATCCGACTGCGTCCCTGGCGTCGAGCACCACCCCCACACCGCCCACGACACCGTTGAGGCGAACCGAACCGGTCTGGCCCGGCGGCAGGTAGTAGGTGAACGGCCCGAGCGTGGCATCGATCATGTAGGACATCGCCGCCTCCACCGCCGCCCCGACCGGGACCCGCGTATTCGCGACTCTGTCCGCCAGTTCGTCACAAAGTGGAATGAACGCTTCATGCGGGATGGCGCAGAACAGGGTGCGCGGAGGCTCCTCTGTTTCGGTGGTGGTGTACTCCCCCAAACCGCGCACTGCCACCTCGGCGAGGGACTCGGCATCTATGGGCGTGTCCACGTACCACGTCTCCAACAGATCGAAGATCTCACAAAGCGGGCTGAACGTCACGGGGGGAGACGAGCAGTTCTGCACCTCCACGTCCAGCGTGGGCATGGTCGTCGTCACCGGAGGGGAAGGCTGTGTGGCCGGCGTGGTGACGCTCGTCGTCACGGCGGCGGGAGCAGTGCAGGCCACTGCCACGAACAATCCGGCGAGGAGCAGAAGACGACGCATCGAGGCCATTATGCGGACCAGTCGACAATTAGCGTGACGATACGTGAGTACTCGAATGGTGCTGAGATCACCCGCCGGCGAGACCGTCGCCCGGGACATCGTCGATGGGAGGTGGGCCGAACCGTCGGGCGAAGCGGAATCGACCTTCGGCGAGGGTCTGTGGGCGTTGCCGGGTCTGGTCGATGCCCATGCCCATCTCGCCTCGAACGACCTGAACTATCAGCCAGGGAATCTCGAAGGCGCGGTCGACCGGGCCCATTCCTCGCTTCGGGCGGGGGTGACGTTGCTCCTCGACAAGGGGTGGACCGACGACGTCACCATTCAGATGATGAGAGTCGTTCCCCCCGGGGACCGGCCGGACATCGAGGCCGCGGCCCGGGTCATCGCCTCACCTGGTGGCTATTACCCGGGATTCGCCGTCGAGGTCGACGACGACGATCTCATCGCTGCCGTTCGCACAGAGGCACGCGCAGGTGCGGGATGGGTGAAGCTCGCCGGCGATTGGCCCCGTAAGGGAGTCGGTCCGGTCGCCAATTTCGACGAAGATCACCTTCGGCTCGCGGTGGAGGCAGCGGGAGCGGAGGGAGCCAGGGTGGCGATCCACACCATGGCGCCCGACGTCCCATCCATGGCCGTGGCGGCGGGGGTTCAGTCGATCGAGCATGGGATGTTCCTCACCGAGGCGGACCTCGAAGATCTCGGGCAGAGAGCCGGGATGTGGGTTCCCACGGTCCTCCGCTGCGAGGCGACGCTGGAGCAACTGGGCGAATCGTCCAGCGGCGGGAGGCTCTTCCTCGAAGGTCTGAAGCGGGTCCGCGAGCTCCTGCCTCTCGCCGTGGAGGCCGGCGTCCACGTCTTGGCCGGGACCGATCTGGTCGGGTCCCCGGCTGATGTGGCGGAGGAGGCTCTCGTACTGGGTGACTACGGTCTCTCCGCGGCTCAGGTGGTCGCCGCGGTCTCCGATTCGGCGTTCCTCGCCACGGGTCGCTCAGCTTCATTCGAGATCGGGGCTCCCGCCGACGCCGTGTTCTTCCCTGCCAATCCGTTGGAGGAGTTGGAGGTCCTCGGGCACCCGACCGATGTCGTCCGGCTCGGGAGGTTGGTGTGAGACTGGTCCTCGCCTCTGGCTCGGCGCGACGGATCGACCTCCTGTCCCGACTCGGCCTCGACTTCGTCTCCAGGGCGCCAGATTTGGACGAGACCAGGCTCCCCAGCGAAGACCCGGGCGCCTATGTGGAACGGCTTGCCCGGGAGAAGGCGATCGCGGTGTCCGATCCCGACTCGGTGGTGATCGGTGCGGACACGACGGTGGTGCACGGCGGTCACGTGATGGGCAAACCGGGTCATCCCGCCGAGGCCCGCGCCATGCTGAACCGGCTCCAGGGCGATGTCCACGAGGTCTTCACCGGCATTGCGGTCGCCGGCAACGGTGAGGTCCGCTCGTTGGTCGACGTGACCAAGGTCGAGATGCTCACCATGACCGAGGACGAGATCGCCGACTACGTCGACAGCGGTGAGCCCATGGGCAAAGCGGGCGCATACGCGCTACAAGAGAGGGGAGGCCTCTACGTGGAGTCGATCGTAGGGAGCCCGTTCACGGTCATCGGGTTGCCGCTCCACCTCCTCCCGCGTCTCACGCGTCAGGTCGGGGTCGACCTGCTCCGCTTCCGCGGTCCCGGTCCGGTCTAACTTGTAACCCCATGCGCAAGACACTCGTCGCTGCCGTGCTGGTCGTATCCGCCTGCAGTCCAGCGGAGACGTCAGAATCTTCCACCACTTCCTCTCCGGGCCCAACCACGACGGTCTCATCCACGACCACGACGACACCAGCCACCACCACCTCGACCATCGTCACCACGACCACCACGAGCCCCGCGACCACGACCACCACCAGTCTCCTCGAGGGCAACTGGGCAGACGAGCCCTTGGTGCTCACCGGGTTCGGTGCTCTCGGCTGGTGGGACGGGAGCGGCTGGCTGGATGCAGAGGCCGAAGGCGCCCTTCCCGTCGTCGGTGGGGAGGACTACCAGGTGATCCGGCTCGACGAGCTCGACCTGACCTCCGGCGGCGCCCAAACCCTGGTGTGCCCGCCGCTCGACCTCGTCGGGGTGGAGTTGGAGGATCCGGATCTGCTCGGCGAGTTCCCCGGTCCCTACGGAGTGGCGATCTCCGCGGCTTGGGCCCTGCAGCCCCACCTGTTCGAAGAGGTGACCGACGACGGCACCTACGCCTCCTTCGCCAGGGATCTGCTCGCATCGCGCGGTCTCGACGTGGCCAACCCCGTGGTCAAGCAGGTGGTGCGGACCGATCTCGAAGGCGACGGGGTCAACGAGGTGATCGTGGTCGCCGAGGAGGTGACACCGGGGTTCCTGCTCGAGGTGGGCGACTACTCGATCGTCTTCCTGCGCAAGGTGATAGAAGGGGAGGTGCAGACGGCGATCCTGGGTGAGACCATCGTCCTCGACGAGGACGACCAATTCGGCGCCGCCCATTGGGTGGGCACGGTGGCCGACATCAACGGCGACGGCACCATGGAAGTAGTCACCAACCTCGCCTTCTTCGAAGGGTTCGCCGTGGCCGTCTGGGAGTACGTCGACGACGACCTGGGACCGGTCTTGGTGCTCGAGACGGGATGCGGGAGTTGATGATGAACCCGTTCGAGGACCGTCCGACCTACGTCGCTCATACCGGTATCGAGCTGACCGACGCCTCCCCCGACCACTGTGAAGGCCGCCTCGAGATAGAGCCGATTCATCACCAGCCCTACGGCGTGGTCCACGGTGGCGTGTACTGCACCTTCATCGAGACTCTCGCTTCGACCGGCGCGGCCTTGTGGGCGATGGAGCACGGCATGGCCGGGGCGATGGGACTCTCCAACAAGACCGACTTCCTCAAGGCAACCGACGAGGGAGTCCTGTTGGGCAAGGCAACACCGATCCACAGGGGTCGGAACCATCAGCTGTGGCAGGTGAACATCACCAGGGAGTCGGACGACAAATTGGTCGCTCAGGGCCAGGTTCGTCTCCAGAACGTGGTCGACACCCAGTTCTGACCTTCGCTATCGCCTCGCCGCACCGGGGTCCGGTTCGACGTCCCCTGTTGCGACCAGTTCACCCAAACGGGGCAGGTAATGCTCCCATCCGTGCGTGTGGATCTCGATCTCGTCGGGAGGAAGGTCGCGGTGGGTGAGGGTCACCAGTGATTCGTCCCCATCGAAAGTGATCTCGATCTCTACGGTCGACGACCCTGGAGGAACCCCCGGGTGGTCGACCCATCCCCAGGTGAACACCACTCTCCGATTGGGGATCAGCTCGACGAACTGGCCCCGAGCCGTGGCTCCGTCGGGCATCATCATGAGGAAGGTCCCGCCGGGTACCGCTTCTATCGTCGCCCCGGCTCCCTGCCACTGTGCCCACTTGCCGGACTCGGTGAGGTAGGAATAGACGGCGTTCGGGGAGGCCGCGATGCGTTGCGTGAGCACGATCGGCTCGCTCACGTTTCGCCCTCCTCCACCGCATCGGCCAACGCGCCCAAGGTATCGGACCACATGGTCTCGAGCACCACCCGCAGTGGCCCCAAGGCCTCTTTGTCTGCGCTATAGAGGCGGCGATTCCCTTCCGGACGGACGTTGACGAATCCGGCCCGCTTCAAGACGGTGAGATGCTGGGAGACGGCACCGAATGTGATATCGAAATGCTTGGCGATGTCACCTGCCGACACCTCGTGGTCCCATACCAGTCCGAGGATGCGCCGGCGGTGCGGCTCGGCGATGACCTTGAGATCGTCCAAGCGATCAATCTACCCAATTTTAGTTCAAATTGAAATACACTGCGGCGGGAGCTATATTAGTTGGTACTAAAATAGTCCACGAGGAGGGCGACATGAGTGACTACGCGATACGAGCTCGATTCGAGGCCGCATGCCGACCCGGTGACCTGATGAGATGGCTGTCGACGACCGCAGGTATAGCCGGATGGTGGTCCGATGACGTGAGCGGCTCGGCGAGCTCACCCGGGGACGTATTCCAGGTGCGGTTCCCGACGACCGATGTCGTCTTCGAACTGAAGGTGAGCCAGGCCGACGACGGCGCGGTGGCATGGCATGTGGAGGAGAGCCCACCGTGGTGGAAGGGCACGACCATCAGCTTCGAGGTGGCTCCCGGTGAAGACGACGGGGCGTCGCTGCTCTTTTCCCACGCCGGCTTCGACCCAGACGACCCTGTGATCCCGGTGGTCACACCGGCTTGGGTTCGCTTCCTCGACAATCTCGTCGAAGTCGCCGAATCCGGTTCTCCGAATCCGGCTGTCATGAACTGAGCCCCCGTGCTCGAGCCTCGGTTCTAGGCTCAGCGCCACATGATCGATCTCACCTTCCCTCTCCACGCCCCCCGGGGGACCGAGCTCAACACACCGGGCTGGCTTCAAGAAGGCGTGCTCCGTTGCCTGCTGAACAATCTCGATCCTGATGTCGCCGAAGACCCCGAGAACCTCATCGTCTACGGGGGCAGGGGCAAGGCGGCCCGCAACGTCGAGTCACTCCACGCCATCGTGCGAACACTGGAGCGTCTCGGCAACGACCAGACCATGCTGGTCCAATCCGGCAAGCCGGTGGGGGTGTTCACCACCCATGAGATGGCGCCGCGGGTCCTCATCGCCAACAGTCTCCTGGTGCCCAGATGGGCGACACTCGACCACTTCTGGGAGCTCGAGGCGAAGGGTCTGATGATGTACGGGCAGATGACCGCCGGCTCGTGGATATACATCGGCACCCAAGGGATCCTCCAGGGCACCTTTCAGACCTTCGCCGCCATCGCCGAGAAGAGATTCGGGGGCACCCTCGCCGGGACGCTGACACTCACCGCGGGTCTGGGCGGGATGGGAGGCGCCCAGCCATTGGCCATCACAATGAACGGGGGTGTGGCCATCTGCGTCGAGGTGGATCCGCCTCGGATCGCACGCCGTATCGAGACCGGCTACCTCGATGTCCAGGCCGATTCGGTGGGTCATGCCATCGAGATGGCGGCGGCGGCCAAGAAAGCGAAAAAGGCTCTCTCCATCGGTCTCGCCGGGAACGCGGCCGACCTCTTCCCCGAGCTGCTCGACATGGGTCTGGAAGTCGACATCGTCACCGACCAGACGTCGGCCCACGACCCTCTCTACGGGTACATCCCGTCCGGGTACACCCCCGAGGAGGCGGTCCGGTTGAGAGAGGATGACCCCGACACCTACATCAAGTCCTCACGGGAGTCGATGGCGACCCATTGTGAGGCGATGGTCGGGTTCCAGGAGGCAGGCGCCGAGGTGTTCGACTATGGCAACAACCTGCGTGGTGAGGCACAGACCGCCGGCTATGCCGACGCCTTCTCATATCCCGGGTTCGTGCCCGCATACATCCGCGATCTCTTCGCCGAGGGGTCGGGACCGTTCCGCTGGGTGGCGCTCAGCGGCGACCCTTCGGACATCGAGGCGACCGACCGGGCTCTGAGCGACCTCTTCCCGGACAACCAGCCCCTGCAGAGATGGCTGCGTCTGGCGGGGGAGAGGGTCCACTTCCAGGGTCTGCCGGCACGAATCTGCTGGCTCTCGTACGGCGAGAGGCATCTCGCCGGGCTCCGTTTCAATGAGATGGTGGCGTCGGGGGAGGTCTCGGCGCCGATCGTCATCGGACGCGACCACCTCGACTCGGGCTCGGTGGCCTCTCCCTTCCGTGAGACCGAGTCGATGGCCGACGGCACCGACGCCGTGGCCGACTGGCCCATCCACAACGCGATGCTCAACGTCTCGTCCGGCGCGGCCTGGGTGGCGGTCCATCATGGGGGCGGAGTCGGGATCGGCAACTCGATCCATGCCGGCGCCCAGGTGGTGGCCGATGGGACCGAGCAGGGCGCCTTCAGGGTGGAGCGGGTCCTCACCAACGATCCCGGGTCCGGTGTCATGCGTCATGCCGACGCCGGCTACCCGAAGGCCCGTCAGGTGGCCCGGGAACGTGGGGTCGACATCCCGATGCTCGATGAAGACGCCGACTGACCGGCTCTGGCCGGGTGCCGGGGTCTGGCTCGCCCAGGACTCCCCCGAGCCCGACCTGCTCGTCGTCGGGGTCCCTTCCTCCAAGTCGAGTTTGGTCCAGTCACGGGCCGATCTCGCTCCCCTCGAGGTCCGTCATCGTCTCGACCGGTACTCCACCTTTCATAGTGAGTGGGGCACCGACTTCGGCTCCTTGCCGGTGCGCGACATGGGAAATTGGCCGGTCTCAGAGCTCGACCCCGTCACGTTGCTCGGAGAGGTGACACGGCTGGCGAAGACCTTGCCCGATGTGCCCCTGCGTCTCTACATCGGTGGTGACAACGCCATCACCCGACCGTTGCTGGCGGCGAGCTCGGACGACCTCTCTGCCATCGGTCTCATCACCTTCGATGCCCACCACGACGTCCGGGTGCTCGACGACGGCCCGAGCAACGGCAACCCGATCCGGGGGCTCATCGAGGAGCATGGTCTCCCCGGTCCCAACATCGTCCAGATCGGTGTCCACTCCTTCGCCAACTCGGCCTCCTATCGGGCTTACGCCAATGCTGCCGGTGTCACGACGGTCAGCGTCGAGCAGGTGGAGCGGATGGGTATGGGTACGGCCGTCGATGTGGCGTTGAGCCAGTTGAGCGCCAGCTGTGAGCGCATCTATGTCGACGTCGACGTCGACGTCCTCGACCGTGTCTACGCCCCTGCCTGTCCTGGTGCCCGTCCCGGCGGTCTCACCGTGCGTCAGCTCGCGCTCGGTGTGGGGAGGTGCGCCGCCCATCCCTCCGTGACCGCCATGGACTTCGTCGAGGTCGACCCCAGCGCCGACGTGGCCCACCAGACCATCGACGTCCTCGCCCATCTCCTCCTGACCGCCGTCTCAGCCTTCGCCACCCGCTGAGCTTTCCTCAGGAAGTACGACCCGGATGTGGGTCTGTGCGCCTCGAGAAATTCTCGAGGGCGCACAGACCCACCTTTCTCGCGGCGGGGGGCCCGGGTTGCGGGTCCCACTTCCTGAGGATCGTGGGCCCACCTCATCCGCCGCTGACCACGTCCTCCGCCCTGCGGTCGAGGGGGGTTCCGGCTCGGTCGGTGAGGAAGCCCTCGGGGAGCCGAACCGGGCGGGGCCCATGGCTGTGGCCACGGACCATGTGATGGGCTTCCTCGGGGAAGGGGAGGTCGGGGTCGAGCTTGCCGACCAGGTCGGCGAGCTCGACGACCGACGACACCCGGGAGAAGGCATCACGGAGCACCGGGCCCACCGGGAAACCCTTCAGGTACCAGGAGGGGTGTTTGCGGAACAGGTTGATGCCGAACGGGTAGCCAAAATGGTCGACCAGGAGTTGGGCGTGACGGAGCATGATCTGGCCCACCTCACCCAGGTTGGGCGGATCGTGCAGGGGACGACCGGCGAACACGTCGGCCAGGTCGCGGAACAGCCAGGGCCTTCCCAGACAGCCCCGACCGACGACGACGCCGTCGCAGCCGGTCGACTCCATCATCGCCACCGCGTCCCCGGCGGTCCAGATGTCACCGTTGCCGAGGACCGGTATCGAGGTGACGGTCTCCTTCAGCCTCCGGATCGCCTCCCAATCGGCTTCTCCGGAATAGAGCTGGCGGGCGGTTCGGGCGTGCAGCGCCACCGCGGCGGCGCCTTCCTCCTCGGCGATCAACCCGCTCTCGATGTAGGTGAGATGAGTGTCGTCGATCCCTTTTCGAAACTTCACCGTGACGGGGACGTCCCCGGCGTTGGCGACTGCCGTCCGCACGATCGACCGGAACAGGTCGGTTTTCCAGGGAAGCGCGGCGCCCCCACCATGGCGGGTCACCTTGCCCATGGGGCACCCGAAGTTCATGTCGATGTGGTCGACCTCGCTCTCCGCCACCAGATAGCGAACAGCCTCCCCGAGCGACCCCGGGTCGGTCCCGTAGAGTTGGATCGAGCGCGGGATCTCGTCGTCGTCGAACCGAGCCAGCGCCAAACTCTTCTCGTTCCGTTCGACCAGCCCTCTCGCCCCGATCATCTCCGACACGTAGAGACCGGCGCCGAACTCCCGGCATAGTCGCCGGAAGGGCGCGTTGGTCACCCCAGCCATGGGGGCGAGCACGACCGGGGGGTCGGCCCGAAGCGGTCCGATGGTGAGGGGCATGGCCAGAGGTTATTGGGGATCGGACCTCTAACCTGCGAATCGAACGGGTGTGAGTTGGGCCTACTTCCGCAGCATCCCGTCCAGTCGTCTGGAGGCGATGGCGGCCCCGACTAGACCCATCACCACCAGGAACGCCGCATGGCCCAGCATGGTCCAGTCGACCATCCCCAGGGTGAAGCCCCGCAGCAACTCGTTGCCGTGGTACAGCGGTGACAGCTTGACCACCCACTGGAGCCATGAGGGGTAGACGTCTATCGGAAAGAAGCTTCCCGAGAAGAGGAACAGCGGCATCGTGACCAAGGTGACGAGGTCGAAGTCCTGCCATGACTTCATCAACGTGGCGGCGGCGAGCCCGGCTGCCCCGAAGGCGAACCCGACGAGGGTGGCGGCGGGCACGGCGAAGATGGCCAGCCACGACTCGGTCATCCCCAGACCCCACATCACCCCAACGAACGCGGTCGAGTAGAGGAGGCCACGGAGTAGCGCCCATCCGATCTCACCGATGGCGATGTCCATCGGCTGCATCGGGGTGGTCAAGATGCCTTCATAGGTCTTGCCGAAGTGGAGCTTGAAGAAGATGTTGAAGGTGGTCTCGATGACCGCCCCGTTCATCGCCGAGGCCGCCATCATCGCCGGGGCCACGAAAGCTGCATAAGAGACCGCCTGACCACCGGGCAGGGTGACATCGCCTACCAGGGCTCCGACGCCGATCCCGACCGCGAAGAGGTAGAAGACGGGCTCGAAGAAGCCACTGAACACGACCTTCCACAAGCGCCGATACGCGATGTAGTTCTTCTCCCAGATCCGCTGCGCCCGGAACGGGGTGACCCGGCCGATCGGGGTGATGCGCGACGGCGCCGAGACGCTCATTGGCGGATCCGCTTGTCGAGTAGGCGTATCGACCAGTAGAGACCGGCCCCGGCCATGACCAGGAGGTAGGCGAAGTGGACCCAACCGGGGATGCTGGTGATGATCGACTCGTCGACTCCGGGAAGGGCGAACTTGCGCACCAATTCGACACCGTGAAAGAGGGGCGTGGCGTAGGCGACCGGCTCCAACCAGTCGGGCAGTTGGCTGATGGGGAAGAAGGTCCCGGAGAAGAGGAAGAGGGGCACGATCAGGAACCGGAACAGGGTCGAGAGACTACGTCCGTCCTTCTGGGTGAGGGTCCACGCCGAGATGGCGGTGGTGAAGGCGATCCCGGTGAGCACTGCCGGGGGGATCGCCGCCAGGGCGGGCCCGATCTCCAACGCCCCGAACAGCACCGCGATCACGGCGAACACGACGAGGACGAAGATCAGCCGTCCCACTCCCCAGATCAGCCTTCCCAACATGATGTCGGCCGGGCCCAGCGGAGTGGTCACCGTGCCGTGGAAGTTCTTCCGCCACAGGATCCCGGCCATCACCGGGAAGGACCCGTCGCCTGCTCCGTTCTGCATGGCGTTGGCCGCCATCAAGCCGCTGGCCACGAAGGTGATGAAGGGGATCGAGAGTGCCTGGCCGGTCCCGTCGTCGACGAGGGTCCCCAGCCCGGCTCCCATGGCGGCGAGGAAGAACACCGGGTTGACGAACGAGGTGATCACCGTGCCTCTCCAGGTGCGTCGGTAGGCGATGACCTCGGATTCGGCGTAGCGCAGCGACCGGCTCAGCGTGGTGCTGCTCATCAGTCGACGAGCCCCCGGCCGGTGAGACGGAGGAACACGTCCTCCAGCGTGGAGCGACGCACGAGGACCTGCTCGGGGTTGATCCCCCGCTCGTGGAGACCGCGCTGGGTGGCTTCGGCGTCGTCGGTGTAGAGGAGGACCCGGTCGGCGAGGATTTCGGATCGCGAGGCGAGCCCGTCCATCTCCAAGACTGCCTCGTCCTTGGCGTCCTCTTCGAACCGGAGCTCCACCACTTCCCGCGGGGCGTAGCGCTGGATGAGCTGGCGTGGCGAACCCTCGGCGGCGATCTTGCCCTGGTCCATGACCACGAGACGGTCGCAGAGCTGTTCGGCCTCATCCATGTAGTGGGTGGTGATGATCAGGGTGGCACCCTCCCGCTTGAGCCGATAGAGACGGTCCCAGAGCAGGTGACGGGCTTGGGGGTCGAGACCGGTCGTGGGCTCGTCGAGGATGATCAGCTCCGGGTTGTTGATGAGGGCGCGGGCAATCGTCAGCCGGCGCTTCATCCCTCCCGACAACGGC